>NZ_AMPO01000009.1:72500-140229 GCF_000302455.1 Methanobacterium formicicum DSM 3637
TGGTAGACACATGACCTGCTTCACCATGGGAGCACACCATGCATTTAATTCTCCTGAAGATGAAATTTACTGGAAAGATGAGACTGTAAAGTACTGCCATGACTTCATAACCCATCTGGGAATAAAAGGAGAAGAGATCACCTTCATTGAATCATGGTGGGAAGGTGGAGGGAACTCCGGACCCTGCTATGAAGTCTGCGTGAGGGGAGTGGAACTGGCTACCCTGGTTTTCATACAGTACCGCACCTTACCTGGAGGGGAAAAGGAAGAAATACCCCTGAAGATAGTGGATACAGGTTATGGTCTGGAAAGGTTTGCCTGGATAAGCCAGGGTACACCCACTGCCTATGATGCATCATTTGGACCAGTTATAAAAGAACTTCAGGAAATGGCCAGTGTTGAGCTTAACCATCATATCCTGGGTGAAAACGCCCAGGTAGCAGGGATGATGGACATTGAAGACATTGCTGATTTGAAAGTGCTGCGCAGCAGGGTGGCAGAGAGATTGGGAATCACCGTGGAAGAGTTGAAAGAAGCCACCGAACCAATGGAAGCTATTTACGTTATTGCTGATCACACCCGATGCCTGGCATTTATGCTGGCGGATGGTGTTATACCCTCCAATGTTAAGGAAGGTTATTTAGCTCGTTTAATCCTCCGCCGAACAATACGCTTCATAAAAAAATTAGGACTTAGGGAATCACTGGGAAACATCATGAACATCCAGTTGAACTTCCTCTCCCAGACCTATCCTGAGATCCGCAACCACCAGGAGCACATTTTACGGGTAATTGAACTGGAAGAGAAACGTTACAGTAAAACCATTCGAAAAGGACATCAGATGGTTAAAAAAAGTATCAAATACTTGAAAAAGGATAAGAAGGATGAAATGCCCCTGGACATGCTAATTAAACTCTACGATTCCCAGGGACTGCCTCCAGAAACTGTGGAAGAAGTGGCCCGGGAACTGGACTTCGCAGTGAATGTACCGGATAACTTCTACACCTTGGTGGCAGCCGAACACTCAGAGGAAGCTGTGGAAGAAAAAGCACCAGTTGAACTGGACTTCCCGGAAACCAGTCTCATGTTCTACGATGACCCACAGCAAACAGAATTCACAGCCCGGTACCTGGGAACGTACCAGAACAACATCATACTGGATCAGACCATATTCTACCCCGAAGGAGGGGGACAACCATCTGATACAGGTTACCTGGATACAGGGGAAGAAAAAATCAGGGTCCTGCATGCTGAAAAGCTGAATGGAATTGTCTTACACCGGGTGGAAGAGGATAAACTGGAAAAACTCAAACACCGCACCGGGTCAACCCTTAAAGGAAAAATTGATTGGGACCGTAGAATTGCATTGGCCCGTAACCACACCGCAACTCACCTTCTGGTGGCAGCAGCCCGTAAAGTTCTGGGAGACCACATCTGGCAGGCAGGAGCACAAAAAGGTGTTAAAAAGTCCAGAATAGACCTTTCACATTACCAACGTATCAGTGAAGAAGAACTCCACCAGATCGAACTCATAGCCAACCAGTGGGTGATGGATAACATTCCCCTCGAGACCCAGTGGATGGACCGTACCGATGCTGAGAAAAAATATGGATTTATACTGTACCAGGGCGGAGTGGTACCCGGAACAAGTATCAGGGTAGTTCAGATCCCTGGTGTGGATGTGCAGGCCTGTGCAGGTACACACTGCAAATATACAGGACAGATCGGGCTGGTGAAAGTCAACAGGACCGAAAGGATTCAGGATGGAGTCGAACGCCTGGAGTTTTCTGCTGGTGTTGCAGCAGTAGAATCAATGCAAAATAATGATGCACTCCTTCATGAAAGTGCTGCTGTGTTTAAAGTAGAAGCAAATCAGCTTCCCAAGACCAGTGAAAGATTCTTCACTGAATGGAAGGCCTTTAAGAATGATATTAAACGTTTGCAAAAGCAGGTTGCTGAGCTTAAAACAGAATCCCTAATTAACCAGACCGAAGAAATCAATTCCTTATCCTTTTTATCAGATAAAGTGGATGCAGATATTGGTGAACTGGTTAAAATGGTCACCCAGCTCACCGATGATGGAGGAGTGGATCTGGTCGTTCTGGGTAACTCGGAAGGGAAAATTGCCGGTGCGGCATCCAAAAAGGCCATAGATAAGGGAATTAAAATCAATGAGATCATCAAGGAAGCTGCTGCTATTATGGGCGGTGGCGGTGGTGGAAGACCTAACCTGGCCCAGGGAGCAGGAAAAAATGGAGAGAAAATTTCTGAAGCCATTGAATCTGTACGAACTGCTGTGAAGGATAGGCTGGCCCAGAAAAATCTTAATGGATTTTAAGGAAATGAACTAAAACGTTGCTAAATCCATTAAAAGTTATTGAATCCATAAACGTTGTTGAATTTATTAAACGTTATAAAATTCAACAAATCAACTTTAAGGTGTTTTACTGGAATTTTACAGGTGAATTTAATTGAAAAAAAGCATTCCCGATATAAACCAGAAGATCAAAAATGGTGAAGCCACCATCCTCACTGCCGAGGAAGTAACCCGTCTGGTTATGGATGGTGAAGAACCTACAGTGGAAGACGTTGACGTGGTAACCACCGGTACCTGTGGTATCATGTCCGGAACTGCAGCCATATTCCACTTACCAGTTGCAGAACCCGGGTCATTTAAGAAATCCAGGAAAATCACATTAAATGGTGTTCCAGGATTTCCTGGACCATGCCCCAACGAATGGTTGGGTTCTGTGGATCTCATGGTTTACGGAACTTCCCACAGTATCACCGACCCACAGTATGGTGGGGGATTCCTGTTTAAGGACCTTCTCCGTGGCGAAGAAATTGAAATAGATGTAGAAGACATAGATGGAAATATCCTGAAATCATCTGCCACTTTGGATGATTTTGGAACCGCACAAATGATTGGAACTAGATTTGCCTTTAAAAATTATACTGCATTTATAAATCCCACTTCCCAACCAGTTTCATCCATATTTAACGCAGTGGACATGGATGGGCCTTTTAAGGGGATTTCATTCTCGGGTTGTGGTGAGCTCAACCCACTTCAGAACGATCCCCAACTCAATTCAATTCAGAAGGGAACTCGTTTGCTTATAAATAACTCTGAAGGATTGTTCATTGGCCCCGGGACCCGTAGCAGTCCTGAAAAACCGAACATGATGATAACTGCGGATATGAAGGATATGGATCCCCATTACCTGGGTGGTTTCCGTACTGGTGCCGGGCCAGAGGTTTATAACAGTGTGGCCACCGCCATACCCATCCTTGATGATGAAATTCTCAGGAAAACCTTCATCAAAAATGAAGACATTCGTCTGCCAGTTGCAGATATCAGGGGCCGTCACAGTGTCCTGAGCCAGACCACCTACCAAGTGTGGAGGAATGTTGATGAACGTCCAACTTATGAAAAAGAATTATGTCAAAACTGCCAGACCTGCATGGTTGAGGAAAGATGCCCCACCAGGGCATTCCAGAATCAAACCTTAAATCCAGTTCGATGTTTTGGTTGTGGAATGTGCGCCTATTCCTGCCCATTTGGAACATTCCAGATGGAACGGGGGCAGGTCCAGATAGACTGGGAAGGAAAGGTAAAAGAGTTAGAAGTAAGTTGCCGCCAGTCCGATATTAAACGAGCCCGTGAACTAGCCAGAGAACTTAAAAACAGGATTGAAAGAGGAGAATTTTTACTGAACAACAACCTTTAATTAATTCCATCCTCTTTTTCTCTTATTTTACCTATTTTATTCCCCTGTCTTATAATTCTCATCAGATATTCCTTAATTAATGCGTATTATCCTAATTTGTATCTAGATCATTGTCTTGATCATTTCAGAGTATTCGGATCATTTTTCAATTATCCAGATCATCATTCAAGTAAATCATTATCCAATCGATGCTATATTTTGGAGTATTTCATCAGTTAAGGAATCCCTATTCTTTAAGTTTATATCAAAAATCATTGCATCTTCCCTATTTTTTACCTTTAAAATAAATGGGTGCTTGGATCGCTGATGAATGATTGCAATGACTATTTTCTTGCTTTCCATTACTTCCCATACTGTTTGGGAAAAAGAACTACTGGTAAGTTCCATTGGAGCAATTTCATCAATGAAAATGTAATCGGATGTTTTAAGGGCATTTCGAAGGGCTAAAACTCCAATTTGATTGATATCATCTAAATTAACCCTATATTTACCCACACTTGGACCTTTGATGTTATGTGTGCTTGCCAGTAGCCCTTTCTGTTTGGAAGCTATGTCAATGATCTCAAAACCAGTTCGCCGACCCCCTTCTCTTATTTCTGGACAGTACATTCCCCCAGTAGAATAGCCCATATCCTTAATTTTCTTTTTAATTTTGTTTAATAGAGTGGTTTTACCAACACCAGGCGGACCAGTTATTAAAATGTTCATAACCCACAATCCATTGTTTATGGTTTAGTACTATTCTATCCTATCTTATTCTATCATATTCTATTTTCTTATTTCCTATTCTACGATTCCCACCATATAATTTCCTATTCTCTGATTTCACTCTGTAATTTCATTTTAAAAAAAAACATAATGAGACAATCTCTTCTAAAAATAGGAAAGGAATAAAAATGTTATATAATCTTCTGGATTTTGGTTGAAAAGAAAATGAATCCCATTACCAGACCCATAAGCAAAGCCAATATCAAAAATAGAATAACAGTTCTCCATATGGAACTCTTTTTTTCCTCAGTCCCATAATATGCATCCAGATCATATCCTCTTCTCACTGGCTTACCCTTTTTATGGTAATTTTCCTGATTATAATTCCGTTTATAACCTTTACTTTTATTATATCCCTTATCATAACCCCTATCCCCATCATATTTATTATAACTCTTCTTTTTATCATATCTTTTATCGTATTTATTGTGACCCCTTTCTGGATCACGACCCCCACTATACCTTTTATTATCATCATAATCTTGATGGTGAGATTCATCTTTATACTGATCATAACTACCTTTTTTATCATAGTCATGACTATAACCAGTATCTTGATTATTTATTTCATTATCATCCTTAGTTTGAGTATAATCTTCATAGGGATCTTTATTATAATCATCCCAATTTTGATATGGTTCTTTTTGATTTGTGTCCGATGAAAGGTTTTCTTCTTCCAAGTAATATGGTTCTGCTGAGCTTTCATCGTTTTGCAGGTATTCTCCCCTTAGATACTTATTTTTCAGAGGTTTATTCCCAGAATTATATACTTCCTTACCACAGTTAGGACAGTAACTCTTCCCCTTCCCTATTCGAGCACCACAATTTTCACATATCATCCTTAACCTCGTTTAAATATTCCAAATATGTTGAAGTGTTGAATTGCGATTTTCAATTGGGTTTTATTGTACAAATATAAACCATTATATTCAATTTCATAGGATTTGTGATTATTATTTTAGCTAAACATACATAAATCCTTTTCCAGTGGAAATAAAAAGAAGAGAATAGGAAAAATTGTTCAATTAAAGAATTTAAGATAATGTATTCTTGTAGATGTGTATCTGGTTATTCTTTTTAAAAAACTTCCATGCCACAAACCATTTAATAAGATTAACCAACAAATATTATAATTACAAAGGGGGGATCTTAATGGATAATGACAAGAGAAGAGAGATTATTGCCCAGTCACCAATAACCTTTGAGGGGTTGAGAAAACTCAACATAGGAGCAGGTTCATTGCACCTTATACAGGGGTTGATCATGATCGCTTTAGGTTTGTGGTTGACCTGGACCCAGAATATCTACACTTTTTATCTTAAATTTAAAATAATATCACTTTCACCTCCGGCTTTTCAGATTGCACCGGATCCAACTGTTGCATTCACAGTTGGTTATTTAGGAGTGATACTTGCTTCGTTTTTGTTAATTTCAGCCATTGCCCACTTTACAATTGCCTTTGTAAAGACTAAAAATTACAATGAAAACCTGAAAAAGGGAATGAACCCCTACCGGTGGTATGAATACTTTTTCTCCAGCTCTATCATGCTGGTAATAATCGCCACCTTCGTGGGAGTATGGGATCTATGGTCACTGGTAATGATCTTCGTCCTGAATGCCGTGATGATCATGTGCGGCTTTTTAATGGAAAAGATCAACTTTTACACCAAAGCAACTGACTGGTCCGCATATCTAATAGGAGCTCTAGCAGGATTTACACCCTGGGTAGTGTTGGCTGCATATTTCATTGCTGCACTGGGTTCAACCGAAACTAATCCACCCACATTTGTCTATGCCATCCTGTTAATCTACTTCATCATGTTCAACACATTCTCAATTAACATGGTCTTGCAGTACAAGGGTGTGGGGAAATGGAAGGACTATCTCTACGGTGAAAGGGTTTATATCATTCTCAGCCTGATTGCCAAAACTGCCCTGGCCTGGTTGGCATTTATTGGTATATTCGCACCCTAAAAAAGAGTAAAAAGATGTTATAACACTTTGGTACCCGTTTCTAGAGAGAGTTGAAATCAAGAGAAGATTGGAAATCAAGAGAGGGTTCAAAATCAAATATTTTTATACAAGACTAAATAAATGGATGGGCTTTGTATGGAAATTCTAAAATCAAAAAAGAAACTACTCCTGATAATAATTTTAGCCATAATCCTGATTGGTGCGGCTTATTTTGCTTATTACGTTTCTGATTATTATCATGCGGATACTAGAGCCCTAGCTGCACTTAACTCAACCGAATCTTACACTGTGTTAAACACTGCCGATTCAGTGACATTCACCCCTACTGCTAATTTGAGTACAACTGGAATAATCTTTTATCCCGGAGCTAAGGTACAGCCAGAATCATACTCGGTAATAGCATCCCAGCTGGCTGCAAATGGTTATACTACCATAATTGTGAAAATGCCATTTAACCTGGCATTTTTTGGTGTTAACCGTGCCGATGATGTTATAAAAAATCATCCCGAGATAAGTTCATGGGTAATTGGTGGTCATTCCCTGGGTGGTGTTTTTGCATCGGATTATGCTGTAAACCACCAGGATAAAATAAAAGGAGTAGTATATCTAGCCAGTTACCCTTCAACCAATGCTTCAAATGCCACATTTAAGGCACTTTCAATTAGGGGCTCACTGGATAACTTGACCAAAGCAGAGGACATCTCCAGTAATCTCGATAAATTCCCTAAAAACACCACCTTCATCACCATTCCTGGTGGCAATCACTTCAACTTTGGAGATTATGGTATTCAATCCGGGGATAACAACAGTACCATTACCCGTGAACAGCAGCAGAATCAAACTGTAAATGCCATACTGGAATTTCTTAAAACCATTTGAAGTCTGACCTCAAACCCCTTTGAATTGATTTTTAATGTTTTTAAAATAGAAAATAAAGGGAAATTGAAGGACATAATTAGAAAATAAAATAAAATAAACTAGAATGAAGTAAAAAGGTAAAAAGAAGTAAGGACTAAAAGGACTAAAAGGACAAAAAAGGATTAATAATGAACTAAGGAACTAAATAACTAAAAATGGAATGAAAATGAAATTAAGGTATTACCTTTAAATAATGTTCTTCATTAGTTCCGGCGTTAAACTCGATACTTGCTACCAGTTCCATCCAATCTTCAAATATTTTCCAGAGAACGTCATCTGAAGCATAAATACAGAAAACTGTTTTCTCCTCGTCTTCCATAACCACCCTTTCCACATCAGGGTAATCCCCTTTAATATCATTGAATATTTCATCAGCTGAAACCGGTTTATTTTCTTCAGTTTTTTCCATTAAAATCCCCTAACCTAATTTAACCCATATTGATAACTTATATGTTAAAGCTTCATAGGTAAACTTCCTAACTAACTTCCCTAACTAACTTCTATCATTTACTGCCCACAACACGCAAACTGGACACATTTATAGGAGGTACGATAAAAGGCCCGAGTTGGCGGGTTTTTTCGGAAGCGGCCTTTGAGTCTTTCAGTATGGAGAATATATTACCTGATAACATTGCATTCTTAACAGGATAAGCGATTTCTCCTTTCTCAATTTTAAAAGCGTTCATCCCTTCCACAGAGAAATCTCCAGATATGGGGTTGGCTGTGTGTGCCCCCAGAACATCGTTTACTAAAAGACCCTCTTTGATTTCTGAAAGTTCTTCAAAATCTTTATAATCCAGGATGAGGTTTGATAAACTCACCGCAGGCATGTCATTGAATGAAGCACGCATTCCATTACCAGTACTTACCACATTCCCCTTGTTAGCTGTTTGAATATCGTATAAAAAGTTCTTGAGAACTCCATTCTCTATTATGGTTGTTTTCTGACTGGGTGTTCCCTCACCATCACCATGAGAAGAGTAAAGGCCCCCTTTGATTGTCCCATCATCGTAGATGCTCAGGGAAGGTGATGAAACCTCGTTATCTATTTTATCAGCATAGATTGACCGGCCTCTTTGAACGTTATCCCCATTGATGGCCTGGGAAAAAGTGGAAAGTAAACTTGCGGTGGCATGATGATCCATTAAAACATTCATGTCACCGGTTTCAATTGTCCTACCACCCCTTGAATTTAAAGCAATTTCACAGGCTCTATTGGCAATCTTTTCTGGATCTATGTCCAGATTTCGGGATGAATCTGATTCACTGGCCGTGGAAACACCTTCACCATCAGCGACATTCACTGCTATAAATCCTGAGAAGTAGGTGGAGATATCTTCACAACTTACACCTTCTGAGTTGATGATCAGTGTTTTAGAGCAGTCTGCTGAGACACCACCTGAGGTTGGCTGGCAAGAATTCTCCAGAACTGTGGCTATCATGGATTTTCCTAATTCAATGGTGTCTTCCAGTTCCAGATTGTTGATTCTTTTATCAAAAACACCATTAATTGTGGGGTAATCTGATTTAGATGCGAATGCAAAGTTTTCATCAACCAAATTGGCTTGGGCATTGGAAATTGCCTTGGCCACTGTTTCGGTTATTTTTTCAGTCTGTGTGGTATATGCAAAACCCATTTTACCATCACAGATGACCCGGATACCCATACCCAGCGAGTATGATTCCTTGGCAAAGTCCACCTGGTCATTCTGAATGGTGGCATCCACACTCTCTGTAATATCAACATATATCTCTGCCTGATCAGCACCCTTAATGGCATAATCCAACGCTTGGTTAGCTAAATCGTTTATCATAATACAAACCTCTCTAACGCTTCTTTAACTCCATCCCCATATGGTTTTTGAGTCACATAATCTGCACTTGCTTTAAGTTCAGGGGCTGCATTGGCCACTGCTACCTTTAACCCGGCAACTTTTAAAAATTCCAGATCATTTTCACTGTCTCCCACTGCCAATATTTCTTCTGGCAGAATACCCATATCCCCAGCCACACGAACCAGTGAGGTACCCTTGTCCACTGCAGGATCGGTGATGTGCAGTGCAAACTTGGTATCGTAAATTTTCACATCAAAATCCTTCAGAGTATCTTTAATCAAATTCACGGGAAGGGTTCTGTAAAATGCAATTTCTGAAACCCTCTGATCTGAAAAATCCACTTTTTCGATGGGTTGTTTGGTTTTTAAAAATTCATAAGCCTCTTGACACTTTTGAATATCTCCAAGTACCATTCTACCCCGGGATGATTCTATAACTCCCCCATTTTCAGCCACCAGACCACCGGAAGTCCCTATAAATATAGAAAGAGTCTTGGTGACCGGGAGAATGTTACCTGTAACTATGATAACTGGTATGCCAAGTTCTTCTGCTGCACGGATTGATTCAATGGCACTGCAGCATAATCTTCTCTTACCATCGGTTATGGTTCCATCAACATCTACTGCTACTGCTTTGATCAAGTTACTTCACCAGATCTTTCCCAATTGTCCTTTGATTTTCAGATTGTCATTTAATTGTTATAAAGTGCCATTGGATTTTAAAATGAACCGTATCTATGGGCTATATTACAGGTTCCTTCCTTACTAACCATACATGCCCCAATAGGGTTAGTAGGGTTACATTCCTTCCTGAAAAGTTTACAGTCTTCAGGACGGGCCATTCCTCGGAGTATGGCTCCACAGATACAACCACTGACCACTTCAGGGATATTACCTACTTCAATGTCGAACTTCTCCCTGGCATTTGAATCACTGAATTCATCTTTTATTTCCATAACTGAATCAGGTATAGGTGGGAAACCCCTCCATTCCTTGGTGGTTATGTAAAAAACATCTTCAAGAAGTTTTTGAGCTTTTAAATTTCCTTCTTCCCGGACTGCTCGTTTATATTCGTTCTGAACCATGGCCTTACCTTCATGAAGCTGTTTTAAAATTAAGTAAACTGCTATTAAAACATCCATCGGATTGAAACCCGTTACGACCTGAGGTATTCCATATTTCTCTGAAAAAATATCATAGGGGCGATTTCCGATGATGGTTGAAACATGCCCCGGCTCTATAAGGGCATTGAGATTCACTTCACCGGATTCTATTAAAAATTTGAGTGCTGGAGGTATCATTCGGTGACAGGAGAGGACTGAGAAGTTTTCTGGTGGACCTGCAACTATTTCTGCAGCGGTGGTGGGGGCTGTGGTTTCAAATCCTGCAGCCATAAAAACCACTTCATTATCAATTTTTTGAGCTAATTCCACTGCGTTATTTACCCCATACACTATCCTTACATCTGCTCCTTCTGCTTTTGCATCGGCCAGGGATCCCGATCCACCCGGGACCCGTAACATGTCCCCGAAGGTGGCTATGGTTACTCCCTGTTTAGCCAGTTGGAGACATTCTTCCACTTCACGTGCTGGTACACAGCAAACTGGACATCCGGGTCCGGCTACCACTTCCACCTCTGGAGGTAACAGGGTTCTTATACCGTGCTGCATTATGGTATGTTCGTGTGATCCACAGACGTGCATTATCTTTACTGGTTGGGCAATGTTTTCAATGCGTTTTACAATTTCCTTGGAGAGATCTTTCATTGAGCTCATGTTGACACCTAAATACTCTGATACTGACCTTTTACGAGTTTGTGTATACATCCATTAAAATTTGGTTAATGATTTTTATGTTAATGAATTTAATAAGATATCTTAATGGATTATAAGATATCTTACTGACTATTTTTTATCATTCAATTGTTTCCCAGTTATGCTGTTTTAAATTATAGTCTGTTGAAATGTAGTCTAGTTTGAAATATAGTCTAAATATTGTTATATGGTTATGGGAAGTATTACAATTAAAATTTTAGTATGTGATCAGGAGTTACAAATTATAGAGTGGGAATACTACACATCTAGCGACAACATCCCATTCTTATCGGGTTTAATGGTTTATTTTCTAAAATTAAAGATTTAAATGAACTATCATTCCAATAAAAATTAATATCTGACCTTAAATAACCTTTTACTCCATTGAAATAAATATTCAAAAGGTATGGGGAGTACTAGAGTTATAGTTATATATGTAAAGTGTCAACTTATTCTTAGGCATACAATAAATGATGCCCTTTTAGAAAATTAGGTAATGGTCGTTAAAATGAATGCTGCTGTGGTTGGGCTGGGCGTAGAAGGTGTTAATGCCGTTGAATCTCTCCTTAATCATGATTATGAAGTTTATGCTTCTGATATTAACCGCGATGTTGAATTAAACTCCAATAAATCTTTGGAAGTAGATCTGGGATTTCATGATTTTTCAAAAATAGAAAGAGCAGACACAGTTGTTTTAAGCCCAGGATTATGGAATAACCCTATTTTTCAAAAATTAAAGTCTGATAAAAAACTTTTATCAGATATTATTACTTCTCATCGCTCATTATTTACCATAGGAGTTACTGGCACCAATGGTAAAACAACCACCACTATGATGATTGCCAGTATACTGAAAAAGGCGGGTATGAAAGTACTCATTGGTGGAAATGCAGGGGGAGGTTTTAAGGGTTATACTGAAGTTATTTTAGAAGCTGCATCAGGTAATTATGATATTCTTCTGGTAGAAGTCTGCGATATGACTCTGGACTTTTGCAGTTATAATTTTGACTTTGACCTGATTGTAGTGACAAATGTTGGTAGAGATCATCTTGAATTTCACCAGTCAATTGAAAACTACCTAAAAACCCTGGGAAATTTCGTGAAAGACAAGAAAGTTGTTTTAAACAGGACCACAGGAAGTTTAGGACCTTTAAGTGAGAAAGCATCTGAAACTCATTTTTTCACCAAAATTCCATATGAATTAAACTTATTCGGTGATTTCAATCGAGAAAATGCAGGTGCAGCATCCAAAACTGCCGAAATAGTGGGAGTTCCTGATGAAACCATTACAACTGCTCTTAAAAAGTTCAGTGTTTTGCCAGGACGGGCTACCATTATCGATCTCCCCCATTCCAGGATAGTGGTGGGTAAAACTGATAACGCCGATGCTACAGCAGCTGTACTTAATGAAGCAGACTTTCCAGTTATAATCCTTGGAACACCACGTAAAGGCGAAGTATGTCGTTTAGAAATTTTCAGAGAAGCTTCAAAGACCAATTCAAAGATCATTGCTATTTTCCCAGGACTGGATGACACCCTCGACGATGCTCGTAAGGTGCTGATGGAAGAAAAATACCCCGGAAGAATCCATAATTTAAGTAATGTGGATGATGTGGTTCAATTCGCAATTAACTGCTCCGAAAAATACAATAACATATTCATCGGCGGTAATGGACAACGAAAGATTATAGAAATAACTGAAAGTCTGAAGGAAGCCCTTTCAGCAAAATAGAATTAAATTATATCGTAATGATAATGATAATTAATATCACAGTGATGATCCCATTACTGGAGGATTAAAAAATGCGCAGATCTTTATTGAATCCTATACTGGCCTTTGGTGCTCTGATAATATTGATAATTGGTATTTCTTATGTTGGCAATACCATTGAAGGTTATGTTCCTCCACAAAAGCCACAAGAAATCACTTCAATATCCATTGGAGACACAGTTACCACGGGTATGGATGTAGTTGATGATTCTAAAATCAGGAAAGTGGCCTTTTTATATCACCCAGATTATTTAAATGAACTATTCCAGACCGGGAACTATTTACAAGCCATAACTGGACTCTTAACTGGATCAATAGAAACACCTGTTTCTGAATTTATTGGTGCCAACATATCACCCCAGGGAATAGCCCAGGGATTTGAAGGTCCTGGTTTTTTAAGTGTTCAGGGCCAGCAACTGGTGGTTACTGCGCCACAAACATTTGTATGGGGTTATAAAACCACTTATACCGTGGGAATCAAGACTTCAAATGGTTTAGAAATCAGAACAGGTGGAAAAAACGGTAAAGTAGTGAATGTAATCTCAGAATCAGATATAAACAATAATACTGTTCCCCATGATTATGTTAGTGTTAGCACCACCAAGAAATGGTATAGCAACGCAGATACAGGGGACTATATTATCATGGATTATTCCCTGAATGGGTTCAACGATGGACGTAACCCAATCACACCGGATAATATAAAGAAATTCTTCGGACAGAGTGTAGTGGATTACATGGAAAATTATCCATCTGGTTCCCCAATAATGGCATATAGTGGTTCTCAAAGTGAAACTACAGTTGCCAGTTACTCCGAATCGCTAGGATCTTACCCTGAGTATGGTGATGCTGCCCGTTCTTACAATGCCAAGCAATTCGCAACAGGATGGAACGGTACAATAATACCTCCAAAAACTTCATCCAGTGGAAAACTCAATATAGGCTACCAGCCAATCGCTGATCCAAACGCCACCAGTACTGGAGGGTATGCAACCCACGGAGTCTGTCCCGCAGGCAGATCACTACGTGGCGCAGTTACATCACTGGGCCTCGGATTACCCAGTGGTATGGCCTGGGGTGAACTGTCAGTTCCATATGGTGTCAGCCCCACCGAAGGAATTAAAATTTATAACAGCCAGAATTATCCTATAAAGATTTTAATGTGGACAGAAGGAAGTGATTCCAGTACTGTTATTTACACCAGAATAGTTAAACTTGGTTAAATTTAAACCCAATTAGATTAGTTAAACCCAATTAGATTAAACTCAGTTTGGGTAGGGTTAATTTAACCTAGTTTATTCCTTTTTAACCTTTATTTCACATTGAGTACAGGAGACTTTCCATGAAAGGAGTATCATGCATTATAACTGCAGCCGGCAAAAACAGACGAATGAGGGAGGACCTTCAAAGTAGGGGAATGGAGATAAAGCATAAATTACTTCTTGAGATCAAAGATGAAGCTTTAATAAGTTTCACAGTTAAAAAGGCCTTACAAACAGGGGCAGATGAATGTATCGTTGTTTTAGGTCATTTCATGGATGAATTGTATCCTACATTGAATGAAATACACGATTCACGACTGCGTATCATTGAAAACTTGGACGTGAATGTGGAATTATCCCAGACAGTTCTAAATGGAGTGGTTAACTCCAGATACGATTACTGTTTGTGTCTGGCAGGGGACCAGCCCACAGTAACCCAAAAAACTATGGAAAATCTCATCAATCAACTTTTAAACAGCTCGGAACCTGAGAATACGATTTCCATCCTGGCTCGTGGGAAAACAGGTTATTTGGATAGTGCTAAGGGTTTGGGAATGCCTTTTGCCTGTCACTCCTCATTATTAAAACGTTACCTTAAGGGTGAAGATGATAACCTGAATCCTATCCTGCGGAGAATGGTAGCAGATGGAGTGGCATTATATGCTGTGCCTGAAGAAAATGAACTGGAACTGGTCAATATAAATAGATATGATGATTATATTTTAGTTCGGGATAGAATTAATGAGTAGTTAAACGTTCAATACCTTAGAATCATTTTATTAAATGATTATTTTATGGAATAAGTGTATTATTAAACAATTTATTTTAATTTATTTTGAATAAAAACCTTTAAAAAAACTAGAATCCATAATAAAACTAGAAATAATAGGGAAAATGTTTTAAGCTCCATTTGTGGAGTTGTTATGTTCACATACGGAGTTTTTCCGTGTTATCGAATCTTTCCCTATTAAAATATTCTTAGTAAAAAATCAATATTTGTTAAATCTTTTCCAGAGCATTAACCACACAGCCAATGTTTTCTCCAGTAAGACCAATTACAACCTCATCTTCTTTTATATCGGAATACTGGCGAGAGCCGCTGCACCCCAGGGTGATGTTGGGTCTGCGACGTAGGAATGGACCCGCAACAGAGTCAGCACATATGGATTGTATGCCTGCAAAGTCCGCTTCCACTCTACCACCCATGGTGTATACAAGAGCTTGTGAGAGTTTCATTGCCTGAGCAGGGTTTCCTATAACTACAATAACATCTGGATCGAAGTTAGCTTTCTCCAATGGAGCATAAGCCAGGGCGTACATTATGGGGTCAATCTTGGGTATGTCTTCCATGGTTTTTCTGGCAGCACCAACACTGGAAAAACGACCCAGCCCATAGTAAAATTCACCGGTCTTTATTTTCTCAGGAGCTTCCATAAGTCCCAGTGCTGCTGCTCCACCTTTACACTGCTGCTCGTTAGATGTTGCATAAAAAATATCCCCACTACTGGCCTTAAAAACAAATTCACAGTGCCTCATATTTTCATCTGATTTAGGTATACCTTCGGGAATGTCTTTCTCATCTAAAATGAATTTAATGGCAACTGGAGATCTTTTAAGGCCCAGATTCTCAATTAATTTCTGTGATATTAAATAATATTCCCCTGATTCGCAACCACACGTATCTTGTTCACTCATAATAGTTCACCTCAAACATAGATTTGAAGGTGCCAACTAAAAATTTTTTCTATATAAAATTCTAACCATGAATTAATTGTCCAGATTATAACAAGAATTAATTGTCCAGATTATAACAAGAATTAATTTGTTTAGATACCAACCTGATAAAATTAAGATAGGAATAACTAATTAAAAACAGAAAATAAGAATAAATAATGAAATGTGGGGAATTAGAATAAAAAACTAAGAATAATGAAAGTTAAATAGTTTTTATTCCTTCTACAATCTCAGAAATCTTTTCTTTGATGTTGGAAGTATTCTCCACCACGGTCCCGGTTACTATGATATCTGCACCAGCTTGAGCTACTTTTTTTGCATCTTCACCAGTTCGTATACCTCCACCAACCAGTACCATGTGGTTGGTGAACATTTTAACCTTCTGAATCATTTCATCAGGAATTATCTGTTCTGCCCCGGAACCTGCTTCCAGATAGAATAATCTCATTCCCAAAAACTCTGCAGCCATGGCATAAGCTGTGGCAATATCTGGTTTGTTACGGGGGATTAATTTAGCATCTCCCACCCATCCTGCAGTTCCACCCGGTTGGACAATCACGTATCCCATGGGGATGGTTTCGATTCCAATCTTTTTAATTTTTGGAGAGCCCAGTGCCTGTGCACCAATAATCCAGTAAGGATTGGTTGAATTGAGTAAGCTCATGAAAAATATGGCATCAGCATAAGTGCTCACCCCGGTGGTGTTACCTGGGAACAGGATGATGGGAACTTCCAGGTTTTCCTGGAGTATTTTTGCAGTTGCGTCCAGATCCTGGGAGTCGGTGGTGGATCCACCCAGCATAATACCATCAGTACCCCCAGCAACCGCTTCTGTAGCAATTTCCAGGGCCTTTTCAGGGTCCTGTTCCTCTGGATCAAGAAGGGTTAGGTGAACCTTCCCCTTCTTCAGGGATTCTCTTAAATATTCTTCAACTTTCATCAAGATCACACCCTAAATTAGTATTAAATGTGTAAAAAACCATGAATATCTCAATCATTTTGAAAATGTATTTAAACACAGTTATTGATTACGTGTGGCTAAACACTCCATGAATGAATAAAATAAATAAAAAAATGGATTTTTACCCCAATTCCGAGAAGAAAAAAATCTCCACAGAATAAGGGGAGAGGAGTATTATCCTCTTGGTTCTTTGGCTTTGAATCTCAAGCCCTTGTATCCACACTTACGACAGGTCTTGGCTGTTGGTGGGTTTCGAGCGTTACATTTGAGACAAATCTTGATCTTGAATATTCTGTTTTCTGCTTCTTCGAATCTAGCCATTATTTAGCCTCCTATGAATTCATTCTGAATATCTACAACTTCCCTGCTACTACGAGCCTGGGAATAAGCCTCTAAGAGCTCATGATTAAGCTCCAGAAAATGAGGTCCCCACTTGAAGTGGGACATAATCTGAATAGCATTATCTTTAAGCCCCACTATATATAAGGTTGCTGCCACAGCCTCAGCAGTGGACAGTATACATGGTTTACCATAGTTGGTGGGATTGGCCGCCACCAGGAAAGGAAGGGAACGGTGGGTCGAAGTGCCCCTGAACATGGCCGATGACTTGTCAATCCGCTTCCATGAGCAATCAAGCCCTACAATACCTTTTTTAACAACTAACTCATGGTCTTCTGGTGACACTGACTTTGTTGAAAAGGGATCCAATACTAAAGCCCCTCGTGGTATCTGGTTAAGACGGCTGACCATCTGGATCTGATTCAACTTGGCCAGTTTACGAGTGGTGCATTTTTTTGGATCGCACTGTTCTGCGTGGTATATAACTACTTTATGAGGCATAGAATCAAAATTTAAAGATTTTAATTGTTATTCAATTGAATTTTTTGGGGTTATTATAATTTCTTATCAGCCAATTTAAGTTAACACTCCACAATAATAACCTTAAATTATCTATTTGAATTTATGGTATTTAGTCTTTTTAGAAAAATTTCAAAATAAAATGTTATTATATAAAAATCCATTATCTCCATTACAAATCCATTAATATAAATATAATTCCATAAATTAATTTTATCATATATTAGATGTTTTCTCGTTCATTGTCCAGTATTCGTGCCATAACCATGCCTGGATTTTTCAGCTCTTCCAGATCATAGTAACGTCCCCCTGCAGCCAGGGCCAGTTCCATATTTATTTCATGACCATAACGCACTGATTGCTCAAAGTTAATTACCAGTGTGTGTATTTCCTTTTCTTTTATTTCCTCAGCAATTTTAAGGGCATCTTTCAAGGGCCCCTCTTCCAGGCCAATATTAGGCATACCATCCGAAAGTACAATGAGTAGTGGTACAAATTCTTCTTTTAATTTCTCCTTTTTAAGAATTTCCAGACCTTTTTTCATCCCTGCCGCCAGTGGAGTTGTTCCTCCCACCTGGATGTTGTCCACCTGCTCACGGAAGGATGTAGCTCTGCTGGTAGTTGGAATAATTATCTCTGCTTCCTGTCCCTTAAATCCAATAACACTTATCCTGTCCTGATGGCGATGTGCATCCTCAATAACAGTGTTTAAAATTCCCTTCAACCGGTTTGCTTTGCGATCAGAGAACATGGACCCACTGATGTCCACCACCATAACAATAGATGCTTTAGCACCATGTTTACGGATTTTATGACGCAAATCTTCACTTTTAACATTAATTTCACCATGAGAACCCAGAGCTGCTGCCCTTAAAGTTGCGTCAATTGCAATATCCCCTGAAGGGTCCTTGGGAAGTTTACTTTTAATATAACGACCTTTTTGAGTTTTTGAATCAATTCGCTTACCGTAAAGACGTTTTTTCTTTTTCCCCTTAATTTTAAGGAGTTTTTTCACGTCAACCTCTTCTTCCTGGGATTCAACAGCCTGTTCATCCTTTTTAAGTGTTTTAAGTTTCATTCCCCTCTTTTTCTGTTCACTTTCTATTTGTTCTGGGGCTTTTTTTTATCATCCCCTTTATTTTCTTCATCAGAAATTTCATTTACAGCATTTTTTATTTGCTTTTTTATTTTATCCTCATCCAATGATTTTTTATGGAACCTTTCCCCCAAAACCAGAGCTGTTGCCTCTTCAACATCAATATATTCAACTTCATGATGTTTATAATATGCTGCCAGTGTTTTTGATGTCTTTAAAATAGCAATATCCGCACGATGACCGTCTACTCCCATATCTACACAGAGTTGAGCTATTACTTTCATCATATCCTGTGAAACCTCAACTTCCTTGAGGAGTTTCCTGGCTTTGATAATATTTTCTAGTATCTGGTTTTGATATTTCTGGAATTCTTCCCGGAAGGTGTTTGGATCTTTCTCAAAGGATTCTCTCCTTTGCATGATCTTAACTCGGTCATCTATATCAAGGATGCTTTGAACCGAAATTTGCAAACCTATCCTATCGGATAACTGCGGTCTGAGCTCTCCTTCAGCTGGATTCATAGTTCCCACCAGTATGAAGTTGGAAGGGTGGACCAGTGAGATGCCCTCACGTTCCACAGTGTTTATTCCATAAGCAGCAGCATCTAATAACACGTCTACCAGGTTGTCATCCAGGAGGTTTATTTCATCAACATACAAAATGTTACGGTTTGCATCGGCAAGTATACCTGGTTCTAATGCTTTCATTCCCTCTTTTAGTGCCTTTTCAATGTTAATTGACCCCACTACCCTGTCTTCAGTGGCGCCTAATGGTAGTTCCACCACCCTCATTTTCTTCTCCTCAACCTGGATCTCTCCGGATTCATCCATCTTACAGGAATCACAGAAAGAGGTTGGATCATCAGGATCACAGTTAAAAGGACACCCTTTAACAACTTTTAATGGAGGTAAAAGATCTGCCAGAGCCCTTACTGCCGTGGTTTTTCCAGTTCCTTTATCACCCTTAATAAGCACCCCACCAATCGATGGGTTGATTGCATTCAATACCAGGGCTTTTTTAACTTTTTCTTGACCAACAATAGCTGAAAATGGGAAAATCAGGTTTTTCAATAGTCTCACCATCGCAATAGAAACATGAATTCCATTAATTAAATTTATGGATTTTTAAAGTGTTTTAAGTGTTATTACTATTATTTTTTATAGAATAAATAGTGTACCATACTGGTTCCAGTAAATCTTTATAGTTATCATCAATTGACATATATTCTGAGAATTACCCGGTTATACACATAAATATCCAGTTTATAATGATAAATATCCACTTATACACATAGATATCCAATTTAGGTGAGTTATCTTGAAAATTTAATTCCAAAAAACTAAATATTATTGATTACATAGAATGTATGGTGATATATAATGTGCACTGTAGGCGGCCCTATGGCTGACATTAAAATGAAAAAACTTAAAACTAAAAAATATCGTTGTTTAGACTGTGATAATGAATTTAAAGGTATTGGAAGAAGAGTTGTTTGCCCTTCCTGCCAGTCAGACAATGTAGAAGAAGTATAATCATCATAATAACTCGAACTCCCATGGTAGAAAAAATTCACCTTAAAAATAATGAAATTATTTTTTTAAAGGGAAGCTCAGGGACAGTTGGAGTGGCCAAGTTTGGAAAAACAGGACATATATTTATCGGAACTCCTGATAAAGAAGAAATTGTCATGTTTTTAGAGCCGGATGATATTATTGCTGTTTCTAGCCTAAAATCTGAGCCACAAAGCGAAGATGGAATAAGATCATTAATTTTTTTATTGAGGGAAATGGGAGCTCCTTTAGTGGTTTTGCCATCTGATCATCCCACTTCACAGAGATTATCCATGGTAGCCAGTTGTGGGGAAAAAGTTCGCCTGGATTGCCAGATCACACCCGGGACCCACCCTGAACAGGACATACTATGCGCATGTGATGATCTTTCAGGAGTAGAGATTAAAGGAGTTAATGGAGGATTAGAGGTTACTGGCCCCCTAAAAGAATTTAAAGTAGAAAAATTTTACAGTAGAAAATTTTCAAGGGGATACCACCATGACTGACTTATCCTGAAGACTAACTTAATATAAATATATGAACAATGAAGTGTTAGTTAATAACCAGTTTAATATAACATAATAAATAAATGGTATGGCACTTGACATCCCTATTTAATTTCCATATTTTCAAAGGATAATTGAGATAATCCATTCTTTGTTAAGGATAGATTCCTAAAATGGTTCCCAAATAAGGATACTTGTTTCAAATGATTTCTAAATAAAACTAATACACATATTAGCGAATTGAAATATTCATTTCAAAACTTTTAACAAGAGATAATATTTAGATGATTAACATGACTATTGCTGAATTTTACCAGATATTTGGCCAGGTTGTTTTCGCGGCTGGAATTCTTCTTCTGATTTTATTATCAGTCACCCTTATACTGGGCCGAATGCTAATTGAAAAAGACCGCCTGGTCTTCCCTAAACTATTATTATTCACCATCGACGTTTTCTACGGACTATTTAAAAAATTCTCAGAAAACCTGGGAGTAGATGCCAAGATCGTGGATCAAATTGGTGTTGAAGTCCGTAACAAGGTAAATGAAAAAATTTTCAGGAAAACAAAACCCAAAGACAAGATACTGGTCCTTCCACACTGCTTAAGACATAAAGATTGTGAAGCCACCCTCGAATCATCAGGATTAGTGTGTAAAAGTTGTAATCTCTGCGTAATTGGTGTCTTAAAGGATAAAGGGGAAGAAATGGGTTATGAAGTTTTCATAATACCAGGTTCCACTTTCCTCAAAAAGATAATCGAACAAAATCGTTTCAAAGCAGTTTTAGGGGTTGCCTGTTATCAGGATCTTAACCTGAGTATGATGAAACTCTCCAAATTTTCATGCCAGGGTGTGCCCCTATTAAAAGATGGTTGCGTAAACACCAAGGTTGACGCCCGCGTGGTTCTGGAAAAAATGGGAGTTGAACTGGGTAATTCCCCAAAAAAATCAGGAAGTTCCTGCAGTAATGAACCAGAACACCGTGGATCACTGTAATCCTCAAATTAACCCCTTTTTAGTGGATCCTATCAATCCTCAAACTTTCTCCTTTTTAAGTGGATGCTATAATTCTCAACTAAACTTTTTTTCTCCACTATACTTTTTTCAGGGATTGCTTAATCTTAAACTAAACTTTTTTTAAATTTTAAATCTGACTTTTAATATCCGATTTTTAATTAGATGCTTAAACCTCACAGATTATCTCTACAACAGTAGATTCTCTCATGTTCAGGGTGCAAAAACATTCCATAACCCATGGAAGATAATTGAAGCATAAGTTTTACCAGTTTTAAGGCGCAGATATCCAACTATTAATCCCAAAACAAGACCTATTCCCATTTTTGAGATCATGATCATGGCCAGATTACCCTTAGCCAGAGGGTGGAGCATTAGAACATCCACATATCCCAGGTGCCAAACCATGAATAGTATAGTCACGGTGATAAGTGTTAATCCGTTGGGATTAACCATTCCTCCAGATTCAGAGATCTTACCCCAGATATAACCCCTAAATAAGAGTTCTTCAAATACTGGAGTTATGATGCCAAATAGTAGGCCCATAACCAGGACATGGATCTCCCATTCAAATGTGTAGGGACTCACTGCCATGATTACCAGCAACGTTAACCCCAAACTATAAAATATCCTGGTTCTCAGGCGAATATCATCCCAATTAAGCCCCAAATTCTTTAAAGACGGTTTAAAGTATAGAAAAAGAATTATTCCCATGATTATATAAGCCGAACCATTTAATAACTGGAACAGAACTATGTTAGTTCCAGGTTGGACAACAGTCCAGAGGCCACAAAATATAACTGCTCTTAAAGCTTGTATAATGATCAATACTAGAATAATTCTTAGTACAAGTTTTAAAAAGTTGTTTCTGTCTGTTAAAGAATTAAAAAATTTCATTTAAATCTCCTTTCTCAATATTTTAATATGTTTAAAGTTCATTCTGCAGATTAGTCAGCCTGTAACAGCATTTAATCCGAATTTGATGATATCCAGTCATTTAAATGCCACATATGGTCAATCATAAGAATTCTTCAAATAATAACGATATTCTAAGGGTAAACCCCCAGGCCGGACCAGATTACCTGGTTATTTCATTCATAACTACTTTTTAAAGTTCATTGTTCGTTCATGGTTCAAAAATATTCCATAAACCATGGAAAATAATCGAAGCATATGTTTTGTCTGATTTAAAACGTAAAAAACCCACAATTAGACCTAAAACTAAAGATATTCCAATTTTCAAAATTATTAACATACCTGCATTGCCCATAATCATCGGATTTCGGATGAAAAAATCAATATAACCCAATTGCCATACTCCAAAAAGGAGTGTAACCGTTAAGAATGTTAAAATATCTGGGCTAATAATTCCATCTGATTCATGTAACTTACTCCAGATATAACCTCTAAATAACAATTCTTCAAATATAGGAGTTATTATACCGAATACAATGGAGAAAATAAGAACGCTGAGCTCCCATTCAGATATATACTGGCTTAAAATGAGTGTACTGAGTACTGAAAAACCAGTAATATAAACTATCCTTGTTCTCAGACGGATATTGTCATATTCCAATCCAAGATCATTTAAAGACGGTTTAAAGTATATAAGCAGGATTATGCCCACTATTATAAAACTTAAACCATTCCAAATAATCTTTAATGACACCGATGGTTGGGTAATGGCCGATGAAACTCCGAAAATGATGACTCTTAAAAGTTGTATACCCGCCAGGACCAATATTATCTTTAAAACCAGCTTCAGGAAGTTGTTTCTGGCTTCAGGAGTTTGGAAAATTTCCATGAAAATCCTCTCATCAATCTTCGTTATAAATAAAAATATCCTCAATTTGCACTTTAAAGAACTTAGCTATTTTAAAAGCTAAAATCAGGGAAGGATCATATTTCTCCTTTTCTATTGCAATTATGGTCTGTCGAGTTACGCCCAATCCCTTGGCAAGTTCTTCCTGGGTTAAATCCTGCGTAGCTCGATATACCTTGAGATTATTTTTCATATAAATCAGGACCCATATTTTTTATCGTAATACCCATAGAAGATGTAATATAACATTAAAAGGGCAACTGCTGCATAGGAAAGGGTAAATCCTGCCTGGGTAAAATCAGGGTACTCATTTCTCAGCATGATAAGGAACATTCCAATAAAAGCTATGGAAATGGAAAAAAGTACTATGGCCATCCTAGATGCCTTTTCACTGACTTTAGCTATTCTTTCATCTTCAAGGATTTCATCTGTATTTTTTTTGTAAATATATGATATCATAGTACCAATTACAATTGCCAGGATGGCGAGAAGGAGGTTTTCAGTGATAACAGATAAGCTCACTACAGTTGCAACGAATATGGCAACTATTATTCTTAGAATCTGATAATTTTTCATAATATCACCTTTTATTAGTTTTTACGCCTAAAATTTCCGATTGTAATATGCGCGAGATGTGAAGTACAGGATAAAACAGAATACTGCGGCTATAATCAGTGTATAACCTGCCTGTAATAATTGAGGGTAACTGTCTCTCAGGGCAATGAGAATGATACCAGCATAAATTATTACCGCTACAAAGATTCCGAAGGTCATTGTAGCTGCCTTCTCATTGATTAATTGAGTTCTCTCATCTTCCACAACAACACTGCTGTCTTTCTGGAAAATTTCCTGAAGATTATCTCTGTGGATGTAAAATACAGTGCATAATGCAATTAAAAGGATTATTGCCAGCAGAACAATGTAAATATTGCCCAGTATCAGACCGGCAACCCATAGGCCAGTTACAAACACTGAAAGTATTTTTAAAAATAACCCTGACTCGAATATGGACAGTATTTTTAATACTATCCCTGATTTTTGATTCAAATTATCACCTTCTTTCAAATTATCACATTCTACTATCTTCATCTATTTTTTATCCATCAATACTATCATCTTTTTTAAATAATCTCCATAGAGCCACGTTTGAAGCAAAAACTGTGGTAAGTAGCTGTAGAAACGGAGATATAAATATCATCAGAATCATCCATCCCATGAAGCTTAGTTTAGGGTCATAAAGGATCATTGGAATCCCCGTATTTACAAAATCTGCACCAGGATCAAGGAGTATTGTGCTTAGGGGCACCCAAATACACAGCATTAAGATAAATGTGAAAAGGACAGTATACAGTGAATATTTTAAAATTTCATTTAAGATTGTGCTTACATCTTTCTGATTGAACGCGGATTGTTTAGCTATGTACCAACCTACTGGAAATCCCAACAGTATGCAAAAAAAGGGAACACCCATCCCCACTCCAACAAAGAACATGTCAAAAATTATATAAATTACATAAAATTTCTTTTTGCTCATTTTAAGGAGTTTATTCATATTTTTCCCACCAATTCCCAATTTAATCGCATTATTAAAGATTTCCAAGATTTTATAGAAATTTTTTAATGATCACGATCCTTTAATTACCACAATCCATTTCTTAGATCACAATTCATCCCATGTAAAGTAAACTATACATTATGTTATATAAACTTTACTAAAAGTAATGGGTAATTTACACTTAGATCTTCCTAAATTTAGATTAATAATGAGCAAAAAAGAGATATAACCCCACATAAAATGACATTCCAATGGATGATACATTAAAATTTAGTATGGACTACAAAAGTGAATAATTGGAATTTACACTCATTTTATGACAAAAATAATCCGTTAAATTTTAAATTTGTTAAATTTTAAATCCTTAAATTTTAATCATGAAAATCAGTTGCAAATGCACTAAAATGAGCAACAAAAATAATAAAAACGTTTATGGTACAAATAGACAAATTTATCGTAGATAAACATAATAAAGTCCACAATTTGAATCTGGAAAAAAAGTTGTTTAAAAATAGATGTAGTTAGAACCAATAGATTTTTAGAACCCATTAGATTTTTAGAACCATTATTATCAGATTAAATTAACTTAATTAGTCGGACTTACTTAACTCATTCAATATCTCATTAGAAAGACGTAAAACTTTTTCTATTAATTTACGATATTTTTCTTCACTTTCTTTTAACTTCTTCTCCATTTGATGTTTGTATAAAGCCATTTCTATGGCACTTTGAATTTCACGGTCCTCAAATGGTTTCAGGACATAACCAAACGGTTCAGTTATCTTGGCCCTTTCCAAAGTTTTTTCATCAGAGTAAGCAGTTAAATAAATGAGGGGGATGTCAAAAAGTTCATGTATTTCCTGAGCTGCATCTATTCCATCCATCTCTCCTTTGAGCACAATATCCATCAGAATCATGTCTGGTTTCATTT
Source organism: Methanobacterium formicicum DSM 3637 (assembly GCF_000302455.1). Classification (NCBI taxonomy): domain Archaea; kingdom Methanobacteriati; phylum Methanobacteriota; class Methanobacteria; order Methanobacteriales; family Methanobacteriaceae; genus Methanobacterium; species Methanobacterium formicicum. Next base: position 98,596 of record NZ_AMPO01000009.1, read on the forward strand.
CTCCTGCTTTTTGAATGGCTTCCTCACCTGTATCAAAAATTCCCAGAACATCGTACCCCATATTCTCCAGTCGATTTTTAACATCCGCGGCAACGATTATCTCATCTTCCACCAGCATAATACTTGTATTAGTCATAAAATCCCCCTCTATTGAAAGTTTAATTATAACATAATTTATCCAGTTAACTTTATATTCCATTATAGTTTAATTTTTACCTTAATGATTAGTTTTATTCTCCATTAACTTCCAGAGATCAATTTAAAGCGTTTATCTCATTAGTTCTTAGACTTATGGAAAATATTACATTCACCAAAATTCAAATACAGTGTTATATTTATCATTAATATAAATTATCAATTTCGATTACCGTACAGTGTTTGTAATTTATAATTTAAAAAGTTCCCATCATAATGCCTTAAAAATTATGAAAATGGGGTTTAAAATGATACAGTTAATCCAAATTATTTCAAATTAAATTGATTTCAAATTAAATTACTCATTTCAACAGAAGAAAATACTTTATTTAAAAAAAAATAAGGTGTTCAGAAGATGAATAAAGATGTTGATGACTTGCTTAAACTTATAAAAAAGCAGTTATACTCAGAAAAAGGTGATCTAGCGAAAGTTCGCCGGGATTTTGATGAATTTTATCTTTCTTTTAGTTCAAGAGGTCCAATGAAAATTACTTCCGAACCCGACTCACCAGTGCCCTCTTACTGGATAGTAACTCCCCACAGCAGTTACCAGAAGGTAATTTTATTCTTCCATGGAGGTGGTTTCAACCGGGGATCCACCTATGGACACCAGGATCTCTGTCAGAGGTTATCCAGATACACTGGTTTCTCAGTGTTCAGTGTTGACTACAGTTTAGCTCCTGAAAATCCATTCCCTGCCGCAATTGAGGATTGCATTCAGTCATATCTCTGGTTGCTTGATGAAGGTTTCAAATCCAGTGATCTGGTGATTGCAGGGATATCTGCCGGGGGAAATCTAACTTTATCCACTCTTCTTGCCCTGAAAAAGATAGGTGAAAAAATGCCTCTGGGCGGAATTTGCATGTCACCAGTTGTTGATTTTACATTTCCAGTAACATATACTCATTTAAAGGATGTTAACGATTGGATCAACTACGAACAACTTGATAAAATTCGAAACTCGTACTTAAATGGACAAAAACCCACTAATCCCCTGGTTTCACCAATATATGGTGACTTGAAGGGACTTCCACCACTTATGATGCAAGTAGGTAGTCATGAACTTCTCCTTTGTGATATCAATCGTTTCCGAGATTTAGCAGTTGAAAATGAAGTTAAAGTGAATTTAGAAGTCTGGCAGAATATGTTTCACTCCTGGCAATTGTTTTATTCCCATTTACCCGGAAATGACGGACCTTTAAGAAGCATTGGTGAGTTTGTAAAGGATTTAAAAGGCAAATAAGGATTTATAAACAAATAAGATTTAATAGGTAACTGGAGAGTTAAAAGGCAAATAATGGATTAATCAAGGGATTAAGTGCTAATAAATGAATGAATTAAAAATGTTTTTTAAATAAATCACTTATTATGATTACTTTTTAATAAATCACTTATTTTTACGATACACGCATATAATGACTGAGTATCCCCTTAATCTTAAATTTCACTACTTGATAGTTTTGTTTTTACCCCTCTTCAAATATTTTCACTATCTTATTATTTAATTATGTTTTACGTTTTTGAATCTAAGTTGATTGTTAGTACAATTATTTTGATAATTAAAAGTTTGATAAATAATAAAATCTAACTGTAATAATACTCACAAACAATACTAACTGAATACTGCAAAAAACTAACTGAACAAACTATCAGGGACTCAATTTGGTAGGTCCATATTGTTTTTTAGAAAGTTCTAGTTAGGAGGTACCATATTATGAGTAAAGTACTAATGTTATGTGCCAGCCCCCGGAAAGAAAGCAACACCATGCATGTCCTGGAAGAATGTGCTAAAACTATAGAAGAAAATGGTTTGGAAACCGAAATAATATCTCTACGCAAGAAAAAAATTCGTTCATGCATTGCCTGTGGAAAGTGCTCCCAATTACACCAGTGCGCTCTAAAGGATGGTCTCAATGAAATAATAGAAAAATTAAAGGACTCAGATGGCTTCATCATTGGATCCCCAGTGTACTTTGGAACTGCACGTGGAGAGTTAATGTCTGCACTGCAGAGGATTGGAATGGTGAGCATGTCTTCTGGTAATTTCCTATCCTGGAAAGTGGGAGGCCCCATAGCTGTGGCCCGTAGAGGAGGACACACCGCCACAATACAGGAGATGTTGATGTTCTTCTTCATTAATGACATGATAGTTCCAGGAAGTACATACTGGAACATGGTCTTCGCACATCAACCCGGAGAAGCAGAAAAAGACACAGAAGGAATGAAAACCGCCATCAAGTTTGCAGATAACGTTGCCAAATTGATATTAAAGATAAAATAAATGAATAATGAATATAAAAACCCTAAAACATCTGAAACCATAATAATAATCCAAAACCAGGATAATATTATAAAAACCCTTTAAAATAATAAAAACTCCTCAAGTAGGAAAGGATCCATTAAAATGGCCAAACAAGAACTTTATCGCAAATTTGCCCAATATTACGACCTCATCTACAAATGGATGGATTATGAGGGCGAAGCAGAATTTGTTGAAGAGATGGTGGAACTTCACAAGTTTTCTCCTGGAAATAATCTCCTGGATGTGGCCTGTGGTACTGGTAACCATGCCCAGTACCTTACACATTCATTCCAGGTGGTGGGTTTAGATATTAACCCAGAAATGATGGAGATAGCTCATGAAAAAGTCCCAGAAATGGAACTTGTCACGGGGAACATGCAAGATATGGACTTTGAAATGGATTTTGATGTTATTATCTGCCTTTTTTCAGCCATAAACTATAATACCAATTTAAATGATCTAAGTGAAACTCTTGAACGATTTTATAAGCATTTAAAAGTGGGTGGCGTTTTAATATTTGATTTAGGATTTTGTACTGAAAATTGGGATGAAGGCAGAGTTTTTGTGGATGCAGTAGCTGAAGAGGATATTCAACTGGCCAGAATATCACAAAGCCACCTGCGTGATGGAGTTTTCAATGCCAATTTCGTCTTTCTGGTGAAAGAAGATGGTATAATGGATTTTGAAGTGGACCAACATGACATAGGTGTGTTTTCAACCCCCGATGTCTGTACTATCCTTGATGCTCTTGGATTCGACTTTAATATCTATGGGGATTATGAAAACATATCATGGGATGAAAATTCTGGAAAAAGACCAGTTTTTGTCTGTGTTAAATCATGACCATGGGTTAATGAGTTTTCATCTTGAACGCCATGAATTTAGCAGATGTAATATGTTATAAGCTCTAAATATTAGGAGAATAGTGTAATTAATATGGGAATAGTGTATTGAACCACCATATAAGCAATACAATATATCTATGCTTCTAAATGAATAATATTTGAAAGGAATACTCGAAAATCAGCCTATAAGTTAAATCAATTTCCATAGGGGGATCATTATGAAGATTGCAATTGCAAGTTCAGACAGAGTAAACACTGATCACTTCGGAAGGGCCAGGGGATTTGCCATATATCAGTGGAATGGTGATGAAGCAAAATTCATGGAGTATATTAAAACCAACATCAATCCTGAAGAAAAACACCAATGGCAGGAAGGTTTGAGACTTTTAGAGGACTGTGAAGTTATAATTGCAGTTCAAGCAGGCATGAAGGCTAAATATGGAATCACAAAGGCTGATTTAAAATTAGTTGAGGATGAAGGGACTGTTGAAGAAGTTTTAAACCGTTTCATCAAACATGAAAAGTTCATGAGTAGCTTATGAAGTTTCGATTCAGAAGTTATCTCATGTCTAACATATTTTAAGATATGATGTGGAATTAGAATAAATAATAGAATTAATGCGAAAGTATAGAACAGGTGAAGGTTAATATAAAAGGTGGATGAAAGGTATGTTAGAACCTCAATATTTCTCATGGTAAGCTTATGAGGAATGATTTTTTATCTACTTTCAACCTTTGGCAATATTTATAAACCATGAATGAGATTTATAATAAATGATTCTAAACTTTTAGACTGATTGTGATTTTTCGAATTTATCTAGAACTGTGAGTTCTATAAAAATAGAAATCTTACGAGATAACACGCGAATATAATACGTAATAATAAGTGATTAATATGGCTAAAGCAAGACGCAGAAGAGTACGAGATACATGGAAAGATAAACAATGGTACACTATTACTACTCCTAAAGAATTCGGAGATGCTGAGATAGGCACCACCCCTGCAAGGGAACCAGAAATGCTCCTCAAAAGAAGGGTTGAATCTACCATGAGGGAGCTCACCGGTGATTTCAGTAAACAGTACGTGAAATTAAAATTCCAGATCAGTGAAGTTGCCGGAGACACCGCCACCACTAAATTCATCGGTCATCAGGTTACCAGTGATTACGTAAGAAGTATGATCCGGAGAGGAACCAGCCGTATCGATGCTATAGTTAAGGCTGAAAGTAAAGACGGGCAGAAAATGAAGATCCACGTCCTGGCAATCACCATCAAACGAGCCAAATCATCCCAACAGCGTTACATCCGGGAAACCGTGGAAAAACTGGTAGTGGATGCAGCATCACAGAAAAACTTCGTGGAACTGGTGGAAGACATTATAGGTGGAAAACTGGCCTCCTACGTTTACCATGAAACCAAGAAGATCTACCCTCTCAAAAGGGTGGAAGTAATTAAAACCAAAGTAATTGATGAAAAAAAATCCTAAATCTGGGAGATAGATGATTATCTGGGAATATGTGATCCTCCTGGTGATCATGGGGCTGATTACCTACAAGAGAAAGGCCCTGGATCTCCTTGGATCCATCTTCATGATCGTAATGGGTGTGATCATCATCTTCGCTGCCGGTGTAAACTGGCTTTTATTAATATTTTTATTTCTCATTCTGGGAGTTGGATTCACCCGATATAAACACGATTACAAAAAAGAGATCGGAGTTTATGAGGGAACTCGAACCATTAAAAACGTAGTCTCCAATGGAATTGTGGCCTTTGTAATGGCTGCCTTTGGTAACTACGCAGGATTCATTGGTTCCATTGCCACCGCCACTGCTGACACCATGGCCAGTGAGGTAGGAGTGGCTACCACCCCCCGTCTTATAACTAACTTTAAAAAAGTTCCTCCAGGTACTGATGGTGGAATTTCTGTTCTGGGAACATTTGCAGGAATTATTGGGGCAGGATTAATTGGTTTAGCTGCCTACATCTTAGGAATTTACCCGGATCTGGTGAGAACCATGGCAATAGCTCTGGTGGCAGGGACTTTTGGATGTTTCATAGACAGTCTACTGGGAGCAGTGCTGGAAATTAAGGGTTACTTATCCAATGAACATGTTAATCTTTTAGCTACCCTAGCCGGAGCTTTACTGGGCAATATCATGGTATGGCTGATATGGTGATAAAAATGAAGGGAATTATAATGATAATAGATGGGATGGCAGACCGCCCCCTGGGAGAATTAGGAGGTAAAACCCCCTTAGAAGCAGCTCAAACCCCCAACATGGACCGCATGGCAAAGTTAGGGGTTAATGGAATTATGGACTCCATAAAACCGGGAATAAGACCTGGGAGTGACACAGCCCACCTATCCATTCTGGGTTATGATCCCTACGAGGTTTACACCGGACGAGGACCCTTCGAAGCAGCAGGAGTGGGAGTGGAAGTGAGGCCGGGTGACATAGCCTTCCGCTGTAACTTCTCCACTGCAGATGAGAATGGTATCATCACTGACCGAAGAGCTGGAAGGATCAGGGAAGGCACAGCCCAGCTGGCAGAGACCCTTAACACCATGATATTAGAAGAAGATATTGAAGTCATATTCAAAGAATCCACCGGTCACCGGGCAGTTTTAGTTTTAAGAGGAGAAGGTTTATCAGACCAGATCTCTGATGCAGACCCCAAACACGATGGCAAAAAGGTTAAAAATGTAATCGGTTTGGATGACTCTCCAGAGGCTGAAAAAACCGCCATTATTCTTAACAAGGTAATCCAGAAATCTTATGAACTGTTGAAGGATCATCCCATTAATCTTAAACGCAAACAAAATGGAGAACCCCCTGCAAACATCGTTTTACCTCGAGGTGCGGGTGCTGTACCAAATGCTGACCCATTTAATGAGAAATATGGCATTAAATCTGCATGTATAGCCGAAACAGGGCTTATTCAGGGCATTGCACAGATAGCAGGTATGGACATCATAGAAGTGGAAGGGGCAACTGGTGGCGTGGATACCAATCTGGAAAATATCACCAGCAGCATCTTACAGAATGCTTCACTGGACTACGATTTTCTACTCATTAACATAGATGGTGCGGATGAAGCAGGTCATGATGGTAACCTAGAGGAGAAGGTTGAATTTATTGAAAAAGTTGATGCAGTTATTGGGAAGGTAATGGAACTGGAAGACGTTTACTTCATCCTAACTGCAGACCACTCCACACCTATCGCTGTAATGGATCACACTGGAGATCCAGTTCCTCTGGTAATTAGGGGCCCGGATGTTAGGGTGGACCAGGTAAACCAGTTCCATGAGCGTGCTGCTGCTAATGGTGGTCTTTGTAGGATAAGGGGTAGCGATATCATGAACATTCTTATGGATCTTATGAATCGATCCACCAAATTCGGAGCTTAGATCATGGGCCTAGATATTCCCAAACTCTTTGGCACCTCTGGAATACGGGGAAGAGTAGAAGAAGAAATAACTCCTGAACTGGCCCTGAACGTTGGAAAAGCCATCTCCACATATATTGGTAAAGGAAATAAAGTAGTGGTGGGATATGACACTCGAACTTCTAACCTGATGCTGGAAAGAGCAGTCAGTGCAGGTATCCTTCAGGGCGGTTGTCATGTTTTGAGTGTGGGAATGGTACCCACACCAGTGGTGGGTTACGCCACCATGAAATTAAATGCAGATGCAGGAGTGATGATCACCGCATCCCATAACCCCTCACCGTATAATGGGATTAAACTGTGGAACCCTGATGGAATGGCATACCTGCAGGAACAGGAAAGGACCATAGAAAAAATAATCCATGAAAATAACTTTTATAAAGCATCCTGGGAAGATATTGGGCAAATCACCGATATAAGTCCAGTTGTGAACAATTATATTGAAGATCTCTTGGGTTTAATGGATATTGAACCTGGTTTGAAGGTAGTTGTTGACTGTGCCAATGGTGCGGCAGCTTACCTGTCCCCACTCATTCTTAGAAAGGCTGGTTGCAATGTTGTTAGTTTAAATGCTCAGCCAGACGGTTTTTTCCCAGGGAGAAAACCAGAACCCTCAGAGGCCAATCTAACCGAACTGATGAAAGTGGTGAAGGTCACTGGAGCAGACTTAGGAATAGCCCATGATGGTGATGCCGACCGAATGATAGCAGTGGATGATAAGGGACGAATGGCAGATTTTGATAAATTATTAGCCCTGGTATCAGCAGAAATAGGGGGCTGTGTGGTTACCACCGTGGATGCTTCTGCCTGTATTGACCGTGCCCTGGAAGAAGTGGGAGGCACCGTAGAACGAACCAAAGTGGGTGACGTGCATGTGGCCGAGATGATCCACATGTTGGGTGCAAACTTTGGTGGTGAACCTTCCGGCACATGGCTACATCCCCAGTTCTGCATGTGTCCCGATGGAATATTATCCGCTCTACGGGTAATTGAATTAGTTCAAAATAAAGGACCCCTATCTCAGCTTTTAGACGATATTCCCAGTTATCCTACCATAAGAGATAAAATTGACTGCCAGGAAGATCAAAAGAACCCTATTATGCGCAAAGCAGAGACTGATCTTTCCCTGATTTATGAAGATGTGGCAGATATTAACCTTAAAGATGGAGTTAGAATATCATTTGATGATGGTAGCTGGGTTCTGGTAAGGCCTTCTGGAACAGAATCATTCGTCAGGATAACTTTAGAGGGAAAAACTGAAGATAAAGCCAGAATGATACATGAAAAAGCAGCAGAGTTCATCCATGATTTACTGTAAACTCTAATCTCTGAAAACTTAAAATAGACTCTCAATCCACCTGATATCCCAAATAAGTTTTTGGCCTACCTGAAAACTTAAAATAAACTCTTAAGCCATGGATTCTAAAATAAGCTCTTATGCCATGGAAAATCCAAAACAAGCTCTTAGTTTATTTAAAACCTAAAATAAACTCCTAATTTCTATAAAATCCTAAAATTTAAAAAAATAAATATATTAACGATTCATAATCCTATTTTAACAATAAAAAAATAATGTATAAAGAGGAATTAAAATGAGGGCAGTTATACTTACCGCAGGTGAAGGGACCAGGATGCGACCCTTAACACTCACCCGGCCAAAAACAATGCTTCCTGTAGGGGGAAAACCTCTCCTGGAGTATAATGTAGAAGCATTACGGGATGCAGGGATAAAAGATATTACCATGATAGTGGGTTACCAGATGGAAGCTGTGATGGAACATTTTAAGGATGGAAAAACCCTGGGAGTTAACATCACCTACATAACCCAGGAAGAACGTCTGGGAACTGCCCACGCCATAGGACAGGTAGCGAGTATTGCAAAAGAAGATAAAGATGCCATCATCGTTACCAATGGAGACATAATCCTGCAAAATAAGTTGATTAAAAGCTTGATGGATAAATATCACAATTCACATGCACAATCCATTCTGGTTCTCACCGAAGTTGATGATCCTTCTTCCTTTGGAGTGGTAGAACTGGAAGGGGATCACATCAAGGATATCGTTGAAAAACCAAAACCTGGTGAGGCCCCCAGTAACCTTATAAACGCTGGAATTTACCTCTTTGACCCCAGTATTTTTCAGGCCATAGAAAAAACAGGAAAATCTGAACGAGGTGAATACGAAATAACCGATTCCCTTAAAATTCAGATCAAAGAGGGTAAAATGGTTTTAGGTCTGGTGTCCCAGGACAAATGGATCGATGTAGGACGTCCCTGGGAATTCCTGGAATTAAACGAACACTACTTAGAAGTATCCGAAACCCAGATTGATGGTGAAATTGAACCAGGTGTTACTATTCACGGTCCAGTAATAGTCAAAGAAGGAAGTATCATTCGTTCCGGAACTTACATCATGGGACCGGTTTACATTGGAGAAAACTGTGATATTGGCCCCAATACATTCCTGCGTAAACACACCTCAATTGGTAATGATGTTAACGTTGGAAACGCAGTTGAAATTAAAAATTCAATAATTATGGATGGAACAAATGTAAACCACCTCTCATATGTTGGAGACTCCATAATTGGGGCAAATTGTAACCTCGCCGCAGGAACCAACATTGCCAACCTACGTTTCGACGATGGTGGGGTGAAAGTAACAGTTAAAGGAGTAAGGGTCAACAGTGGCAGGCGTAAGATGGGAGTTATATTCGCTGATGGAGTTAAAACTGGTATTAATTCCAGTTTCAATCCCGGAGTGACCATTGGTTTAAATTCTTCAGTAGGATCTGGTGCCATAATCTATCGAGACATAGAGGACAATAAAATCGTTATACATCACCAAAAACAGGAAATGAAGGATAAAAAATAGTTAAAAATTATCAATAACCCCTTTTTTAGTTTGTTTGTATATTTTATTATTTTAATTACTTCAATTTTCCATTCATTTTAATTTTCCATTCAGAAAATATGTTTCTTATTCCAAGAAATGATTCCTATTCCGAGAAAATGATTCCATTTCAGAAGAGTATGAATTCTAAAATGAATGAATTTTAGTATATTTTCAGTGAATTTTAATTAGGATTTGGATATTACGGTCTTGGTGAAATGTTTTTATGAATGGAAATCATAATTAGGACTATGATTCATCCCAGTGTCCAGATTTTCCAGGGTGTTCACACCATTGGAAATGTTATTATAGGTAAGAATTCCTCCCTATGGTATAATGCAGTGATAAGGGGAGATATAGAAAGTATAACCATTGGCAGTTTTTCCAATGTGCAGGATAACTCTGTACTACACTCTTCAAAAGATTTCCCCCTGAAAATAGGAGATTATGTTTCAGTAGGCCATGCAGCTGTACTCCACGGTTGTAAGGTTGATGATAACTGTATTATTGGCATGAACTCCACTTTACTAAATGGTAGTCATATCCAAAAAAATAGTATAGTGGCTGCAGGATCTGTGGTTCCTGGAGGAAAGGTTTTCCCAGAAGGCCATCTGATAATGGGCGCCCCTGCCAGAGCAGTGCGCGAATTAGGTGAAGAGGAAATAAAAGATATAAAAAATACTGCTTTACGCTATTTAAAGCTTGCAGACCAAAATAAATAAACAATGACGGATTGATTTAATGGTTAAAATAAAAAATACAGTTAATGAACTTGATCCATACGTTCCAGGCAGGTCAAATGCAGATTTGGCCCGTGCTTACGGTCTTGATCCTGCTAAAATAATTAGAATGGGATCCAATGAAAATCCAATGGGACCTTCCCCAATGGCAATTAAAGCTCTGGAAGAAAATCTTCACACAATTAACACCTACCCTGAATCAAATATTGATGATCTAAAGGACAAAATCGCCTCTTATGCCGGTACGAGTCCTGAGCAAATAATTGTAGGAGGAGATGGAGCTGATGAGATCCTGGATGTACTGGCTAAAACCCTCATTGAACCAGGTGATGAGTACATTGTCCATCCACCATCCTACATGTACTACGAGTTCACCTTCAACATACACGGGGCAGTTCCAGTTTACGCACGCTGGGATATCGAGAACAACCAGCTGGACCTTAACTCGGTACTGGAAGCAATTTCCCCCCGTACAAAGGTTATTTTCCTCTGTACACCCAACAATCCCTCCGGAGGGTTGATTGATAAACAGGATATTCGAACCATTCTAGAAAGCACTGATGCCCTGGTAGTGGTTGATGAGGCTTACTGGGAGTTTTCCGGTGTTAACAACCTGGAACTCCTGGCAGAATATGACAATCTATTCATCCTCCGAACTTTCTCCAAGGTAATGGGGCTAGCTGGTATGAGGATCGGCTATGGGATATGTCACCAAGATTTCATCCAGTACATGCACCGTGTTAAACCCGTTTTCAGTCTTATTAAACTTTCTTACCTGGCAGCAGTCACCACTTTAGATGATCCAGATTACATTGAAAAATCCACCCAGTTATCCATCCAGAGCAGAGATTATCTGTACAGGGAAATGTCCAAATTCCCAGAGTTGAAGGTTTATCAGTCCTGGGCAAATTATATCCTGGTGGATGTCCGTGGTACCGGAATGAATTCCAAAGAGATCTCTGAAAAACTCATGAAAAATGGTATAATAGTCAGGGACTGCAGTTCTTTCCGTGGTTTAGATGAATTCTGGATACGAGTTAGTGTAGCGACCATGGAAGAAGATGAACAGTTTATTAATGTTCTGAAGAGCATCTTACAGTGAACATTTACTCAAGCAGATCTACAAACACAAGAATATCAAAGAACTCAAGCATATCTCAAATTCAATAACATCTGCAAGAATATTAAGGCTATCAAAAACGTTAGAATTACCATAACGTTAAAATTGATTTAAATTTAATAAACAAACTAACTGGAGGGTGTGAAATACCGATCCTGCTATTTGGAAGTCGTCATTTAGACCTTATAACTGGGGAAAAAACCACCACCATCCGAAAGATATGGAAAAATCCATTATCCCAAGGAGATCGCCTGCACTGTTACTGGAATCTGGTCTCAAAAGAGCGAAAAAAACTCTTTGAAGCAGAAGTAACTGATGTAGAAGTGGTTAAGTTTGCTGATCTTATCAATAATGATGAACTGGCCCGTGAAGAAGGTTTTAATGATGCTTCAGAGTTAGAATATGAATTCAGGAAGATGTACCCAGAACACACCAGTGATGAGTCACTTTTCCAGGTCATAAGGTTCTTTAAACTTCCCATGGAGGAATGGGAAGGGGCTAAAATAGATGAAAAGTCCATGATCACCAAAAGGGCAGACATACTCTTTGATGTGGGGAAATTCGACAAATCAGTGGTATGTTACAACGCCGCTTTAAAAATCGATCCAGACGATGTTTACATCCTGAACCGTAAAGGAGATAACCTTTCACGCCTGGGACAATTCCAGGAAGCCTTGAAATGTTATGATCAGGCCCTGAAACTGGAGCCAGATAATGAATATCTGCTGAATAACAAAGCAATAGCGCTTTTAAACTCCAACAGACCAGAAGAAGCACTTAAAACCAGTGACAAGGCCCTGAAGATCAATGACAAAAACTTGTTGGTACTGTACTGGAGAGGTTTCATTCTGGAAATGCTGGGACGTTTCCAGGAAGCATTAACCTGCTATGATGAAATCTTAAAACTGAATCCACAGGATTCAGAAGCATGGAATGCCAAAGGAAACCTTTTATCCCAAATAGATCAGGCAGAAAAAGCTCTTGAATGTTATGATCGTTCCCTGGAGTTATGTCTGGAAGATGAATCTGATTCTTCCACATGGAATCGTAAAGGCAATGCACTCATGGAACTAAACCGGTTTGATGAGGCTGTGGAGTGTTATGATAAATCACTTTCATTAGAACCCGACAATGAGATATTTTTGAGTAACAAGGGAGTGGCATTCATGGAATTGAACCAGTTCGAGAATGCAGTGCTGTGTTTTAGAAAGGCCCTGATCTTGAATCCGGAAAATGAAGATGCACAGATTTTGATGGATGAATGTCTGGAAAATCTTTAATCATCCTATAATTAACAAATGCAACTCACTAACCGGAGTTAAAAGAAATAGATGAAATAGATTAAAAAAATAAAAAGAATAAATTAATTGATTCTTTTTTTAATTGATTTACTGTTTTTAATCACTGCCACTGAGCATACCACCAATGGCTCCTCCAACACCCATAAAGACTATGTTGGCAATTAAAGAAACTATTACTATGGTGAAACCAGTTACTACTCCGGCTGCAAGACCGGCTGCACCACCAAAGATAGTACCACCCACAATCAGCAAAATTGCCAGTACTATGGACCCGAATGCACCAGCTACTGTAGCATTCCACAGGCCTCCAATTATTCCTTCATGCACCCAGTATCCAACTATGAATCCTGCAATGAACAGTCCCAGGTTTACACCCCAGTACTGATTCACGTAAATCCCGAATAGATTACCCAGGATGACTGCTAAAATAAATCCCACAATTACAGGTCCCCATTTCACCATTTCTATCGCCCCACATGTTCATTTTTTTTAAATGTTTTTCCAAACTTTTTAGTATTTTCAAGATTCTTTTTACTAAAAAAATCTCTTTACTGAATTTTATATTTTATCACAGTAATTATTATCGATATTTTTTGCAAAATATTTTTTCATTATTTTTCTTTATAAAAAAATTCATATAAATCAGTTATAAAAAAATATATCAATCTAATTTCAATCACAATTATCCTTAAAAACCCTAATCAACCTTAAAAACCCTAATCAACCTTAAAAACCCTAATCAACCTTAAAAACCCTAATCAACCTTAAAAACCCTAATCAACCTTAAAAACCCTAATTAATCTACCATATTAAATCCCAATATCTTCATTCCATAATTTAAGGTTGCTTTCGATAAATGTTCCCAATATCTTTTTACAGGAATCCAAATTAAGGTTTAACAATTTCACACCGTTATCCTTCAAATATTGTTCCTGGCCCTTGAAGTTTTCATTTTCTCCCATAACCACCATAGGGATTTTGTATAGTATTATTGCCCCTGAACACATGGCACAGGGTGAGAGAGTAGTGTAAATTATACAATTTTGGTAATCTAATGATTTCATCCTGCCAGCGTTTTCCAGACAATCCATTTCAGCATGAAAAATGCTGGAGCCAAGTTGAATCCTTTTATTATGTCCCCTTCCTATTATTTCACCATTTTTAACCAGAACAGCCCCAATAGGAATTCCCCCATTATTTAAACTTTTTTCAGCCTCTTTCATAGCTTCGGTCATGAATTTTTGGTGTTTAATCCCCATATTTTACCTCTTTCATTATCATTATTAATTTCAGTATTCCATAAGTTGCAGTAAGACCATTAGGCCTGGAGTTATTTTAGTCTGGGTTATTTTAGTAATCCCCATCTTATTATTCCTAAACCTTATTCCTGAATTTTATTCCTGAATTTTATTCCTGAGTTTATTCCCTAAACTTATATTTTCTAAGTTAGTATTCATGTTAGGATATTATCAAAAAGCATAAAATAATCTGTAGGATGAAAAATTTAGTATTAAACTTAAGCAGTGGGACGTGTTAAACTTAAAGGACATGGTGTAAATTAACATACAGTACAGTTAAAAATTAGGGATATTATTTACTTGAAAATTTTTTAGTTCAAACATTTTTCCTGGAAATAAAGACAATCCTCCCTCCAGCTACAGTCTCCGCATATTTTTTGAACTTTTTTGGGAGATAAACTTCTCGCTAAATTTTTAAGCTGCACAGAGGAGATCACAGATCCTGATTCCAGATTCAAACTTTTAAGAACCAATGAGTCCATAGAACTAATAAGTTTAAGGGAGTCCATTTCGAGGTTACACACCCCATCTGAAAGATTAGGACAATATTCACAGATAGAATCAGCTTCAATGATAATTTTAATAAAAAAAGAAGGGTTTTTTTGGATTTTTTCTGTTATCAGGGTCATGTTTCTGGTGAATTCCTCACTGTAACCAAGTCCCTGAAAACCCTGCATACAGAGAATATGATGGGCTCTGATCCTTAAGGGTTCAGAACCGTCATCATCCTGGTTTTTTACCATGTGAAAAAATCCATAGAGATTTTCTTAATTATATAAAAATCTTTTCTGGTTTAATATTCTTCTTTGGGAGTTATTGCCTTGGTAAGGGCTGCTACACCACCTATCTTCACCATGTCTCCAATAATAAATGGCAAAAGACCCATGGTTATCAGGGTTAAGAAGGTGGGGAATGTTCCGTTAACCATATACATCCATAATCCAAGTCCCAGGAGACCTGGGATGTAGATAAAGGCAAAATTTACCAGGAATGTCAGTCCTAACATTGGGCGGAAATTTCGAGACTGAACATATTTATCAGTAACGTAGCCCATTACAAATGCCGTTAGAATGAAACCCAGGAAATATCCTCCGGTAGCACCTAAAAGTATTGCATAACCACCAGTGAGTCCTGCAAACCAGGGTACTCCCAGTAATCCAACTGCCAGATACATTACCTGGCTAATTCCACCCCACCTACGGCCAAGAACTACCCCTGCCATCAAAACAGCAAATGTTTGCGCTGTTACAGGTACCGGAGTCCAGGGAAGTGGTATTATTATTTGAGCCATTAGTCCAGTGATACAGGCCATGAAAAATGCCAGGATCACCTTGTTTACCACAGAAGTATTAGAACGCCAGGCGAAAAGTGAATATCTCTTCTGAAAATAATTATCAATGCTGATTTCCATTTTTATCACTCTTATAGTACAAATTTTGAATCTGTATACTGTAATTAAACATTCATAGAGCAGATATTGCTTATTTGCTTAATCTGCATACTTTAATATTTTAAAAATCTTCAGAAAGTTAGGTAAAGCTCCATTTAAGCTCCTTTATTTATTAGATTCAATGTTAAATATAAAGTTATCCTAATGAGTAATTATCTAACTACAATTTTTCACACCCATATCCTGCCAGGAATGTAAAAAGATGGTACTTTTAAAAAGATCATGGCATCTGTATTCAGTTATCATCATTAATATCACAAATATATTCACCCTTTTTATATTTAAGAATCCATTAATTTAAGCCACATCTCAAGTATCATCATAAATTTGGTAACAGAAAGAACATCAAAAATTGCCCATTAAGTCAAATACAGAGAATGCAGATCATTATATGCACATCTAATCACATAATCCCCTTAAATTTATAAAAAAATTCTTCGGTTTGCATATACTTAAAATATGAAATAAAAAAGATTATGGTGGATATGAAATGGATTAGATGATTGGATTATGTGAACTAGGCAATAAACTGAGGTTTTAGATAATAAATGGATGTATTATATGAAGGTTATTTCCATTAATTCCTCGGGATACGGCTCAAAAAAAGTTTGATCCTTTAGATATTTATTATTAAAGCGAATAATCCATGATTTGAGTAAATTCTGGATTAATAATAGGGGTAGCCGTCCCTGGCGATATTTTTCAAGGGATTCCAGGAAAAATGCCTTCTCTTGAGGAGAGAGATCCTTGGAAAAATAGCCAAACGCATGCATCAAAACATTGACATTGGATGAGGGTAGGGGATCGTTAAGAAGCATATTTTTCATATGATTTTCATATTTTTCAACTAAATCAGTTAAAATTGTCTTCTTTCTATCGGACACAACTCTTCCCAGTTTTTTAGATTGTATCTGGTTGTATGATGAAAATAAAAGCTTATTTTTTCGGTGAAACTCAATTAAATCACCAAAATTGCCATATAAAACATTTTCCCTGAAATCAGCCAGGGTATAAATTCTGGTGAGGAAATTTTCACGCAGATGATAGTTACGCAACCGACCCTCATCTTCCACTGGAGTGGAAGGGAAACATCTGAAAACCGCTGCCGCAAATAATCCAATACCATCAGGCCATGGTCTTGATATTTCACCTTTAGGATATACTTTAACTGCTTTTACACCACATGAAGGGGATTTGTTTTTTAAAATAAAACCATCAACCCCCTCAACTGACTTTAAAAATGAATCTGCAAATTCTAACATTTTGTCAGTGAAATTGTAGCCAGTAGACGGTTGGATCAGTTCTATTCTCTCTGGATCTTTTTCCAGGTGAATGGGATCCCTGGGTATTCCCAGTCCAATTCCCACCTCAGGACATACTGGAGTAAAATCAACGAATTTTTTAAGTTTTTCTACCAGGCTACTTCTTATAATAAGACCATTATAACGGCAGGGTTCAAATTCTATGCATTTACTTGAAACCAGATGTGGCCGTGGAAACTCCCTTGAAAACAAAAAACCACCCCCTAAGTTAATTAATTTTTATCTTTGCCCATTAATTTTTATCTTTGCCCATGGTTGTGAATTTATACGTTCACTATTTATCCTGGGAATAATCAGTAAATCCAATAATTTATTTTTTATAAATCAATCTTTATGTTTTTTTAGAATTTTACCATTAACTGTTATAGAATGGGTTTCCCTGTTTGGTTTCCAGTTGAAATTCATTTAAAAATCCTTAAGATTCCTTAAGATTCCTTAAGATTCCTTAAGATTCCTTAAGATTCCTTAAGATTCCTTGAAATTCCCCATTTTAGTTCAATCCTTAAGATATTTACACACCCATTAATCATTATTTCTTAGTTCATAACTTCACGGGTGAGTTCAGCTGCCTTCTGCCGGGATTGAATAAGAATCTTTTTACCTTTGGAAGTTATCTTATAATATCTCCTGATTTTTCCTCTTACATTTTCTTTTCTACTTTTTAGATAACCTTCATTCTCCAGTGAATGCAATATGGGGTACATAGTCCCCGGACTAATATCATAGCCGTGTTTTTCCAATTCATCCATCATTTGCACACCATAAATTTCCTCTTGGCTTGCATGATGGAGTATGTGTATCCTGATAAACCCCAAAAAGAATTTCCGATTTAAAGTCATTTTATACCTCTTTTGATTATTTGATTTTTCCATTAGTACAACTACCCATTACTATCGATAATCGATATCTAAATTAAATATCTAATTACAATATCTGCTTCCTATATTTGATATCAATATCTAATTACAATATCGTATCTAGATCTTGTGATTAAATATTTTTCCAAAAATTTTTTAAAAAAAATGAAGAGAATAATTTGAAAAAATAGAAATAAACATGATTTAAAAACACAATGACTTATTCGTTTTATTCCACTCAAAATGATATCTAATTAATTACAATAGTATTAAAATAGTATTCAAAGTTAATAAATAACATTGGAAGAATAAGACCATGCCACCATTTTACCAGACTAAGGGATGTAAATAATGGGATTTTAACAAAGTTATGATAAAACATTAAAGAAATAATAAAAAATAAAGAATGTAAATAGTTACAGGACCCCATATAAACAATTAATGGAGTTTAGCACGGTCATAAACGTTTTTAAGAGTTTCCATATCCACACTGGTATAAATTTGGGTTGTAGATAAGTTAGAGTGGCCTAAAAGCTGTTGAATAGCTCGAATATCCACACCATTTTTGAGCAGGTGAGTGGCAAATGAGTGTCGCAATATATGCGGAGTTACCTTCTTTTTAATGCCTGCCACCCGTGCATAATCCTTGATCATCATCTGCACATATCTAGGTGTTAAGTGGTTACCAGAGCGATTCACGAAAAGATACTCACTGTCACTGGTTCTTTTCTCCAGGAAATCCTCAATCATCACTTTGGTGGTATCGTCAAACAGGACAATTCGGTCTTTTTCTCCTTTTCCCCTGATCCTGAGGGTTCGCTCTTCCAGGTCCACATGGTTAATTTGAAGTGTGACCAGTTCCGATACCCTTAATCCCGAAGAATATAATAAAGCCAGTATTAACTTGTTTCTCAGCTTTAATGATTCAGATGTGGTTGAAGAGGAGTCCACTGGATCTTGAGTATCTAAAGCGTTGATAAGACTTTTAACCTCCTCTTCATTAAGAGATTTAGGAAGAGATTTGGTTCTTTTTGGAGTTTTAACTTCTTCCAGGAGGTGTATTCCACCAAACTCAAAGAATTTTTTGACCACTACAGTGACCAGGTAAATGTAATTCTGGGAGACGTTTTTTTCACGCTTCAGGTAACGTATGTAACGTTTGAAGCCCCTTAAAACCTGTCTTTCATCATATAATTCTTTTTCATCCATTAAGAACTTGTGGAAATTGTTTATTATTGATCTATATGTTTTAATTGTGTTACGGGAGTAGTTACGTATTTCCAGTTCGAATAGATAGTCTTCTATCATTTCAGGAATGTCAAAGGCTTCCAAAAAGTTTTTTTCCTGAGGGTAATCAGAAGCATTTCCCACGAATCTTTTGATTTCAGTGGGATCCCCCTGGGATGATTTCCAGTTTCCGTTGGAATAATGGTTCATAGTATCAATAATGAATTTTGTTATTGCTTAAACTAAAATCCGGGCTATTTTTATAACACTATTGCCCTTAGAATAATTAAATCTTTTCATTTTAGAACTTAGTATTGGATTAGTAGTATAAATTTCATAATAAAAACAAAAAAATAAACCCATAGAATAATGGGTTCTTAAAGGTAGCTACGGTCCACATGGTCGTTGGGGACACCTTTTCTAACCGAATGCATCTTCTGGGAACTGGAAAGATCATTATTCATTGCCTGTTCAAAGGATTGATAACGTTCCAGAATCTGGTCTTCGATTGATATGGCATTTTTAACTGCAAAGTTTATGTGTTTATCCTCAATTAAAGTACTTCCATCCATAACTGCCATATCTCCCGCCATTCGTACCAGACCACCCAGATCTCTAAGTCTTAAAGTTAATGCATTTTTCTGGTCATCAATGATACTGGCTCTTTTTTTAGCCTCTTCCACAATTATTTCAACGGCACTTTTGGTGGCATGGGGTATCTTCCCGTCCATTTCAATTTCCTGAGCCACAAACTGAGCTATTTTTGCCTGGTTCTCATCAGTATCCGGCATGGTAGTGCGCATCAATATTTCATATCCTTCTCCCTGGATACGGGAACGCAATGGGGGTAATATGTATTGAATATCCCGAATATTACAGGCAGCTACAAATATGAAGTCACAGGGAACATCTGCTACCTTCACCGAGCTTCCTGCACTCTGGGGATTTCTGCCCACAATGGGAAAGACCTTGTCCTGCATGGCACTTAAGATATAACGCTGCAGGGGAGCTAAATGAACGATTTCATCAATGAAAAGCACCCCTTCATGTGCTTCATGAACCGCACCCGGAACAACTCGCTCATATGGTTGTGTTCCTAGATCAGGGTGTCCTCCATATGGATCATGACGTACATCACCCAGTAACTCTGTTTCACTGGCACCGGTAGCCTGTATGAAACTCTTACGATCTAAGGGGACAATGATGTTTTTGGGTTTTTCTTCAACCATTTCCCTTCTTTTTTCAAGGGCGTGCTGATCCAGTATCTTGATTTTATCTCCATCGGCACGTTCATAAATCACCACTTCTTCCCTACCCTGATTCATACGGGTGGTGGTAACCCTCTCTTGGGGAATGTTTACCGGTCCGTTGTTCACCTCAAACATTCCTAAAAGATCGCCTAAATTTTTTCTGCGGGCGTTAATATGAGAATATTTGTCTGCTCCACATTGGGGGCATATACTTTGATAGGCGTTGGTGTAACTTTCACAGTTAGGGCAACGGAATCCTAGACGTTCTGCTACCAGTTCTGGAACTTCTTGAGGAGAGACCAGATCCCCTTCTGCTCTTTGTAAATCCTTTATCTCACTTTCTCTTTCTTTCCGGGTTTTAATTTCTACGAAAGGCCTTTCTGGCCTTTCAGGATTGTGAACAACTGTTATTTCTTCTTGTGGTTCGGCCAGGTGAACTGAGATAGCCTGAGCAATGAGAGATTTTCCTATACCTGGTGGACCCACCAGGAGGAGATTTCTACGTTGTTTAGCAGCTATTTTAACAAATTTTATAATTTCATCATGACCAATTACTCTTTCCATGGGATCTTGAGGTATTTGAATATCTGCTGTGCTCTCGATATCTCTTAAAAATTCTTTTTTCATGTTTATGTACATGATCTCCCCTCAAATTTTTTTAATCCATTGGGTTCAAGTGAAGTCTAACTGAATTTAAAATAAATGAATTATTTATAATAATTGAATTTATGATAACTAAAATAAACGATTTGAATGAAAATAAATGTTTGATAGCAACCGGTTGATTTGTCCGATTAGCTATCTTTAAGAGGGTAGTTTCGTAAGTTGATACTCATTATTACCCATTACTGTAAATTTTATTAGTTTATCTGGTAATGGGTTTAGCGGGTGATGATTTTAAGTGGGCTGGGTTTTTTTACAACTTCACTCATGCGTACTGCTACAACCTGCTTTAAACCTTTTTCTTTGGCAACATCAATGAGTCTCTGACTCACCACTCCATCAAATACCACAGCATAGGCACCCTCATTTTGCAAAGATTTTATCTCATCGTATAAGGATTCCACTTTAACTTCTTTGAGGATGTTCAAAGCATCATCCAGGATCTCAGCATTGCCTGAGCCTTCCACATCTTTGAGTATTCCCTTGAGTAATTTAACTTTATCCGGGGTTTTGTCTACCTGTTTTTTTTCTGGTTTATCCAGTTTTATTCCCAAGTCATGGTAAATCTGTTCCACTGGTATTTTATCCCTTAAAGCTACCATAACTTCATCTTTGGTGAGGTCTTCCACTTCTTTACCCCGTGGAGCACGGGTCACGTAATCAAGTTCCCCTACCTGGAGCAGCTCCTTGAGAATAAGGTCGCCACCACGGTCACCATCTAAAAAGGCGGTTACTGTTTTTTTCTTGGTGAGTTCTGCCACTGTTTTGGGTACGCTTACTCCTTCCACTGCTATGGCATTTTTTACACCGTATCGGAGCAGGTTTAAAACATCGGCACGTCCTTCTACCACCAGAATTGCATCGGAGGATGCTACATTGGGACCTGCTGGGAGTTTGTCATGGCCAAAGTCAGTGATTTCATGGATGCGCATGGCCTCTTTAACCTCTTCAATCATTTTGAGGCTTTCAGGGGTGACTTCTTCCATCATTCCCTTGTATAGTTCTTTGGCACGGTCCACTACTTTCCTTCTTTTAACAGCCCGGACATCTTCCACTTTGTTGACCTGTATGTAGGCTTCGCAGGGTCCAACTCTGTTTATGGTTTCTAGGGATGCAGCCAGGATGGCGGTTTCCACACGATCTAGACTGGATGGGATCACTATTTCTCCTTTGGATCTGCCTGCTTTGGAGTTTATATTTACTTTAATCCGACCAATCCTACCAGTTTTTTGTAGTTCCCTTAAATCTAAATCATTACTTAACAGTCCTTCAGTTTGTCCGAATATAGCACCCACCACATCCGGTTTTTCCACAATTCCGTTAGCATTTATTTGAGCATGAATAAGATATTTAGTTGTACTGATTTCTTCTTTAGTTCCCATTTTTGGGCCTCCATCAATGTATAGATACTGCTGATAAAATGAGGCTTAATCATGCAGCCTGAAGTATCAGTATCTGGATAATACTACTAATGATAGTAATACCATTGCCCACCAGATGGGTTTTCTTCAAGTTCCAGCTGTTCCAGGTGCCGAGGGAGGCTCTCGATATCCTTAATAAAACGACGGGTAATTCCCATCAGAGTGTTCCTGAATCGGAGGTCTGGATGGGAACCGAGGCTTTGAATATCCTCTGATAATCTTTTGGCAAGTTGATTGCCTTTTCGATCAAAGTCAGTTAATATAACTACTCTTGATGATGATTGAGCTGCTATCTCCGCTATTTCAAAGAGTTTAAGACCCGAACCGGAAACTTTTATGAAATTACCATTTACCCCTAGTTCTCTCAAGGCCTTTTCATCCTTTTGACCTTCAATCAGAACTGGAATTCCCTGTTCCCCACAGATTTTAAGCTCTTCAATTAAACTGGACAACTTTATAAAACTCATGTTAAAGCCCTTTTGATGGTGCTAATAAGTATCTACAGAATAATATAACCCATCTCCTATATAAAATTAGAGTAATCAACAATACTTCTTTCCCACTAAAATTGTTTAAGCACTATTATATGGCTTAATATAATTAACAGTAACTTTTTTACTGATTTCAGGTTTTTTTAAATCATTATAGTAATTTTAGATATGTCATGTTAATTTTAGAGTGTTTATGTGCATAAAGTTTTATAATATTCCCAATAAAGAATTTATACATGGAGTTACACATGAAATTTAAAATAAAAAATTGTACTACAAATAACTGGAGGGCCTAAATTGGCAAAAGGTCTCATTAGAATAGTTTTAGACATATTAAAACCACATGAACCAACTTTACCCCATTTTGCTAAATTTTTAAGCGAAGTAAGTGGCGTGGAAGGGGTTAATGTTACTCTCATGGAAATTGACAAGGAAACAGAAAACATTAAAGTCACTATGCAGGGCAACGACCTGGACTTTGATGAAATAAGTAAAGCCATTGAACAGTACGGTGGTTCCATACACAGTGTAGACGAAGTTGTAGCTGGAAGAACTATGGTTGAAGAAGTAACAACACCTCAGGACTGATTTAATGGTCAGAAAAATGGAAATTTCTGCTGAATCATTGCTGAGAGATTTTTCATCCCATAAGATGGAAAAAAATATGGATTTTAATCTGAAAGATTTGGGTATCAGCACCTCCAACATTTCAGATGCCCTGAAAAATTTAACCGGCGAATATGGAGTTATTCCGGGTGTTAAACCAATCAAGGACGATCTGAAAATAAGTGGTAAGGTTGTTACTGTTAAAACACAACAGGATGATTGGGGAACCTCATTAAAAGCTGTTGAAACTGCTGAGGAAGGGGAAATAATTTTCATATGTTGTGATGGGGATGAAATTGGGGTTTGGGGCGAATTATTCAGTAAGTACGCTCAGGAAAAAGGAGTTCAATCCACAGTGATCTACGGCGCCATGCGCGATGTAGAAGCAGTGAAACAACTAGATTACCCTGTTTTTTCACGTTCTATTGTTCCCCATGCTGGAAAACCCCGTGCTGAAGGAGAAATTCGCATCCCCACAGAATGTGGAGGAGTTAAAGTTAACAACGGAGACTGGATCTTCGGAGATGATGGTGGAGTAGTAGTGATAGCTGAAGAAATTTTACAGAAGGTAATTTCAAAAGCACTTAAAATTAAAACGAATGAAGATGAAATACTCCATCAAATTGAAGACGGAAACTCTTTATCCGATATTTTAGGTATTTGATTGTTACGAATTAAACTTGTGAAATTTTTAGATTTGACCTTGTCTGATTAATTAATCATTTGCTTAATTTGATTTAAAGTGGTGATTAAATTCAAAAGCAAATTGTTTGATTATATCAGATTTAAGGATCGATTAATTTTTATAGAGGGTGTTTAATGCAGGATACTTATGAAATCATTCTGAAACATAAATGGAAGATCATTGCTACCTTTGCAGTAGCTGCTTTTTTGATATTCGCCATGACATTTCTCATAGGTTTCAATGATGTCATTACAACCCTTGAAAAGGCTAAATGGGATTGGATTGCCCTAAACTTTGTTCTGGAAGCAGGTATTATTTTGGTATGGGCTTGGAGGTGGAAGCTTATTCTGGATGTGGTGGACACTTCACCTAAATTCACCACCCTTTTAATGATGCTCCTGGCCAGTTTGTTTGGTAACAACGTCACTCCCAGTGCTGCAGGAGGAGAACCATTACGGGCTTATCTTCTAAGGGAAGTAGAAGGAGTGCCATTTGAAATTGGATTTGCAACCTCCACCGCAGACAGGGTATTTGAATTTCTTCCTTTCGTTTTAATATCCATTATCGCTGCTCTGTTCTTGCTCAGCTGGGACATACCTCCATTAACTCGAATATTCGTCATCGCCATGATTATCGTGTCCATAATAATATTCGGGATACTCATCTATGCCGGTTTCAGGAAAGAAATCACTCAAAGAATTATCATATCCCTTGCTAAATCCATTTACCCAACTGCGCTTCGTTTAAGTAAAAAAGACGTTTCATTTAATGAAATTAGAGAAAAAATAATATTTTACATTAACCGATTTTCTACTGGTTTTGTTACCGCATTACAGGATCGAAATGTGTTCTTCATAGCTTTCATTCTATCCTTTGTCATGTGGGGTTTGGATATGCTGAGAATGTACGTGTGTTTCGGAGCGTTAGGAGTATACCCTCCAGTATTGGCCCTGGTGATAATATACACCATTGGAATCTTGATCAGCCTCTTACCCTTACTCCCGGGTGCCTGGGGAATACGGGAAGCTACTTTAATCGGGCTTTTTGCAGTGGTTGGTGTTTCAGCAGACGTTGTGCTGGCAGCCAGCTTAATAGATCGTTTAGCCAGTTATATTATTCCCACCATACTGGGTGCTCTTGCAGCACTCTACTATGGACGTAAGGTTAAAAATAGAAGTGTTAACTTACCATCAACTGATTCTTAGAGCATAGATTAGTGAAAAGTAGGATACTTTTAGTGATCTTTTTTATAAATTTTTATAAAGCTATCGAAAGATTTATATAGGATGTTCTGAAGAATAAGGGTATATAAGATTTTCGGTTTAGTGCATGAAGAAACTTGGAAGCATACTACATTTGTCAAACAGAGAGCGAGTTATACTCCGATCGAACCAAACACCCGCTCTAGGATTGTCTGTTTTTAACTCCCGTAAGGAGAAAATAGGATTTATTCACGATGTCTTCGGACCCACCAAGGATCCCTATATCTCAGTGAAGATCCTTGCATCAATTTCTAAAAATTTTGAAAACAGAGTTGGAGATACACTTTATGTGCCTAAACAAGCCAAGAAGAAATGGGGGCGACGGAAACGAAGCAAGAAGTAGTTGAAAAAGTTCCTGAAACTGTCAAAGAAAAGGTAGAAGTTTCAGGGAAAGAACAGATGAAGCAGGATATGTCTGAGATTGAAAAGATCGAGACTAAATGTCCAGAATGCGGATCTGAGAAACTTATAAATGATCATGAACGTGGAGAAATCGTTTGTGGGGCATGTGGTCTGGTTATCGACGACAACCTGGTGGATATGGGTCCAGAGTGGAGGGCCTTCGACCATGAACAGCGTGATAAGAGGACCAGGGTAGGTGCACCTATCACTTACACCATACACGACAAGGGTCTTTCCACCATGATCGACTGGAGAAACAAGGATATCTACGGTCGGGACATTCCAGCCAGGAACCGGGCCCAGTGGTATAGGCTCAGGAAATGGCAGAGGAAAATCAGGATTTCCGGTGCAACTGAACGTAACCTGGCATTTGCATTAAGTGAACTGGACCGTGATTCATCCCGATTGGGACTTCCCAGAAGTGTGAGGGAAGCTGCATCAGTAGTATACCGTAACGCTGTGGAGAACAAACTCATCAGGGGAAGAAGTATCGAAGGAGTGGTGGCGGCATCACTTTACGCAGCATGCAGACGTTGCAATGTTCCACGAACCCTGGATGAAATTGCAGAAGTATCCCGGGTGAGTAAAAAAGAAGTGGGTAGAACCTACCGTTTCCTGACCAGGGAACTGAACATTAAACTACCACCCACCAGTCCAGTAGATTACGTACCCCGTTTTGCCAGTGAACTCAACCTCTCAGGAGAAGTTCAGTCCAAAGCCATAGAAATCATTGAAAAGGCCATGGAAAAAGGTTTAACCTCTGGAAGAGGACCTACAGGAGTTGCTGCCGCTGCATTATACATTGCATCAGTTTTACTCGGTGAGAGAAAAACTCAGCGTGATGTGGCTGATATAGCTGGAGTTACAGAAGTTACCATCCGTAACCGGTACAAAGAACTCACAGAACAGTTAGATATGGGTGTAACACTCTAATAGTGTAACACTCCCTAATTTGTTAACGTGAAATAGAGAAAGACCGAGATTAATACAAATATTTCTATTCTCCTCTATTTTCACAAAATTTTTATTTTCAAAATTAACCTATACCATTATATAAACTAAACTGCAAAATGAATAAAACACCAACAGATTCATGAACAATTTTTAATCAAATGAAAAAAGGAGACCTATTATGTCAGTAGACTTTTATAAAAAAATAATGGAAATATCAAAGGTAATGGAAGAAAAAGGTGACGGAATTAGTTACATCCGTAATAAAAGCGATGCTTACACCATTGGAACCAAAAAATACAGTGAAGAAATTGCCAAATACCTTGATGAAAACGTTGAATCATGGGAAGGTAGTGAAGCCCAGTTAACCAAAAAGAAAGGTAAAAATAAACAGTTAAACGGTAAAAAAGTAGGTTACCTCTGGAAAATCCCAGTTAAACAGGAAGAATAACTTCCTACTACCATACTTTTTTAAATTATTCTTTCTGATTTAATATTCTTAATTAATTCTAATTTCTTAATTAATTCTAACTAATTATTTCTTGAACCCTTCCTACTCTTCCGTCTTCAAGCCTAACCTTGATTCCATGAGGATGAGTGGAAGAACGAGTTAATAAATCTTTAACTATCCCTTTTGTTCTTTTTCCACTGCGTTGATCCTTTTTAAGTACAATGTAAACTTCAGATCCTACTTTAATATCTTTCCTGTTTTTACCGTTCTTTTGACTCATATTTACATCTCTAAATATTGTGATAAACTATCATAATTTAAGTGTCATAGCTTAATTAATCATGAACTAATAGTTTATAACCTAATTCATAACCTAATCCTTCTAAAGCCAATCATATAACCAATTGTATCCTATTTTAATTAACATGTGAAATAAAAATATTTAAATACTGATTTTTTTAAGTACTGAATTTTCTTTTAAATCAGGGCCATTAATATTTGGAATTATTGCAGGTGTTTCAAGTGTTTTTTGAGGACTTTATGTAAATTTTCTGCCCCTACTATCTCTTCAGAACCCATATCCCACTGTGAGGGGTATAGAATGAAAGGTTGGGTTTGTTCACCCCCTAACCCACCGTGACTACCCACTAATTCCTCAAAAGCTGCAACTTCATTAGATTCAGGATCATAAAAACTGTTAACCAGGATATCCGGAGCATACCTGAAACCATCAGTGCGCAAAAGATGTTTAAAGGCTCTTGGTCCAAATGGGGTTAATGGATCTTCCCCTTCAATGGTTCCATCTTTAAGATAATGAATTCCATCCTTCCCCACTGCCATTGGTCCTTGTTCCTTTGAATTGACCATTACAAATCCCACACCTTGGTGTTGAACCAGGCCCGGAATCAGATCAGGGTAGGTAGCCTTTATCTGTTCAAAAGTTAACCTTTCCAAATGTTCGGTTAAGTAGATTAATCCCAGATTTCCTGATGCCAGTACAATAACCTGAGCATTCTCAGAAGATATCTTCTTTTTGGGATGAATTTCCCCAATATCGTGACGTTGCAGGTAATCCAGAACTTTTCCCTTAATTACTGGAGCTTCATCAACCTTTTTTACTGCTGTATCAAACAGATATCTGCTTTCATCCACCACATGGTCGCTTCGATCCATTATATAACGTTTACTATCTTCTATGGGGCTCTGGAAAGCCTGGCCAAAGTGGTCTTCATTGGAGGAAAGTTCACTGTAGATCAGGGTTTCTGGGGGCATTAAATCCCGGACCAGATCCTCCAGACTCTGACCATACCTTTGCAGGAAAGTGGCTCCATTGGTTTGACCATGATCAGATTGAACCACCAGGTGGTAGGGGCGTGGTGCGTATTTTCGGGCGTTATCCAACCGATGAAACTGCATGTCCAGTTTTTTAAGAGCATAAAAAGCATCCCAATCCCGGGTTCCAGAGTGATGGGCTATTTCATCATATCCCAGGTAAGTTACATATGCAACATCAACTTTACCCTCAAGCATGTCCCCAATGACCACAGCTGTGGTTACTTCGCGTAGGAATACATTGGCTCCTGCTCTTACAAAGGGATAAATAAGACCTCTCTTTATACGGGGTTGGATATTTTTAATCCAGTGAACCAGCTGGGAGGCAAAGTCCAGTATAACATCCCATAGAAACAGGGCGACTATGCGGGCGAAATTTGATGGATAAGAGTAAACATAATACCATGCACGGGTATAGAATCTTCCCAGGTTTTTCAGCTGGCTGTAAGTGAAAATAACATCAACTGCATCTCCAGAGAACAGGTTTGTTCTGCTGGCCCCGTGGCAGGCTAAAAGTCCGTTTCCATCAGAGATTCTTTTTTCAATAACTGGGGCGTCAGATAATCCTGTTGAAACCATGATCTTATTGTTTTTATCTTTTTCCACCCACCTGAAAGCGGGAATATCCTGATTATTTCCGTGGAGGATTCCGGCCTGGCTGGCCCCTGTTTGACTCGAAAGGTCTGTTTCCCATGGTATCACTTCATGGGAGTCATCTTCTAACCACTTTTTAAGAGTGGGCATGGTCCCATTTTTAATGGCTTCCTTTAATATAGGGAAGGCCAGTCCATCTATTTCCAAGAAGATAACTCCAGGTTTTTCATTGAATTTGATTTTTCCCTTTTTTATCTTTCGGATAACATTCCGGTAATAAGTGGCATCATCATCAATGGTTAAAATTGCAGATAGGACCGCGGTTACTGCAGCCATGGCAATAGGGGCCAGTATTAGGGCAGGTCCCTGGATGGTGAATCCAGTTATTAATTCACTGGCCAGCCATATTAGGAATGCATTTAACAGCAATGCACCTATGCCCACCGTGAATACCATAAATGGTAGTAATATCCGTGCCAATAATGGCCAGAACAGGGCATTTAAAATTCCCACTACTCCTGCAGCGATAAATGCCGTAACCCAATCATCAAAATACAAGCCAATAGATAAATAATCAATGAACATGAATCCCAGAAATCCACCTAGCCACATAACCAGGGTTCTGCCTAACCAGTAGAACCTGGAATGGCCTTGAATCTGATCATACCAATCGATTGATTGTTTTTCTTTATCTTCCACTGGACTGATCCCCCATGTTAACTTCTCCCCAGACTGATCCTCAAGACATAACTTAACATTTCACCAACAAAATTTTCAAATAAAATTTATAGGAATATTTTCCATTACAGATTTGTGTATAAATATCACAATTTTTATCACAATTTTTCATTCAACCCCTTTTCATCACAAATTTAAAAATATATTCCCCTAACCTTAACTGGAATGATTTCTGATTACAGATATCTTCTGATTTCTGATTACAATACATCTTCTGGACATTTCAACGTGAATACTGTTATTTCAGGGGCACAGTTGATCCTCAACCAGAATACATTGGTCCCCAGGCCCCTGCTGGTGTACTGAACCATATCCCCCACCATATATTTACCAGCAGGATATTTAAAGAAATGGGGGCCACGGATGAATGTGCCCAGCCCGGGTATGAGGAATTGTCCCCCATGGGAGTGTCCAGATATTTGCAGGCTGAAACGTCCGGTGGTGGAGCTTATGTCTGCAAAGTCAGGTTCATGGGCCAGGAGTATGGCTGGTCCTTCTTCTGGGAGTTTTTCCATCACCAGATCAAGACGCTGTTTTCCTAACATCACACTATCCACTCCAGCTATGTGCAGAGGAGATTCATCATGATAGATAGTATGGAGATCATTGCTGACATCAATTATATCACACCGTCGCAATATTTCCCGTATTCTTCCAGCGTTCAGCCAGTGATCATGGTTCCCTAGAACTGCAAATGAGAATTCTTTAGGTTTTAACTTTTTTAATGAGTTTTCAAGGTCCTCGGCCACATCATCCAGTATGTAAGAAACGAAATCACCAGTTATAGTTACAGAATCTGGTTTTTCATTATTTACCATATTTATCACACCTTCAAGGTGTTCTGGTGTGATCCACTGGCCAAGATGTATATCCGAAAGATTTAACAGCCGATAATTGTGAAAAGCAGGATCAAGGTTGGGTATTGTAACTTCCACCTGTTCTATCTGGAAGTCTTTGTGGTCAAATTCTGGGTTGCCTATTTTATGACGCCAGTATGTCATTCCCCTCTGTAACTTCTGCCTGTATTTCAGGGCATTGGGATCTTTTTCTTCCATGTTTATACCTTTTTGTTAATTATATACTATTTTTGTTTTGAAGGACGGATAAATAGGGATGTTAAAAATCCTATAAAGAAAATAAGTGATACTGTGTCGAAAGCTGTTTTCATTGCATTGGCAAGTGTGGAATTGACAATTTTAAATGTGGTGGACGTTGGATTTAAACCCTTCAAATCTGTAGTTTGCATTTTATCTACCCACCCTACCAGGTTCTGGTGGATTTCTTCTGTGGTCACTCCAGGATAATTCTCCTGAACGGCAACAGCCAGCCCACTGAATGTTCCCAGTAAAAATACAACTCCTATAAGAGCAGTTCCAATAGAAGAACCTAAGTTTGCACCTGTGGAAATAATACCAGATGCATCTGACTGTTTGTCCTGACCGGCCGAGGATAATACTAGATTACCGGTAACTGGTAGGGCTAAGCCTAACCCCACACCTAACAAGGTGGTTCCAGGGATCAAATCAGTGATTTGAGTGTCTAAATTGAACTTGAATCGCAACAGAATACTTCCAGCCATGGCTACTAAAAATCCAATTGAAATCAGGTATTGGGGAGCAATTCGAGTTGATAATCTGGAGGAAGCTATCGAGAATATTAAAAGTCCAACTGTTAACGGTAACAGGGCTAAACCAGTAATGAATGCATTTGCACCGGTTACTATTTGCAGGAAAACTGGAATAACAAAAACAGCACCAGCCAGGGCTAGCTGCATTATAAGGCGGCTCAGATTACCCAGGGTGAAATTTCTGTTTTTGAATAATCGTATATCAGTTAAAGGTTTTTCATTCCTACTGATGATTTTTTTCTCCCTGAAATAAAACAATACCAAAAGGACTACACCCACACCCATTATAAACGGGGCTAACTTCCAGTATACAATGCCATTAAGAATTAAAACTCCTAAAACCAGGAATAAAATCCCGGAAGATGATAAGATAACGCCTATTTTATCTATTTCTGATTTTTTCATGGAAGGTGGGAAATATGATATTTTTCGGGATAATGCCAGTATCAATATCACTATAATCAGTTCCAGGGCAAATCCCCATCTCCATGTGTAAAAAGTGGTAAGAAAACCACCCAGGATCGGGCCGATGGCTGCAGCAATTCCTGCAATGGCGGTCCAGATACCTATGGCAAAAGCCCGGTCTTTCCCTTGATAAGTTCCAGTTATTATAGAAGCTGTGGCCGGGGTCATTAAAGCTGCACCTATACCCTCCAGAATAGACCAACCCAACAGTAACATTGCTGAATTAATGCTTAAAGCTGCTATTGTCGTTCCAACACCGTAAATGGCTGCGCCTACCAGAAAAGCCCTTTTTCTACCCCAAACATCCTGCATCTTACCACCAAGAAGCATTAGTGATGCCATGGTAAGAGCGTAAACTGAGATGATTATCTGAATTATACTAACCGTAGTGTTTAGATCCACCACCAGGTTGGTGATGGCCACATTCATAAATGTAGAGTCAAGGGCAATTATAAATGAGAATAATGAGACCAGTATCAGGACTGTCCAGCCAGCACTGGATGTTTTATTAGTTTTTTCCATGAGTTTCTTCCAGTATTTATTTTATTTGAAAAAATTTTCCAGGTTAGTATCTTACAATAACTCTTCCAGGATTATTCTCCTAAAATCTTCCAAGTTAGTATCTTACAATAACTCTTCCAGGATTATTCTC
Source organism: Methanobacterium formicicum DSM 3637 (assembly GCF_000302455.1). Taxonomy (NCBI): domain Archaea; kingdom Methanobacteriati; phylum Methanobacteriota; class Methanobacteria; order Methanobacteriales; family Methanobacteriaceae; genus Methanobacterium; species Methanobacterium formicicum. The sequence continues at coordinate 131,181 of NZ_AMPO01000009.1, forward strand.
CTAAAATCTTCCAAGTTAGTATCTTACAATAACTCTTCCAGGATTATTCTCCTAAAATCTTCCAAGTTAGTATCTTACAATTACTATTCCGGGAGTATCTTCTGATAAGGATTTTGGTAGTTTCTCCATATATAAAATTTGTTAAAATCCTTCACCAGGATTTATAAACTTTTTTAAGATAATAAATCATTCAAAAAACAAAAAATATAGATTTTTTAGTTAATAAAAATATTTTCAGTTAAATTTCAATTAAACCATGTTCTCTATTTCATCGGCTATCTTCCAGTGTCCACCTTTCTTTTCAGCTCTTTTAATGAGCAATACTCCCAGTAAAGCACCAACAATTCCACCGGCAGTGTCAGTGAAAAGGTCGTTCATGGTGTCATCCAGTGGATCCTGAGTTGGTGAACCCTGCATTTGAGTGTTTCCTGTGATCTGTCCTATTGGACCCTGTGATAAATATTTATCATAGGTATATTCCCCCATTTCTAGTACTCCACCTAGTCCTATGGTTACAATAACAATGAGAATTGCCATCTCAACTAAAGAAGCTTTCAATCTACCGTAATAGTACATGGTGTAAACAATCATCATACCGATGAGTGCAATGTATAATGGTAGCATGAAGTGCATAAAATTATCATAATGAGGAATTTTAACGTACAATCCCAGTGCATCTCCACCAACCAGTTCAAACAAAACCATTGCCAGGAGTAAGAGTTCTATTTCAACGGGAATGGCTCGTATTCTATTTCCAGTGAAAACTCTAGGGCTGTTAATTATTACCAGAGCCACTAATATCAGTATTCCAAATATCCTTTCTGCACCATTTACCCCTCCAAAAATGGTGATATAAATACCAGCAACTAACAGGAATATACGCATTATTCTCAGCAAATTTTTCTGCAAAGGACTTGTATCTTCTGGATTTGGGTTTAAAAAGCTCATCTGTCAATCTCCCTACGTTTATAATTATGATACTTAAATTTAGATTCCATTTTTTTATAATCAATGAGTTCACTGGGTTTTATAATTAACTGGGTTAACTGGGGAATTCTATTAAAAAATAGTATCCTTATGTTAAGTGAGTCTTAACCGTCATGTTAACTTTTTCTATTTTTTTTAATTTTAATCAATATAGGGATAAACTCCATTTAACAAAGGAAATTTCTAGTTATAGGAATTTATTCCATTAAATACCAGAATATATCCATAATCTAATTGTTAAGAGAATGTTTTAATAGTAATTATAAAAAAATCAGGTTAAGATCAATATAAATAAATTGGGAATAATTAATATATAGATCATAATTATATCCAGATTTGGAAATAAAAATAAACAGATTTGGAAATAAAATTCAAACATAAATTTGGATAAACCAACAAACTCCGAAGAAAAATTAGAATTCATAATATACTATAATTCAGAGTAAAATAAGATTCACTTACCAGGTAGGTGTGTATGTGGAAAAGAAGGGATTTGCAGGGAGATTAAAAACATTATCCAAACCCACTGGCAAGCCAATGTGGAGTCAAGCATTTAAATCCATCATTTTAATGGTTTTAGCTGCGTTAATAGCTAAATCCCTGGGTTTTGATGATGGAATAAAAGCAGTCATGTTCATTACCCTCATCGCCACCATAATCATAGACCTACCCCTACCATTGCGGAAAATCATTCCCATGGCCCTGGTTGGATTTATAATGACTTTTTTAGCTTTTATAAGTTCTTCTCTGGCCCTTTCTAGTCTTCCTGTTTTTCTATTTTTCACAGTTATCTGGGCTTTTTTGAGCCTTTCCATGTACATCTTCAGTGAAACTTTCGGCCTTTTTGGTTTTATAATATTCTGTGGCTACTTCCTGTCAGTGGCTCTGGTTAATAAGGGTGCTTCCACACTGGAATGGGGACTTTACATAATTTTAGCTTATCTGGTTGCATCAATCCTTTTCATACCAAAAATATGGGGGAGAAAGAAAGACATTTCCAAAATGATTGCTTCTCCTTTCGTTCCAGAAACCTCTCTTGAGCGGGTTTTATCAGTTCGCCAGGCATTATCTGGAATTCCCCTTGATAGGAAGGATTATGAACTATTCAGAATTGGAAATTACCTAACCGGGTTTAGGGGTTACAGTAAATTGATGTTTTCCCGTTTATCCAGCCAATCTCAGGAATTGCTCAAGAGTTTCATGGATGCAGTTAATAAAAGCAGCCTGGAAATTGCAGGGAGTATTACCAGTACTCCCAGTACAGTTCAACTGGAATCAGTAGATCAGGAAATTGAAAATATACAAAAATCAGTTAATTCCAGCGATCCAAATAACAAAGCCCTGGTGGAAGTGTCTACAGAAATTAAAACTTTACTCCAGAAGGCCAATGCCCTGCTGATAGAAAAATATCATTCCAGTGAAAAATTAAAGATACCTTCACCTCAAAGTTCTCTTAAAGAAGTTTTAAGTGCTAATTTTAATCTGGAGAACATGTACATACGTCACGCTCTGAGGTTCTCCCTGGCACTTACTCTGGGACTCCTGGTGGTGTATTTAACCCATGGACGTGACGCACTCTGGGTTACCATGGGTATTTTAATCATAATCAAACCAGATGTTACCAGTACCCTTAACAACATAATTTTAAGGGTTTCTTTTAATGTATTTGCCATACTCCTGGCCATACTGCTTGGATTCCTCTTCCCCCACTATGCATTATTCGGGTTAGCTTTCCTTATGCTTTTCCTGTTCAGAGCATTCTATCCCAGTTATATGGGACTTTCAGTCATGTTCCTTTCCATATTCGTGGTGCTGATATGGCCCAATGGACCGGTGTGGGAAAATGCAGTAGCCCGTATAATTGACATAAGCATTGGTGCCATTATAGCATTCGTATGTGCATATCTCATCCTGCCCAGCAGGATGACCGTGGACCTTCCGGGACAGATTGCTAAGGTCATCCATGCTAACCGTGAATATGCAAATGCAGTTATCCCTGATGGAGATAGGGAGTATGATCATGAAAATGCAGTCAAGTATTTCAGGAAATATATGTTAGAAGAAAAAAACCTTGAATCCGCTATTAAAAAGGTTGATGATACATTTAATGATGTGGATGATGATGTATCATTGTATCATGAACTAAGTGCAGTTAATAAAAAATTAGCAGCAGATATTTCTAGTATTGCCACATTAATTGAATCAAAGCCTTTACCAGATATTTACCGGTTTAAAGAACAGTTAATTGATTCTTTGAACGAACTGGCTCTTTCTATCAACAAAAATGTGGTGCTTCCCAGGGCAAATATCAATCAATCTTACAGGGATTCTGATGTTGCTGAAACATCAACCCTTGAAAGTTATCTGGACTGGGTTCGCAATGATGTTAAATTCCTGCAGGAAGGAGTGGAACTGGGGCATAAAACTGGGGCACTGGAACGATACCGCGATATGACTTAAATTTAATGACCAGTATTAGTACTAATTGACCTGGAATAAAACTAATCAACTCTTATTAAAACTGTTATAATAATTGACCATTCAAAAAAAATTACTATCACTTAATAAAGATTCACTATCCTTTCAGGAAGATCATACTGCCACTTAAGGAAGAATTCATTGAAGGAAGAATTTATTGATAATATAATTCCATGGGCAGTAATTTCCATAGGAGATATTCAGATCATAGAACAGAGTAATGTAATCCATAGGGGAAGTAATGTAGTTCCGTATGATACTGATTAATAAAATGTAGCTCATAAAAAGGGTAATAGAAAAAAATATTTGATGGTAAGTATCGGGTGAAACCATGAATAGTAAGCTGCATCATAATTTGGAACTGGTCCTGGAAACAATTTTCCTGATATTTATATTCCTAGACAGTTTTCTTCTTTTTACTAGTGTATTTTTGCCTCTAAGGGGAAATTCATACGTTAGTATTGCTTACTTTGACTTGATAACCAGTGCACTACTTTTATTAGGATACTGGATCCAGCAAAGAAGGACCAAGTCAAAAACAGGGTATTTGAAAAGGAACTGGAACGGAATCATAGCAATTATCCCCATATATTTCATAGGAATTGTTATTCTAGGCATCAATGAATCTTCAATCATTATTAAAGTATTGGCATTAATTAAAGTACTTACACTAATAATGGCCGCCCGCCAGGTGGGTAGAGCAGTAGACCAATTTGTTTCAAAAAGTAAGTTGGTTTACGGATTTGCATTCTTTGTAGTTGTACTTTTAGTCTGTTCAGTGGGATTCTTTTTACTTGAAACTGGAGTTAACCCTGAAGTTACCACCTACGAAGACTCTTTATGGTACGTTATCCAGACCATAACCACTGTCGGATACGGAGATGTGGTTCCAATCACCCAATGGGGACGTTTAATTGGAGTAATTGCCATGATAAGCGCTATTGGTATTTCCAGCCTGTTAACTGCAGCCACTACTTCTTCTTTAATGGATAAACTGCGTGAAGACCGTGAAAAACTTGCCAAGTCCAGTGTGGATTTTACCAAGAAACTTGATAAAAGAGTTCAGGATATGGAATCGAAGATGGCAAAAGAAGAAAATGTTAAAGAAATTGAAGCTAGTTTAAATGAGATTAAATCTGAAATAAATGAGATTAAAGATCTTTTGAATAAAATAAACAGGTAAATATTGATAAAATAAATAAAAGAAAATAGGATAAAAAGGAAATATTAAATATTTCCTAAAATCCTAAACAGTCTGTTTAAGAAACAGTTTCTGTTTAAACTTCTGTTCTATGGTTTTTGCTTCTCTAATTATTCAAGTAACGCAAATATACCACTTAGTATCAGCCAGATACCAATTAAAGCTCCTAAGTAAATTGGGTCAAAGGCTAATGTTCCCAGAATTATGTACAGTATACCCAGTATTATTCCAAGGATACCTGCCCATGTGGCGTTTTTAAAGTCATTACGTGATAGCAAAGAGATAATTCCAGCTATTATCAGGAATATACCTGCCAGGTATAACAGGAATCCTGCTAAGAATGCGAATATTGCAGGATTGAAAATCAGCCCTATTCCCACAATAAGGACAATTATACCCAGGATCACATTCATGATTCCCGCAGATTTACTGACCTCCATCTGGGATCCACCAACAATTAAAAGCCAGACAGCGATCATTAACACTACGAATCCGGTTAACACACTTGCAGCCACAAGACCTGCTAGTGGAAACGCTAAAACTATTAAACCAAGAATTATTGCTAAAATACCTAATACAACGTTTTTCATCAAACCCCTCCATTTATTTTTGAGTTAAATCCGTATTTAACCATGAATATTTTATTTATGAATATATAAAAATATTGCTATTTAAAGGAACAACAATTAAAAAAAATGTACTTAAAAATCTCTAAAAACTGGTTCTAATGATAACCGTGCGATTTCAAATTAAGAGAAACAACACCGGGAGAAAAATAAAAAAAATAATAAAATATATTTCCGAATTCAAAGTTTTATCCTGTTGTATTTTACGATGTTTTTTTGGATTTTTCAGGTTTTTCTGAGGGTATGACGAATATCTCCATTATACCAGCTAATATTAAGAAAGCCCCTAGAATTATGGCTAGGAATAGAGGGTTAGCAACATATATGCCCACTATAAAGTATAAAATACCAAATATTATCCCTAAAATTCCTATTCCTTTTGATTTTAAATCTTTTCCTGAAAATAGTGCCATGAAACCTGCAATTATCAAAAAAAGGCCTACAATGTAAAGTGCTAAAAATGTTAAAAATTCAAAGACACGTACATCTCCCAAAAATACGATACCAAACAGAACTGCAATAATTCCCAGCAATAGATCAGCTATGCCTGCTGCAAGGTTCTTCTCCCAAACATGAAAACTCTGTGCGAAAAACCATATCCCTAAGAAGATTATTCCAAGGCCCATCAAAACACTGAAAGTGAGCACACTGACCAGTGGGAAAATAATAACTATAAGACCCAGAATTATGGCTAAAATACCAAGTAATGTGTTTTTTCCTTCATTCATGATACAACCTCCCAATACTGTAAAAAGTCCCCATTTATTCTAAAAATTTTTTTGTCAATTCATTTCATTGAGGAAATGATTAATAATTACTATGTCGGGTTTAAGATTTAAAGTTTACATTTGTAGAGTCCATCAATGGGGTTTATATCTAGTCTTATGAACTATTCTGGGAAAAAAACTTATAACATTAGTTATAAAATGTTAGAAATGTATGGGGCTTGTTTGGAACCTTTTGGAGGTTGATAGATATGGCTGCAGGCAAAAATGTTTTGTTAGGAATTTTAGCGATAATATTAGGTTTAATAGTCATTGCGTTTCCATTGATAAGTGTTTTCACATTCAGTGTTCTGGCAGGAATGGGAGTACTCATTCTGGGTATTTGGTTTTTGGTCCAAGCATTTTCAGTGTGGGAAAGCAGTAAAGGAATTAGTATTGCCTATTTAATCCTGGGAATTATTGCCATCATAGCAGGAATAGGATTAGTAGGAAATATACTTGCATTGAGCTTCTTAGCTAGTTTCATACTCTATTTAGCTGGTTTCTTCCTATTCATATCCGGTGTGATTACACTATTCACCGGAGAAGGAGGATCTGCCAAAGGAGTAGGTGTTTTAGGAATCCTGATTGGTATTATATACTTGATTTTAGGATTATACGCTTGGGATCCCTTCTATTTAGCATTGTTAATTGGTATCTGGCTGATAATCAGCGGAATCTTCGAGATATTTAAACCTCAAGAAGAAGCCAGCGCAGATACTACTGAATAAAAAAATCCTAAAACAAGCCCCCACACCACTTATACAATCACTACCAGAAAAATAACGTAGCAACAATAATATTCCATGAATTTTATCATAAGGTTAGGACCATCATAAACATGACCATAATAAGTTATGACCATTAAAATGAATTCTTCTTAAAATAAATCGTCTTGATTAAAAAAACCCATTATAAAAAGAATATGATAAAATATTTTCATATCCCTTATTATTGATAATTTACACTAAAGACAGAGCTGATGTTAAATGGGAATATATGCCTTGTCCTGGAAAAATTTACGCCGAAACAGGCTAAGAAATCTATCCACCGTTTTAAGAATATCCTTGGGAGTTATAATACTCCTCATCCTGGTGAGTTCTGGGTTGGGAATAAGCAGTGTTATTGAAAAATCAGGAACATCAAATGGAAAGATATTAGGACAACAATCCAACCAGACAGATAATGAAAACGAAACCAGCACTGTAACCACGGCAGTTAACTATTTAAACTCATTTTTAGGAAGTACTTTCACAGAAAACCAGTTATTAAGTCGTTTAGAGACAATTTTAGTTGATTTTGTTTATATTTTAGATGGTTTGGCCAGTATTGCCCTTTTAATTGGTGTTTTGGGTATTATGAATACAATGGGATTCAACCTCTCTGAACGAAAAAGAGAAATAGGACTCCTTAAGTGCATGGGATTTACAAAAAGACAAATTTTTATTAGTTGCACTCTTGAATCCGGTTTACTAGGACTAATAGGATCAATAATTGGAGTGATAATTGGTACTTTAGGAATCTGGCTAATATCTGCCTTTTTAAAACCAGATTTTTTCACCACACTACTTCCATTCTGGCTATTTGTGGGAACCATTGCCATCACCACCATCTTAAGCCTGGTTCTAGGCCTGTATCCTGCCTGGTTCACATCACAAATTAAAGTAGAGGAGGCTCTTCTCTGTGAATACTGAAACACCTATACCCGCTGAAGACTCCATAAACGTGGAAGAGCCCACAAATAGTGAAGACCCCCTAAATATTGAGGATATTCTAATATTTAATGGTGTTAGTAAGGTTTACAGGAAGGGCGGAGTGGAAAAAGTGGCCCTCAACAATTTATCCTTTAAGCTTCATCCCCACACCCACACACTAATAACCGGCTCATCAGGAGCAGGTAAAACATCCTTAATATATCTTGCTGGCCTTATCAAAAAACCCAGTGAGGGTAAAATATATGTTAAAGGAAGTTCAACCAATGATCTAGGAGAATCAGAGCGTTCCACCCTTATTAAAAATGAGATCGGTTTGATTTTTCGACGATCAAATCTCCTACCTTACCTTTCTATTTTAGAAAATGTAATGCTTCCAATGATATCATCAGACCCGAGTAAAGCAGAAGAGTTGTTAGAAAAAGTAGAAATTGAAAATTGGAACAGATTTCCCCGTGATTTATCCATTGAAGAAGAACAGAAAGTTGCCCTGGCCCGTTCTCTGGTAAACGATCCTGCCCTCTTACTTGCTCATGAACCAACTGGAGAACTGGATTGGGAGGAAACTAAAAATTTCATGGAACTTTTAAGAAAAATGGATAATGTTACCCTTCTTATGACCAGTGACCAAAAATCACTTGGCCAATTCTTTCAAAATACCCACGAACTTAAATATGGAATACTTAAACATTTATCCTCGTCTGAATAAACATTTGATTGGGATAAATCTCAGAATACTAGATAAATCTTCAAGATATACAGAATAAGTCTTCAGTTTTCAAAAATTAGATCCTTCAAAAAAAGATCTTCAAAAAAAAGATCCTTACTTATTTTTTCCTTCACTTAAATTCCAAAGATACTTCATTATTCAGTAAGATCACTAACATACACTTAAGATTAACAATACCTACACCAGAATATAAGAAGACGAATGAAAGAGGAGATCATAAATGCAAATAAGGACACATATAACGTTGCCCTTATCCAGTTTTTAAGCCCCTAGTCTTAAGTATTCTTAAATTTTATTTTTGATCCTTTCTCTCGTGTTCCCTAAATTAACATCCATTATTTTTCATATATTAATTCATACTTCATTTCCCTATGCCATTAATGCCCAAGATGGCAATCCATGGCAATCCATGGCAATCCATGGCAATCCATGGCAATCCATGGCAATCCATGGCAATCCATGGCAATCCATGGCAATCCATGGCAATCCATGGCAATCCATGGCAATCCATGGCAATCCATGGCAATCCATGGCAATCCATGGCAATCCAT
>NZ_AMPO01000010.1 GCF_000302455.1 Methanobacterium formicicum DSM 3637
AAAGTTGCCAGGCCACTAAAATCAGACCATATTGGGATTGAAATGACGTATCCACTGATAAGAATTAGAATTAGTGTGATTACTAAAATCAGACCATATTGGGATTGAAATGATGATCCTCACTCTGATTTTATTGTTGAAGAGATCGACTAAAATCAGACCATATTGGGATTGAAATTTTTCACTATTGAGAATATTTATTATCCTCATGGCTACTAAAATCAGACCATATTGGGATTGAAATATTTGCAAATCTCATGACAGTTGCAATATTGCAGTACTAAAATCAGACCATATTGGGATTGAAATGGGACTGTAGGGAGTTTGTATAAACAGGGAGATTATACTAAAATCAGACCATATTGGGATTGAAATATTAATATAGGGAAATGGGAATTAGCTGGATAAGTAACTAAAATCAGACCATATTGGGATTGAAATACTGGAGATAATACGGCCGTTACAGGTGGAGCATATACTAAAATCAGACCATATTGGGATTGAAATTCAATTGAGAGTGTTACATGTTTATCTCCAGACCATGACTAAAATCAGACCATATTGGGATTGAAATGTTTGTTCATCTCATCTGATATTTCAGTTTCTAAGAGACTAAAATCAGACCATATTGGGATTGAAATTCTTTTAGGTTGGATATAAATGTTTCATAGGTTCCACTAAAATCAGACCATATTGGGATTGAAATGCCATTGTAATCGAAGATCCTGATAACGTAACAATACTAAAATCAGACTATATTGGGATTGAAATTACAGAACCTAATGTGGGGATCTTCCATCCTAAAGAACTAAAATCAGACCATATTGGGATTGAAATCAATGTAGACAATACATTTTTAATCCTCTCCAACTGACTAAAATCAGACCATATTGGGATTGAAATGAAGTAGGTAAAGAACAAGCTTTACGTGATAAACTCACTAAAATCAGACCATATTGGGATTGAAATGGATGAGCGAGATTTTATAGTGGCCCGGGTACGTGAACTAAAATCAGACCATATTGGGATTGAAATTTGGTTGTGAGTTCAAGTCTCACTACGGGCTTCCAGACTAAAATCAGACCATATTGGGATTGAAATAACCCTGGGCATGATGGGCGGGGACATTTACACCCACTAAAATCAGACCATATTGGGATTGAAATAATGATGGGCCGAGATGCTGCCGGTAACAAAATTCAACTAAAATCAGACCATATTGAGATTGAAATTGCCATAGAAAAGGAATAATAAACCAATGAATCCAAACTAAAATCAGACCATATTGGGATTGAAATCGACCTTTGTTGAAATGTTGAATGAGAAAATTAATACTAAAATCAGACCATATTGGGATTGAAATGAACCTGGCCTAATACCTTAGTAACTCCATTACTAAACTAAAATCAGACCAAATTGGAATTTGGGGGTATTTAAGAAATTTAATTGTGATAAATATCGATGGTGGCAGAAACCTTCTGAAAAGGAGAAAAAGAGATTATTTATTCCATTATTTAATTAATTAGTTTTTAGTTAGTTGTTTATTTCTCCAAGTTTATAAATTAATTTAAATCAAAATATTGATGTAAACAATATATAAAATACTATTACAACTCCAATAAAAACCAGAATCTTTAATATGGGGCTGTTTATCCCTGCACTGGTGTTAACCATTTTTTCTTTAGCTTTGTTCTCTTCCGTGTTTATTTCACAATCTACTTTGTCATCTATGTTATCATCCACTTCTGAAACTGTTATTTCATGGGTTTCATCTTCTCTTTGATTCATAGTCTCCTTTTTAAGTTTTATCATGGATGTGCCCTCCCTAAATCCCATCTCTTTAGCTGGACTTCCACACTCAGGGCAAACCTCACCTTCCACCCGTTTAACATTACTACAATTTGGATTTGAACACATAGATGTCATTTTTAATCCCTTCATTATTTTTTTAGTTAATAGTTCCTTAGTTCTCCTGGTGTTAAAAACTTGGTGTATTTAACCTGAGAAGCTGGAGCTATGAAAAAATACTAAAAATCAGATTGTGGAATAAATGAGACTCTATAATTGGATCTAACTATCCTGGACTCATAATTCAGAGTAAAGCCATATGGGGTGAAAATACTAAAAAAATGATGGAATAATCTACTAAATTGTTCTGTACGTTTCCTTGTGGTAACTCCTGCAATGGGCTTCTTAAATGATTCACTACCTACATTTAAAGAAAGGATAGATTCTCCAAACTGGTATTATCTGCCTAGTATCATAGACTGGCGTCATTTGAGTTAATCATGCACACTTAAGGTTAGTTCGGGGTAGGAGTTAATTTATTGTTCTCCACCAGCAGCAGTGGTCAGTTTAACGTGTTCCACACCTTTTAGTCTCATTATCTTTTCAGTCAGGTTCCTGATTTCCTGGGCTTCTCCTTTAACCACTATTACTTCCAGACAGTTTTTCCCAGTCATGTGGATGTGCATAGTGGCGTTTATGTAGTCCCTGAATTCATGCTGAATATCAGTCAGGTCTTCCAGTACCCCTGTATAATGGTGGTCGTAGATAACAGCCACTATACCTATCCTATCCCCTTCTATGTCCCTCATCCACTGGTATCGTACTATGTAGTCCTTCAGGGCATCTCGAATTCCTTTAGATCTGGAATTATAGCCCCTATCTTTTAAAACTTCGTCGAACTCGTTTAACAATTTCTTCGGTAAGGACATGCTTATTCTCATCACTGATCTCCCCCTTTTTATTATTCAAATTGTAACTATTTATTAAGTATGATCTAACTATTATTAAATTGTTACTATTCTAATTTTTTACCACAAAAATTAAAAAATATTAAATCCATTATTTTTAGAATTAAATTAGATTAAAAAGATATATTCTAAAAAAGAGAATTTTTAAAGTTTAAAACCATAATTTCTACATTATTCATTCATTAATAAGGAAATATTGAATATTTTAGGGATGAAGATTAATATGAACTGTCAAACAGCAAAAAATTATTATACAAACTGGTAATAATCACCCCAACATTTTTTATAATTTGTATGATTAACTGGTTTATAGTCTTCTGGAATATCCAATAAGATTAAATGAGGGGTTAATGTATTTAATATAAGGTGAAAAATTTGCGATGTCCAAAGTGTGGAGTAGAATATCCGGAAAATTCAGACCGCTGCAGGTTCTGTGGTTATCCAAAAAACCCAACCTCCGAGATCAAGGGAGAAAATGGGAAAAGAACCGTAATTCAAAGTAGTATAGATCAACCAGGTACTAAAAATTCGTACTTTTTATCAAAAATCATTGGATTTTTTGGTATAGTATTTTTCCTTCCATTAGCCATAGCTTCTGGATTATACTTAATAACCCGGAAGGAAAAAGAGGCTAAATTCTGGGGACTGGCATTCCTGGTAATTGGAGGAATCTTCTGGGCTATTGGAGTAGTAATGCTTTACACCATGGGCTATGATAAATTCATAGCAACCTACAACTTAACCAATTACTCGACCACTTTGACCAATATGGGGTTTAAATTTTAATCATCATTCATTTGATTAATATTTTTTTGATTAATTTATAAACTATTATTCTCTTTTAAAAAATCTTTTTTTCCTTTAAATCTTTTTTTTCCTTTAGGAACATGTTATTTCGTTTCAATTTATTCTTTAAAAAACCAGTTTTTTCAGTTTAACTGTTCTGTTTAGTGTTCCGTTTAGAACATATCTGCTCTTTTTAAAGACTCTGACAGTTGATTTAGGGGATATGTTTCGCTTATAGAATGATTTTGGGTTTAAATAGTTTATTATGTGATTTTAATTTCGGGTTGATTTACATAAAAGATAAAGAGAATAATATATTAGATTGGTTTTCTTAAATTATAATCCGGAACTAATTAATAAAAGTAGATTGGTTAAATCTAACATTACAAGAAAGGTTTAACATTACAAAAGGCATTTAATTCGATTTATAATCAAGGAGTATAAAAAAATGGAAAAAATAATACTAGGACTTCCTAAAGGAAGTTTAAATAATGTTAACAGGGGAAACACATACCAATTATTTGTTGATGCAGGTTATGAGGTTCGTGGATACGAACCCGGTAAGGAAGAAAATGAAATTACCATATTAAATGATCCGGAAATAAAAGGATTCCTAACCAGACCCCAGAGTGCCCCGGTAGAACTTAACCGGCAAATCCTGGACATAGCTATAATCGGGGAAGACTGGGCCAGAGAAGAATCCGTGAATGTGGAAGGAAAACTCATAAGAAAGGTGGGTGATCTGGATTACGGTCAAACCAGGTTGATAGTAGCAGTACCCAATGAAGACCCTTATGAATCTCTTTCAGACTTCTTCAGGGCTAATAAAGATAGAAAAACTCCCATATTATGCTTCACAGAATACCCTAACCTCACCAGACAGTTTTTCATGGAAAATGAGAGTTACCGGGAATTATTCGGGGAAAGCAAACCATTGGTTCAGGTACGTGGTTTGTGGGATGGGGACAATGAAATGGTCCAGATCATCAACTCAGACGGTGCCACCGAAGTTTACATAGCCAAGGGAGCAGATTTGATAGTGGATAATACTCAAACTGGAAGCAGCCTCCGAAAAGCAGGATTGAAGATCCTGGAAACCATAATGGAATCCAGTGCAGGATTATACGCGGGTCCCAGCTGCACACAGGAGAAGGCTGAAAAAGCAAAAATAATATTCGAACAGTTATTTGGTGCAATCAACGCTCGAAGATACTTTGATGTGAAATTCAACATTGCCAACCAGCGGGTGGATGATGTGAAAGACTTCCTCCTCTCCAATGAATACTGTTCTGATGAGCCCACAGTGGTGGTAGGAAGCAGCTTCTCCCAGGTCAACGTCTTAATTCCTAAAAACAAATTCCCTGAAATGTTAAAAGGAATAAAAAGCTTCGGTGCTTCGGCTATTGTCCGTGAAAATGTTAAGCAGTATGTTCAGTAAATTGGGGTACTAAAGTAAATCAGGGCACTAATCTAGTCAGGTAATTTGGTTGATGATCTGACTTAGTAATTTATTATCAACCAAGCCGGATCTAGGTTTATCCAAACAGTATTGAGCCCTAAATCAGTGTTAGCAACCTATTATTAACAAAACAGGACATGGGGGGATTGAATGGAACAGTTTCTGATTACTCCAGCAGCAGGTAAAAGATTAATTGCCAGGGCATTAAAAGAACATCATGCTATTAAAAAAGCCCTAAAGGATGGAACAGTTGTCATAATAGCCGGAACAACCAATGGTTATGTGGCTGAAGAAATCTTATCCTCCCTGGAACAACTGGAAGAATTCTCCAGGAAAAAATTCTTCAGGGGAATAGTACTACCTCCGGTGGGACTAACTGATAAAACCGGACGACTTAAATCTGAAACTGAATTCCCCGGTGATGTGGTAATAGTTAATGGTACCTGGAAGAAAGGTTTAACCATATTCGATGTTGTGGATGATCTTAAGGAAGGGGATGTGATTTTAAAGGGTGCTAATGCCATAAATTATCTTCATAATAAGGCCGCCATATATATTGGCCATCCCCATGGTGGAACCATTGGGGTAGCATTACAGGCAGTTATCGGTCGCAGGGTGCGTTTAATCCTTCCAGTGGGGCTGGAAAAAAGGGTCCACACTGATCTGGATGATCTTGCACTGAAATTGAATACTCCGGGTAACCAGGGGCCACGGCTTTTACCGGTGGTGGGAGAAGTTTTCACTGAAATAGAGGCCATTTCCAGTTTAACCGGTGCCACTGCAGAATTAGTAGCTGCAGGTGGAGTTGCTGGTGCAGAAGGGTCAATATGGATTGCAGTCAGTGGTAAATCCTCTGAAGTTGGGGTTGCCCAGAAGCTGATAAAATCTATTATCAATGAACCTGCTTTTTCTTTATAAAAAGCAACAGCATTCTATTTAAACCGTATTCTATTTAAACCGCATTCTGTTATAAAAAGAACTAAATTCACTTTAAACTACCTTCTCTTTATAAAAATAGAATTTAATCTTATATAAAAAGGAACCCAGCAATTCCCAACATATGATTAATTCATTATTTTTCTTGATTAATTTTAGTATTTCTCCAGCAGTAAATCCACTTCCCTTTCAGAGGATAACTTTCCCAGAGCTTCGTATTCTGCACTTTTGACAGCCAGGTAAGATCTGGAAAGATCTTCTCCCAATGCATCTAAAATAGTTTTATCCTTTTTAAGATTAGCAAGGGCTTCTTTCAGATTACTGGGAAGTAGTTTAACTCCCATTTCCTTCATTTCCGCATCTGATAGATTAGCAGGGTCTTTCTGGATTGGACGGGGAAGTTCCATCTTTTTACGGATACCATCAAGTCCAGCGCTAATCACTACCCCCAAAGCAAGGTAAGGATTAGCTGATGCATCGACAGTTTTAACTTCAAAGTGCAGTATCCTACCATCATCTTCACGGATTACTCTTATAGCTGCCTCACGGTTGTTAAAACCCCATACTTGGAATGCTCCACTCCACATCTGGGGTCTTATCCTGCGGTAAGATCTGGGTATGGGGGTGGTGATGGCAGCAAGTGAAGGTAAATGATACAGTATTCCTGCTATGAATTGTTCCCCAGCTTCACTAAGACCATAATCGGATTCTGAGTCATGTAAAATATTCATATCATCCTGCCACAGGCTAAGATGTAGATGACAGCCATTACCTGCTGTATCGGGGAAAATTTTGGGAAGAAAAGATGCTTGAAGGCCGTGTTTAGATGCAATGCCCTTCACTGTCTCCCGGTAAACAATCTGATTATCAGCAGCACTCAGCGCATCAGAATACATGATAGTTATTTCGTGCTGACCAGGACCCGACTCCGGATAATACTGTTGGACTGTGATGTTCTGGGCAATTAATGCTTCAACTATATCGCTGATGATGTGATAGTTTAAATCCATGGAGTAAGAGGATGCAAAAGGGGTAAACTCTGATGGTTTGATTGGTACACCATTACTGTTCTTTTTATTATTTTTACCATTCGTATTATCCCTTTTTTCATCATCATGTTTTAGGAGATAAAATTCATTTTCAAAGGCTGCTTTAACATTTAAACCTTCTTCCTGAAGGGCGTTGATCATTTTTTTTTAAAAACCCACGGGGACAGTTATCCCAGACCTTTCCCTCATAAAACATATCACCCATAACCCGGGCATGACCCGGAGCATAGGGTATTGGTGTCAAAGTTGACATGTCTCCCTTTAAATTTATTTCACCCACTGGATCCAGTCCGCATCCTGCTACCACTCCATCGTACATCACTGGAACCCCCTGCTGGGCACGTGAAATACCCACTGAGACTTCTTGATCCTTAATTTCGTCCACACAAACCGCTTTTGCCCGGATGATATTGGCATTATCACACCATAGTACTCTAATAAAACAGGGTTTGGAGTCTGATATATTTTTCGTCATTAACGTCACCGTTGGCATCATGTCCTAGTAATCATGGCTCTTTACTTCTAATTGATTACTACTTATGATAATTTAACATTGATTATGGCTCCGGATTATTTAACTGTAATGATGGAGTATCTGCAGATCTTAAGATTATCGTGGATATTACAATTGAAAAATGAATATGGATGGATTGAGATCTTAAGATTGTCTGTAAATATTATTAGAGGATGAAATTGGGGAGGGGGCATGATTTACTAGAGATTTTGAAAAAAGTAGTTTACCCATCTATTTCCTTGATAATAGCTTCATGCATTCTTCTAATGAATTCTATTCTTTCTTCATACTTTAAAACATCGAGGTATCCCTGAGACACCAGGTTAAAAGCAAATGGGGATGGTATTTTGGTATTTATATGTTTTATCTCCATTTTACCATCTTCAATCATTTTTAACACGTTCAGAGCATTTTTAACATCCATGAAGTCTTCGGTAACTTCTCTCCTAGCTTCCTTGAGAATGGGGAAGTTAGGGTCCAGTTCCTTCACGAACTTTAAGAGAATCTTACCCTTAACCTGCTGACGCCCCACGGATTTCTCCTGACCCTTGTAACGCCGGAGGATCATGAGGGAACGTCCAGCGCAGTGCCTGAACCTTCCAGCCAGTGTCTCGGTACGGTCAATTGCTTCTTTAAGGTAGTTTTCCAGGTTTTCAGATGTGAGCTCCTGGAAAGCCTCCAGTGCACCGATCTTACCCTCACTGGAAAGGTAGAATCCATTATCAGAGATGGATATCATAACATCGTGCCGATACCTTCTGGCAATAACGTAAGCCAGGGCACGGCTTAAGACATCGTTAACCCTTCTTCCAAAGAGTGAATGGAACACCACAAATTTACGACCGCCAAAACCGGTGTAATACTCCACCAGTAATGTTTTAAGGTTGGGTACCACTGCGTAGAGGTACTGCTCCCGGAAGTACTGGTAAATGGAGTTGGCAGCGTTGTGATCCAGGTAGAGATACTGGTGTATGAATTCAATGATTTCCTCTTTACTTCTACCCTTTTTAAATTCCCATTCCAGTATTCCCCTGAACTTCCCAATGGACATAGCCAGATCAAATGACAATGGTAGCTGTTCTGAAAACCAGGAGGGAATGGTTGGGGGGCCAGAAGCAGGGCTGACATTCACACTCATTCCACGGGCATAATTAAAACGGTAGATGCGCCCTCCTAATACGAAACTATCACCTTTTTTGAGTTTTTCCATGAAGTCCTCTTCAATCCTACCCACCACTTCACCACCACATTTTACCACTGCAGCACTGCGGTCGGGTATGGTTCCAATGTTTGTTGAATAGAGCATACGGGCCAGTTTACCCCTTTTTCCCATGCGGTTTTCATCCCAGTCCACCCATATCTTGGCATAGACGTAACGGTCCTCTAATCGGGTGTACTCACCGGCTAGATAGCTCAGGACACTGTGATAATCATCTTTACTCAGTTCTCTGTAGGGGTAACTTCCCTGGATAAGCTGGAGTGCTTCATCCAGGTCCCAGCGCTGTTCAATGGCCATACCATATATCTGCTGGGATAAAACATCCAGACAGTTTTCAGGGATGTGTATCTCGTCGATCTTTCCTTCTATGGCATTTTTAAGAATGAGAGCACATTCCACCAGGTCGTCACGGTCTACCACCATCATCCTGCCCTTGGATTTTTCATGTAACTGATGGCCACTCCTACCTATTCTTTGCAGGGCTCTGGAGACAGATTTGGGGCTGGAAACCAGTACCACCAGGTCAATGTAACCAATATCTATTCCCAGCTCCAGACTGGTGGATGAGACCACAACTTTCAGCTTCCCCTCCTTTAACTTGTTTTCGGCCTCCAGTCGCAGTTCCCTGGAGAGACTGGAATGGTGGGCCATTATATTCTGGTCATGGTAACTACCAGGGTACCTTTTTTTAAGGTTGAAAACCACACTTTCAGTACCACTACGGGTGTTGGTGAAGATGAGGGTGGTCTGGTGTTCCTGGATGAGATCATGGAGCATCTGATACATGGCCTTGTTGGTTTCATCAGGTTCTGTGGCTATGATATCCTTAACCGGGCAGATCACTTCCATATCCAGTTGTTTCAGATAATTTACATCCACAATGAGACAATCCCGTGGCTGGCCATAGGAGTAGCCCACCAAAAATTCTGCCATCCTCTCCAGGGGGTGTACAGTGGCACTGAGACCGACACGTACAAATCCACCAGTGAGGTGTTCCAATCTCTCCAGACTGAGACTGAGGTGTACTCCGCGCTTATTCTCGGCCAGGGAGTGTATTTCATCTATAATCACGTAGCGAACCTTGGAAAGTTTTTCCCTGAACTTGGGTGCGCAGAGAAGGATTGAAAGAGATTCAGGGGTGGTAATGAGGATGTGAGGTGGCTTTTTAAGCATCTTGGACCTTTCATACTGGCTGGTGTCCCCGGTACGCACTGCCTTACGAATACCAAGCTCGTGCCCGGCTATCTTTTCAATCTCAGTTAATGGTTCTTCCAGGTTCTTCTCAATATCATTATCCAGTGCCTTTAATGGGGATATGTACAGGCAATAAACACGGTCTTCCAGGATTTCCTGATCAGCCAGACGGGTGAGTTCGCTGATTATGGATAGAAATGCAGTGAGGGTTTTACCGGAACCAGTGGGTGATGAGACCAGCACATTTTTTCCCTGGTGTATATCCACGATTGACTGGCGCTGTGCCTCGGAAAATGTTTCAAACTTCCCCTTGAACCATTCCCTGGCCCAGGGATGTAGAATTTTATAAATATCCTTATCAGAATATTTTTTATCCTGTCTTACTATCATTTTATCTTAAATTTTAATAATCTCTCTTTAATGGTGATTTAGAACCGTTTTATGGATTTAAACTTGTTTTAATGATTTAGAGTGTTTTTAATGATTTGGGATTTTTTTTCAATGATTTATAGTAGTTTTCATAACCTTACCCCTTAAAATTCTATAAAATGAGAATCATAAGGATATGGTTCCTGTTGAACATTCAAAAGATGACTTATTTTACCAAAATAGAATGTTTCAAAGTTTTCAACCCCAAAAACCTCCAGATCATCATGTTTGGCTTCTTTTAAAAAGGGGGAGAGTGGTTTTTCATGGAGAACATCTGAACCTTCGGTGATGAAGTTAAATGATGGCATTACAATCATTTTTTTATCCCGAAAATCTCCGGCAAGGAAACATTTAACCTTCTCCATTCTTTCACCGCTTCTAATTCCAACCGAGGGATGTTCATGTCCAATTATGATCTTTTGTTCGGTGATTTCATCCCATTTTCCTGGAATCTTATCACCATGCATTACTATGAAATTACCGGTTGAATAATAGGGGTACACTTCTAAACCAGTTTTTTCGGCTATTATTGGTGTCAGGGGATCGTGATTACCCTTGATCAGAATGATTTTCTGGAAACGTTCCTTAAGGTAATCAATGAATTTCAGGGTTTCTTTCCACTCCTGACGATTTATCTTACCAAATTCATGTTTAAGGTCACCGTTAATGATGATGTTAGCACAATCACTACGAGAATGGATTTCTTCCATTCTCTTAATGATTTTGGGGTACTGGAACTTGGGTATCATAATACCCTGGTAGTTCAATGCTTCCTCGTATCCCAAGTGAAGATCGGATATTATAAGGTGATCCTCAACTTCCAGGGCCAGATCCAGAATCCTGGCACCAAAAATAATATCATCAACCATGTTTATCCTCTAAAACCCTTTTTTTAATCTCAAAATCCTGTTTATCATTTAAAACCTTATTCATCCTTAAATATTGGAATATTACTTCTTAATTTTCAGAGTATTATTTTTAAATATCTAGTTAGGACTAGATTCTCATTTAAGATGTGGAATAATTACTAATAGAAAAAATATCTTTAGAAAATCGGTATGTGATTTGTTAGTTCTTATGGTAATTTATTGGAACTGTGTAAATGTTATAAAATGATTATGTAAATCAGTAAGGTTTGTAGTCAGTAATGATGTGGTTATCACTATAAATTTAGGAATCTATTATCTATATGATATCAATATAGTTAAAGATCAACTTATTTAAGTATATATATTTGATGTTTGCTTGTTTTATATTTATTGTTGCTTTATTTTTTAGGCCAAAGCCATGAAAAAAAGATGTGAATTAGAAGTATCAAAAGAAATGGTAAAAACAGGAGGGTGTGTAGCTGGAAAGAAAGGGTTTTATCGAGTAAACCTCCTGTGATAAATTCTATACTTCTGTAATAGGTTATTCCCAGGCCAGAAATGATAACAATGAATATCAAAATTATCAAAGTAATATGAACAGCTTTTTTAATGGGTTTCCTGTCCATTTTAAACAACCTGGGTGTGTTTTGATCTAGTATTTAATGAGGGAATCATTTAATGATTTATCATTTTAAAAAGCTTTCATTGAGGTTACCGGTTGTGGAATATCCTCTGCTTTCCCAGTAACCCTGGTAATTAGGATTATCAGATAGTTCAATCCTGTTTATCCATTTTATCCACTTGTATCCCCATTTACTCTCTGCCACCAGTTGAAATGGGAATCCCCTCTCAGTAGGTAAAGTGGCATTGTTCATCTTATACGCCATTAATATCTGGTTATTCTGAAGGTATTCCAGTGGAAAAGAGGTGGAATAACCATCAACTGCATAAAAAATCACGGTGTTTGCCTGGGGTAATGGTTTCACATCATTAAGGATATCCTTTACCAGTACTCCCTGCCAAAGTATATTCACATTCCATCCTTCCACACAATCCAGTTTAACCACTTTCTGATAACTCTGGAAATCCTTAACCTGATCATAAGTATAATTTTGGGGGTTAGCCACCAGTCCATCTACTTCCAGATGGTAACTGGTAATATTCACGTACTGGGGTCCTTTAATTGAGTTTTCACGGAAGTCGTTAACCGATGATAGTTGCTGTCCCTGATAGTTGGTAACTTCCACAGAATCAAGGGGAATTGTACTGGGAGGCAATAAGTCCAGACTAATTACAATGGCCAGTAACATGATAATAACGATTGCACCCACGGCAATGTATTGTTTTATCATTATTCATCTACCCCCTATCATTTTACCTTTTTTGAAAAGTCAGGAAGGGTATTTTTATGGTTAAGTATCCCTGAATTTTTGACAATTTACAACTGAACATATTTAATACTCAATTTTACTGAAAATCCATTAATACTAGTTATATTTAAGTTAACCCTCATATAAAGCATTTATCCCTGGAAATTTTTTTGCCATTAGAATATTCATCGCATAAACTAGTGGAAATTACCAATTAAAGCAGAAATAAACATTTTTTGTGAGTTTTGCGAATAAAACCTATTTTATATACTTTATAAATGAAATATATGGCATTAGCTACTTTTAACCATTTGATGTATCAAAAAAAATATCAATAGCGCGTAATAATCAGGTACAATGACTTTATCCTGAATATTTCTTTTTTCTGTTATCCTAACACTTTGTAATTCAAATTATGTGTGTTTGTGAGAATAAGGTGCTTATATCATGATTTTCATCATGATAAAAAATTTCATATGATAAAATAATTGTTCTGTAATAACAATATAGTTATATTACAAACATAATAATTATATTATGTAATCACAATCTATCTTAACTAACATTGAATATTCATGAATGTGTCCATAAACATTATTATTTTTGAACTTAAACTCAGCAAAAATTCTAATTTACTAGGTTGTGGTTGATTTTGTAAAATAAAAAATAAATAGGAGGGGGGAAAATGAGGAAAAAAGCCATAACATTGTCTTTTAGTTTGTTGTTAGTATTTGTTCTTTGTGGAGCTGCAACTGCTGGGGATAATGTTACTGTAAGCAAGACTGCTGTTAGTACAGGTTCGGACACTGCAACGGTAACCATTACCATTAATGGACCGCCTGCAAATTCTTCTGCTACTGGAACCGATGTAGTATATGCATTGGATTGTTCTGGAAGTATGAGTGGTGAACCTCTACAGGCATCTCAAGATGCAGCGAACAACATTGTTAACAAGATGAATCCGGCAAATCAGCAAGCAGCTGTTGTAAATTGGGATAGTACTATTCAACCGTCCAGTATAGGTTTAACTACTGACTATACGGCAGTACATGCTGCAATTAATGCAGGAGTAGCAGCAGGATCTACTAATATGGCTGCAGCTATACAGCAGGCCATTGCCTATCTTGATGCAAGTACCATGGCAGGAAACACCCATAATATAATTCTCTTAAGTGATGGTTATCCAGATAGTCAGGCTGATGCTATAACTCAAGCACAAGCTGCCGCAGCTAAAGGCTACAAACTATTTACCATTGGTTTAGGTGATAGTGTGGATGCTGCATTCATGACTCAGTTAGCCACCATTACCGGAGGAAAATATTATGCTGCACCATCCGGCAGTGATTTAGACCAGATATACAACGATATATTCAGTCAATTCACATCTCAAACTGCAACCAACATTGTAGTTACTGATGTCTTGCCCAGTTACATCTCAGTAGTGGGTAATCCTACCATTATACCAAACAGCAATACCAAAAACGCTGATGGAACTACAACTTTAGTCTGGAATGTCGGAAGCTTATCTACTGGACAAACCTGGACAGTTTCGTACAATGTAAAATCCAGTCAATACGGAACACTTCCTACTAACGTTCAAGCGACTGTCTCTTACAACGATCCAGAAGGTATTCCTAAAACTGCAACGCTTCCTGTGCCAACAGTAACTTTCACAAAACCAGCAACCAACGGAACAACAGTCACCGCTAAAACAGTAGGAATGCAGACTTCAGGAGTTCCTGTAGCGGGATTAATATCTGCATTGTTACTGGTTATGGGTGGCCTACTATTGCCTAGAAGAAAGTAAATCTAGCTTTTTAACTCATTTTATTTTTTTTTAAGTACTACTTTTATCTGTACATGAATCCATTCCCCAGTACATGAATCCATTCAGGGACTTTGTCTTATTTAACCCAGTTAATTACCGGTAATTCTCGGAGCCAACCAAGGTCACTCTGATATAACTGCCGGATATCCTTTATCCCCAATTGTATCATGGCCAGGCGTTCAATTCCCAGGCCAAAAGCTGCTACTGGTGTTTCTATTCCCAGTGGTTCTAAGACCTCTGGACGGAACATTCCAGATCCTCCCAGTTCAATCCAGCTCTCCTTCTCAGGCAGGTAAATCTCACATTCAGTGGACAGGTAGGTGTAGGGGAAATATGCCGGTCGGAAGCGAACTTCAAAGCCCATCTGATGGTAAAATTCCTTGATTATTCCCAGAAGGTTCTTGAAGTTTATATCATCACTGGCCACAATACCCTCAACCTGGTGGAATTCAGGGAGGTGCTTGTAGGTTATGGTTTCACGGCGGAACACACGACCCACCGAGAACATCTTTAAGGGTGGTTCATTCTCTGCAAGGTAACGGGCTGATACACAGGTGGTATGGGTTCTGAGCACGGATTGCATGGCTACATCAACATCCCAGTGGTAACCCCATCCCTCACTACCGGTGGCACCACCATCTTCATGAGTCTGACTCACCTTCTGCACCATCCCATCTGATGGTAGCCGGGTGCTCTTTGGAGATTTAACATAGAATGTATCCTGCATTTCCCTGGCAGCATGGTCTTGTGGCTGGAATAGGCAGTCAAAGTTCCAGAAGGCTGATTCAAGGATGGTTCCCCTTGATTCAGTGAAACCCAGGTTTAGGAATATGCGACGTATCTCCTGAATGGTCCGCTGAAGGGGATGCATTTTCCCCGGGAATATGAGGGGGTGTTCTGCCTGGATATCGTAACCACGGTAGTGTAAGTTCTTCCAGGAATCAGTTTTAAGCTGGTCATGGGTAAGTTGAGTGGCTTCTTCACGTATTTCAAAACCATGATCCAGGATATTTTGACCTTTTTCAGTAACAATTAAAGTATAACTGGAATTTTTATTTAAATTAATAAGTCCTTTCCTTTTTTTAAGTTGTTGGAATCCTTCGTTAAGGGAGTTTGACAGGCCACCCAGGGTTAAGATTTTGGTGGAATCCATAATGGTCTTAAGGAGGATCTCATCAATACCAGGCTTTTCCAGGGCTTTTTCACCATCTGCAGTAATGGTAACATTTCCTTTATCGAGTACTGCCCAACCTTTCTTCATGATCCATCCAATGGCTATTTTAACTTCGGACTGGTCGATTCCAGATTTTTGGGCCAGATCTTTCATATGGATGGTCTGTTCCTGGTGGAGTGCTTCTAAGATTTTCCTTTCTGGTAATCCTTCCTGAGCATATGTAGATCCTGAAGGGCCCAGGCTGAGCACTTCCTCCACATCACGTTCTATTTCTATGATTCCTTTGGATTCCAGGGCCCCTGAAGCACTCATAACCTGTTTTATGTCAAGTTTTGTACTTTTAGCCACGTTTTCTGGTATGTCCTGGCCTCCTGCTTCCCCCAACGCTTTTAAAACTTTCTTTTCATAGAGGTGCATTTCATTGATTATTTTATCTAACATTTTTGAAACCTCGGTAATCGTTATTTTATTAAGTGAATACTATTTTTTCAGGTAAATTAAGTGATATTATTTCTTTTAGGTAATTAATTGATAATATTTCTTAGATAAATCAAGTGATATTATTTAGTGCTTAAATCAAGTGATATTATCTTTTAGATGATTAAGTGATATTATCCTTTAGATGTTCTTTAGATGATTAACTGATATTATTTTAGATGAATCAAATTGATATTATTTGGTTTAGATGAATATCTATTCTATTTATAGGATTTGGTTATTCATTGCAGCTTGGCTTTATAATCACTGTAGTCATCAAGATAGGCCACCATGATTGATGAGGCAGTAAAATCCGCAGTGGTGCCTGGGTTTAAACCATTGTCTATCAGTTCATGGTCAAATTTTTCCACCAGAGATACTCCCCTACTGGTTAATATTCCACCTTCTTCCAACATAGATTTTGCCCTGGTTCTAACTTCCTCTGCCTGAGGGTCCCCGAACTTGCGACTGATGAGAGTATCTGGAACTTCGGATAGAATGGTCAGGAATGTATGCACCGTGGCCTGGTTGATTTCATATTTTGATTTAATTTTTTTAAAGGTAGGGTATCCTATTTCGAAGGTAACTGGCATTTTATGGGTGAGCTCGTATGACAGTTTATCCCATGCAGATGACATCTTCAGCACATTGAACATGTTAACATTTTCATCCCGCAGTTTCTGGAGAGAACTATCTGCTGCCACATCCAGGTCATCCTGCTGACCCATTCCCCCTGCATCGGCAATATTAATAGCCCGGTAAAGGTTAACCGCATCTTCAGAAGTGGTGGACCTCATAATCTGCTCAATTCGTTCCCTGAAACTATTCCATATTTCAATTGACCCTTCAGTTCCTCTTTGAATCAGGCCAGTATTTTCAGTCCCACTTTCAGAAATACCGATATTTTCTGTTTCACCACTTTTTACATCCTCAAACATCCCTGCCACTACTGAAATAGGGGTGAGTAACATTACAATGCCCAGGTTGGTGTTGTTGGCAACCCAGTGGTCGGTTTCAGTTACCGCCTCCAGGATCAGTTCACCTAAACCCATTTTATCCCATTTTTCGGACCGGTTGCGGTATTTGAATCCCCTTTCTGCAGCTTTTTCCATGGTCTTTCCAATGGCTATTCCACTGAGAAGAAAATCCTCAAAGACCATGTCTGGAAAGTTCCGGGTGCGGTGCACATTACCTGGTTTTGGATGCCCACTCACCTCAAGCACAGAAGCTATCTGAGCACATTTTGCAACATAACTGGATTCCAATGGAGTTCACCTCAAATAAGATTCATAATGATTATTTATTCATGTTTTAATTCCCTTATTCTTACGCAACCCTGTTTTTTTTACAAGATTACTTTTCACAAGATTCACGTCAAAACATTAAATCAACGTCAATGATCAATTAGTAATTAATTAAATCCATAAAATTTAATTAAATCCCTAAATTTAAGGTTAACAACCTTCCTCCAGTTTTCCTTCTAAAAAGTCAGGTGCGAAGTGAGATATAATTAAATCAGCTCCAGCTCTTTTAATTGATAGCAATGACTCATAAATAGCATCGTTGGTGAGATATTCTGCTTCTATTCCAGCTTTTAACATGGAATACTCTCCACTAACCTGGTATGCTGCGGTAGGCATTCTGAACTCTTCTTTAACTTGGTGTATAACATCCAGATATGCCATGGCTGGTTTGATTATTACAATGTCTGCTCCTTCATTGAGGTCTAATTCCACTTCTAAAATGGCTTCCTCAATATTGGCAGGGTTCATCTGATGGGTTTTACGATCACCAAATGATGGTGCAGAACAAACTGCATCACGGAATGGTGCGTAGAAACTTGATGCATATTTAGCAGCGTATGACATGATCAGTGTGTCCTGGAACCCTCCGTCATCTAACATTTCACGGATGGCTTCCACCCTACCGTCCATCATATCTGATGGGGCCACAATGTCTGCACCGGCTTCAGCATGAGAAAGAGCGGTTTTAGCCAGTAAACGCAGGCTTTCATCGTTGAGAATCTCCCCTTTTTCCACTATTCCGCAGTGGCCATGTGTGGTGTACTGACAGAGGCAAACATCGGTAATAACCACCAGATCGGTCTCTTTTTTCAAGCGCCTGACAGTCTGCTGAACTATCCCATCCTCGGCATAGGCTGATGTTCCCAGTTCATCCTTCTCTTCAGGCATTCCAAATAAAAGGACTGATTGAAGGCCCAATTTTTCCAGTCGCTTTGATTCTTCTACTGCATCTTCTAAGCTGTAACGGTACTGGCCAGGCATGGTGTCAATATGCTCGCCTGCCCCTTCTTCCAGTTCTTCTTTAATAAAAAGCGGGTAAATGAAATCTTCCGCGTTTAAGGTTGTTTCTCGGAGAATTTTCCTTATCTGGGGTGTTTTTCTTAGTCTACGCATGCGACGGGTTGGAAATTGCATATTATCACCATATAAATAAATTTGTTAAATATAAAAATTTAACCAAATTAATCTGTTTAACTGGCAAAATCGGGATTTAATAGTGTTGTTCCTTGTTTAGATAAATTAATAAGGAAATATAATATTTTGCTCTGTTTTTAAGAAAGTTCATTGTGGGGAGTTAATATGGTTAACTTGACACTCAAAACTTATCCCTGATTAATATATTCTGAAGATGTTATATTTATTTCAGGGATATTATATTTATTTTTAGCCCCCGA
This sequence comes from Methanobacterium formicicum DSM 3637, assembly GCF_000302455.1. Taxonomy (NCBI): domain Archaea; kingdom Methanobacteriati; phylum Methanobacteriota; class Methanobacteria; order Methanobacteriales; family Methanobacteriaceae; genus Methanobacterium; species Methanobacterium formicicum. The sequence continues at coordinate 18,759 of NZ_AMPO01000010.1, forward strand.
TTTCATTAAACCATTATAATTTTCTTTTTTCCAATTAGTCTTAATATTTATCTTTAAAAATAGAATTATGGGGTTTAAACAAGAAAATATGGGATTTAATTAGGGGTGTTATGTTTAATTAAAGGTGGGGGTCATTGGATTTAAAATAGTTAAGGGATTTAATGGGGTCCTTGGATTTAATAAATGGTTTTATGGTATTTAACTAAGTAATCATGTACTTAATGAGAGAATTAAAGTATTAATAGATTTTTTATTAATGAAATTGGCTATTTGTTAATATCTAGAATTTCACTGTAGGGTTTTTTACGGTAGTACCTTTTGGCGTGTTCCACTATCAATGCATGGTATTCCTGATAGATCGGCACATCTACCGGTAAATTATTTTCAAAAAACTTTTTCAAGTCCATGTAAGTTATTTTTTCATCTACCAATCCTAAATTGCTGAAAATCCTTTTGGTGTAAGCATCAACCACAAATTCAGGTTTCCTGTAGGCGTAAAGTAATATGGAATCTGCAGTCTCATTTCCCACACCTTTAACCTCCAAAATTTCACTCCGTGCGGGTGTTTTACCCTTCAGTGACAGGAAAAACTGGCTTATATTTCTAAGATAAACTGATTTCTGGTTTAAAAATCCTGCAGGACGCACAGCATTTTTTAATATTTCATCATCCAGTAAAAGTAATCTTTCTGGATGAATCACATCCAGGTTTTTCAGATTTTCCAGGGCCTTTTCAGCAGATGTCCATGCCGTGTTCTGGGTTAAAATAGTGCCTAAAATAATTTCATACTTCTGTTCTGGTGTTATGGGAAGATCATAATCCAATGGATGATAACCCTGGGTGGCCCCGGTTTTATCTGGATTTTCAGTTTCTAAGTCCATCAATGGCCACCATCCCTGGGGACCATAAATATGGTAAAGTTTTTCATATATCTTGAAAATTATTGATTCTTTCATGAAAAAACCCGGTTATTAGATCATTCTACATCAATGGTATTAACTAAATTTTAGACAAATTTCATAGATCAATTCTGCATCACTGATATTAAATTTTAAATCAAAGTTATAGATTTACATCAAATGTATTAAATCAATTTACTCGTGATTGATCAGTTGCATTAATCTACCAACTAAATCTTTACTAATTCACTCCTTTAAAGATATGGTGAATATGGGGGTGGGAAGTGCATTATTGGGTGTATGTTAGTTACGACGGGTGTATTATATACTGGAATAAATTAATAGAATACACGGAGTAATAATAATGATAATTAAGTGTGATAAATGTTTTTTAAGAGAATGGAAGTCTTCGGATGTTCCTAGTTTAGTAACCAATGCCAACAACCCCAGTATTGCAGCTAACATGAGGGATGGCTTCCCCTATCCCTACACCCCAGAACATGGTGAAGCATGGATCAATATGGCTGGCAGTGATGATCCACAGCATAATTTCGCCATTACCATTAACAACCAGGCAGTGGGAGGCATAGGACTTGCTCCCGGTAATGACATAGAACGGATATCAGCCGAACTTGGGTACTGGTTAGGTGAGAATTACTGGGGAAATGGAATAACCTTTTCTGCCATAAAAGGAATCCTGGAATATGGATTCAACCAATTAGAACTCGAAAGGATATTCGCCAAACCATTTGAACATAACACTGCTTCCCGGAGAGTGTTGGAGAGGAATAATTTCATTCAGGAAGGTATTTTAAAAAAAAGTGTTATTAAACACAATACAATCTACAACCAGGCCTTGTATGCCATTACAAAATCAGTGCATGAATGATATGGATATATTTTTTTGGATAACTTTTTAGGTGATAAGATGGAGAAAAGAATCGAAAACAATGTTTCAAGAACTGCTGAATTTACCTGTTTAATAAGAGCTTTCTCTTTTCATGAAAAATCCCCCCAATATAAGAGCTTTGATAACATAGCTCCTAAATTGATTCCTAAATTTCTTTCACCTGTTGTTAAAATTGATTTTCTAAGAAATATTTTTAAAAAGAGATTTTTCCCTCCGGGTATGTATGAATATGTAATTGCCAGAACAAAGTTCATTGACACCGTTTTTCAAGGGGCAATTTCCAAAGATTTTGATCAAATATTGATATTTGGTGCTGGCTTTGATTCCAGGGGAATTCGTTTTCAAGGCTTAAACCAAAAAACAGTATTTTTCGAATTGGATGCTCCAGTTACACAAAAATCAAAAATTCATCAACTTAAAAAGAGGGGAGTTGTAATAAATCCAAACATAGTCTTCATTCCCATTGATTTTAATAAAGAATCTTTTAAAGACAAATTATTGGAATATGGGTTTGATAGAAATAAAAAATCTCTCTTTATTCTGGAAGGCTTAACAATGTATCTGGACAGTGCGGCCATTGATAATACATTTAATATAATAAATGAATTTGCAGGAGCAAGTAGTGAAATTGTTTTTGATTATATCTACTCCTCTGTTTTAAGGGGTGAAAATATTTACTACGGTGAATCTGAAGTTTTCAAAGAGGTTAAAAAAGAAAATGAACCCTGGTCTTTTGGAATAGAAAAAGGGGAACTGGGATCATTTTTAGAAACTAAAAATCTTCAGTTAATACGAAGTTTAACCTCCGAAGACTTGGAAAGAGAATTTTTTAAAGATGAAGATGGAAACATAATAGGAAAAGTTAATGGCACGCACTGCATTGCTTACGTAAGGAAATAAACCTGTAACTTATACTATGGGATTGTAACAGTTTTGTATAGCAAATAAAAACCTATTCACATCTTTTTTTGTAAATTCTAAATTACTTTACATAAAGTTGTATTGATAGGAATAGTGCAATATTTAGGGATAAAGTCATAGTAAAAGTCCATTCACCTACTGAAAATTGAGTGATATAATAAAAGAGGACAGAAAACTGTAATATTAAAAGAAAAATCATAATAATAGCATAAGTCCATGAAACTTTAACTTTTTTACCATTATGATAAAATCCAAATATAGAAACCATCAACCCTAAAGTAATTCCATATAAGAATATAGGATCACAATAAACATCAAAACCTGCTAAACTACCGATAATTATAATTAAACCTATAAAAACTAATTTTAGTTTTTTATTATTTTTTAACGTAATGATTTCAGTGGATTTAAAATATTTGTTACGGATCTGATTAACTATATACATGGTAGATAACAATGCAATGATTAAACTAAGATAAAAATCTCCTATATATAACGAGTTATAGAATATATAAATTACTAGAAACCATTGAACCACAATAACACAAAACATTGCCAAAACATAACTTACTGTAACTTTAACAGTTGAATCTTCACTAAAAAATCCATATATAAGCGTCATGATACCTAACGTGATACAAATTAAGAAAAAGGTAGAATTAGACCGCAAATAAATTATTAAAAATGTTAATATTATTCCAATCCCACAAATAGCAATTAATGTTTTGTCTTCATCCATAAAACTTCTTTTTTCAAACAATATATAAAAAACTTTTTTCTAATATTCAATACATCAACCATGAACAAAAAAAATCCCAAAATCTAAAAAAAGTCTTTCAAATTTTTTATTCTTATAATTCCATTTTAATTCCATCTATACCAGTTAAATGGTCTCATTTTTTTGAAGGATAATTCTTACTTCTTCAAAGTATTCTTCTAAAAACTTAGAGTGATACTCATTGGTTCAGTTTAAGATATATAGTACCGATAAAAATAGTAAATAAAATACCAAAATTCTATTTATCTCATTCACCTAACCTTTAATTAATTATCCTATTTCAGCCAATATTTAATTAATCATTCGTAAAGTCAAAATTAATTAATTATCATAATATAACCAAATATTCATTTAATAATCTCAATTCACCTAAAATCGTAATTAAAAATTAGGAAGTTGATTTAAATGGCCGGAAACACCACAGGGAATTTATTCAAGGTAACCACCTTCGGGTCCAGCCACGGCACTGCACTGGGGGCAGTGGTTGATGGTTGCCCAGCGGGTTTGGAACTATCATCTGAGGATATACAAAGGGAACTGGATCGCCGGAGGCCAGGGACCAGTAAAATCACCACTCCCCGGGGAGAAACAGATCAGATTGAACTTTTATCCGGGATTTTTCAGGATAAAACAGATGGCACACCCATAACTGGTGTGGTGTACAATAAAGATGCTGATTCCTCTGCATACGAGCCCTTCCGTAATAAACCAAGGCCAGGTCATGGTGATTACACATGGACTGCCAAGTACGGATTTTATGATTACCGTGGAGGTGGCCGTGGTAGTGGCCGAACTACCATTGGCCATGTGATTGGTGGAGCAGTGGCCAAAAAGCTCCTGGAACAACTGAATATCCGTGTGGTTTCCCACGTAACCCAGGTGGGTGATGTGAAGGCCCAGCACGTTGCTTACAGCAATATTGAAGAGTACGCAGGACAGAACATGGTGCGTTGCGCTGACCAGAAGGCTGCAAAAATCATGGAAGATAAGATCCTGGATGCTAAGGAAAAAGGAGATTCTGTAGGTGGTGTGGTGGAAACCATAGCTTTCGGTGTTCCTGCCGGACTGGGAGAACCGGTTTTTGATAAACTCGACGCGGATCTAGCCAAGGCACTAATGGGAATCGGAGCAGTGAAAGGTGTGGAAATAGGATTTGGCTTCCAGCTAGCAGAATCAACGGCAAGTGTCACCAACGATGAGTACTACCTGGAAGAAAAACAGATCAAAACCACTACCAACACCAGTGGTGGCATTGTGGGTGGGATATCCAACGGTATGCCAATTGTAACCAGAATGGCAGTCAAGCCCACCCCATCCATCAGTACAATTCAAAAAACAGTTGACCTGGAGAAAATGGAAGAAACTGAAATCCAGATAAAAGGCCGACACGACCCGTGTATCTGTCCCAGGGTCACTCCAGTGGCTGAATCTGCCGTAGCTATGGTTTTAGCAGATCATCTTCTCAGATCAGGTTTTATAAATCCCAGACATATATAATGGTTTTCTATAAATGGTGGGTTTCAACTTCTTTTAAATAATATTTGACTTTATTTTTTTTAGTTTTTTATTTTTTTACCATTTCAGGATCATAATCCTGTGGAAAGGGATTTTTCACTGGATATGGTTCATTGCTACGGGATTTCCCGAATATGGGGTTTGTAATCGCTTTTTCAATTTGTGGGGCCAGTTTTTTTAGTATGGTGATTCTAAATACGTATTTATCTTTGGGTTTACCTTTATTATCGATGTAAAATGGATCATATTCAAATACTAAACATGGTAATTTGGATAAAAATCTCCCACATTTATTGTATTGAACATGAAGGTTTCTGATATGTATCAGGGCATATTTACCTGTACAGACATAATTTCTCATTCCATTATTGAGATAATACCGGCTTATCTTGATATATTTTTCACGTATCTCTAAATCATACCCAGTCCATGTTGAAAATCCAATTATCTTTCTAAGGTCATAACCACATTTAAAACAGAAATTAATGTTTAAATACATATTGTAACAGTTTGGGCAACATTTTCCAATTTTTGAATAGTCTAAATCTTCTGTTCGGCAAATAAGGTAAATAATAAAAAATACAGCTAATAAAACAAGTGAAAGGTAGATTGCAGCCATACCCATGTATAAATACGATGTGATTACAATAATTGGCACACAAGTTACACCAATAATTACAATAACCAATTTCTTTAAATTTTTTTTCTCCAGTTTATACAGATCATGAAGATCTCTTCCACAGTAAGGACACACATATTCCTTCTTTTTTAGTTCCACACCACATTCCGGACAGAACATAGTAGTAACTCCTATTTTTTTAATCAGTCTGGATATTTTCTGAACCAGTCTGGATATTTTCTGAATATTTAATAGTTTGAAATAATTTTTATTATTTATGAAATTTATTTTCCTAATTATTTTCTAATTCATTGAAGATTATTCATAGATTAATGTGAATTTATGGGTTAAATATCCTTGATTTGTTATTTTTTTGTTCTATTACGTTTAACATAATTATTTCATCCCATTGTCACTCATCCCCTTTTTAATTCCATTTCCCATTTTTCCAATTTTTATATCCACTATACAATAAAATTTTTTAAAAAAAAACTCAGTTCCTAAAAAAGGATAACACATTAATATTGTGGGTGATTAATAAATCATATATTTGAAAAATTAAAAAACCAATAATTGAGGTGATTAAAATGGTATCATGCCCTAATTGTGGAACGGAAAACGATGAAAACTCTAAATTTTGTCAAAGTTGTGGCCAAGAGATTATTAAAAAACCTGCTAGTGAAAACATTGAAGTTAATGAAAACATTGAGAAATCCAGTACATTACTCATTGTTTTAGGTTATATCCTTTCAATTTTAGGAATATTTTCCATAGGCATACTTTCAGTAATCAGTCTTATAATTGGAATTGTTCTCTATCGTAGAGGTGGCAAAGATAAAACTCATGGTATCATTATTGCTGCAATTTCAGTGATTATCCTTTTACTGGTTATTATGGCTATTGGGGGCCTCTTAGTCTATCGGGCCTACTTCTACAACCCTGTATGAGTGGATATGTAAATGGTAAATGGAAAAAGAGTGCAGTGTTGAAAGACGAGTGCTGTGCTATATATATCAATCAATAAATTTACTTTTTTATTATTCTTTATCATTAATCACTGGTGTTTTAGTACAGGCAACCATTTGCCTGAGTTTCTGGCATTTACGGCTCTTACAGGACTCTTTCTCTTCGTGCCAGGAGTAATGTTTGCAGCTTTCATACTGGCAGTGGTAATGCTCCCGGCACATGACCGGACTTTGGTTTAACTTTACTTTCATCTAGAAAATCACCATTAAATCGTAACTTTTAGTTTAATGCAGAATAAGAAGTTTAAGCCTCGGGGGGGATTTGAACCCCCGACCACGAGATTACGAGTCACGCGCTCTACCAGACTGAGCCACCGAGGCAGATCAATTTTATTCATTAAATGTCATTTAAAATTTTCTTTATTTTAGATTAAGTTTTTTTTTTTTTGAATGTAATTAGTATTGGATGCCACTCACCTTTTAGGTAAGTTTTGGTTAATTCGATGAGGTTTTTTTGATTGTTTTAAGGTATGGTTGTTGATTTGATGAGTTTTTTGATGGATTTAAGGAACGGTTTGATGTTTTAATATTTGTCCAGGGTCTCCTGTTTGGATCGGAAAATATCCAGATCTATAACCATCCCATCCCGGGCAGCAATGGTTTTAACACCAGTTTCTTTGCTGATTTTGTTGGCCTCATCTACCGGGTGGTCGGTGATGAGTTTCATTCCCAGGTGGGTCATAATGGCCAATTTGGGTGAAGTCTCCTCCACCAACAACTGGAATTCATCCGCACACAGATGACCCCGAATTTTCTCATTTCCTGGTCGAATTACACTGGCAATAAGCACATCTGCATTCTGGTGGTGTTGATGAAGTTCTTCAAAGTAGGCAGTGTCTGATGTGTAGGATAGGGTAAATTCATCCCATTCCATGCGAAAACCAATGTTTTTAGGGTCACCATGTCTGGTGGGAGTGGCAGTGATTTTAAGATCATCTATCTCTAACTTCGCACCAGCTTCTAAAACTTCCACCCGGGGTTTAGAAAGATGATAATGGGATATGCATGGGCCCCATTGCTTGTATCCATTGATAACACTTTGACTACCAATTACCAGTCCCCGGTTCCTGGTCATGCCCCTGGTCATGGCCTCAATTAAGACCTCAGCATCGCTATAGTGATCGGTGTGGGAATGTGATACCAGGATTCCGTGGAGTTTAAGGGGGTTCACACCGAACTGGTAACTTCTTACCAGTGCCCCAGGACCCGGATCCAGGTGCAGGTTTTTACCATCTATACCGTCGATTCTAAATCCGCCGGTCATCCTGCGCTGAGTTATAGTGGCGAAAGCGTCCGCCACCACTTCCTAAAAAAGTTAGCTTCATGTTATTTACCTTTGATTTAAGTTACAATTTAAATATATCCATTTTGTATATGAAATTTAATTGAAGTTTAGTATTTTGAAGTTCTTCTTATTATATTTTTTAACTTGCAAGTTCTAAATTTTTAATTTGCAATTTATCAATCAATTCTGACTATTAAACTTCACGAACAATGTTAAACTTCAATTTTTCCCATAATTTCCTGTTTTTGGTTTTTGCAAGTATTTTGGTTTTTTTCCAGTAAGTTAAGGGTTATTTCGAATTTAACCTTTTATTGGTCTGATTTACAGAGTATGATATCACAGCTTAGGCCTGTTTTATCCTTTTTAATGCAAAGGTTTTCATCTTCAATTATCACCAGATCACCCCGGTTAAGGGATGTGTGATCACTCAGTTTCATGGTGATAGTTTCTCCTGGACCAGCAAGGAGTTCCCACTTGGTATTCAAGGCCTCCACACCGGGTGAAAGGATTACTTCCACTTCATCTCCTTCTGTTTTACGAACCCTTCCCACTTCGCCCTGGGTTAAAATTCGTGAAGCCATTTGAATATCTCTTGATTTTTCTAACATTTCCTGTTTAAGATCTTCACGCCATTTTTGCAGTTGTTTAACATCAGCAATCATGGTTGTTCTCAAAAGTTCCATGGCCTGTTTATGGTCCAGCTGGGGGTGAACAGTGAAAATATCATATTGGCTGCTCACAGTAGGTGTAAGTTGTGCCACATCTTCCATAATGTTCCTAAATATTTTACCTACTTCATTCAGGCTTGTTTTTGATTTCCAATGTTTTTTAAGGTGTTTATTGGCGATTTCCTTGGTAATTTTGTTTCCAAAGATAACAATTGAGCTTTGACCGCTTTTGACATTTTTTATTTCAGATCCAGTAAGTTCGACCTGGTGGTAACCACTGCTGGTACCGTATATCCGTTTACGCCTGGTTTCAAGAGTAGTTCGAAGTTTCACCTCACCCACTAAAACTTCACCAAGATTACGCACTTTTTCAACATTATCCGTTATTTTCAAATTTATTTCCAGTTCTTTTGCTCTTTTATGGAGTTCTTCGGTGGTTTTTATTTTACCGGTGTACATCTCTTCTTCTAGTAGTTCTCTCTGTTCTTTGTCTCCCAAAAAACCGATACTGCGTTTGTCACCGGCCATCACGCAACCTTTACTTCCAACGTATGTTATAATCAGGCTCATTACATCACCTTTATAATTGTTTATACTATCTTCAATGTTTAAAGATGTTTATTAAAAATAATGGGAATAGCTCTTTCGCTGCATCAAGGACAATATCTATTGATAAAAATAGGAATATAATAACCTTTTCATAATTACTTTTTCATAGTGGAGAACAATATAAATTTTTTTAATTATAGGCCATTTCATGATGGTTTTAGGATTAAATTATTCGTATTGTCGTTGTTATCATATTATTTTTATTATTCATCATTCTATTATTCATGCACCTCATTTATCCTCTTCCATGAATGGAACCTTGAATTTAAAGATACATTTATCAGAACCATCAGCAATGGTAGCTTTTTTTTCTACATCCCCTTCCATACCAGTCCAACCAAATGTTTGTTGCATTATTGACTGGCAATTAAGGCAGAACACTGGTTTTTTCTTGGCATCTTCAATCCAGGGGCAGTTAAGGAATTCAAATAGATGCACACGGCCTTTGGCTTCAATTTTGGTTTGAACACCAAAATCTGCAAAGAGTTTAGCAACCCAATCAAGGTAGGCATTGTAGATACTTTCCAAGTCATTTAAATTCTGTTCTTCAACAATATCTCCCAGTTCAAGCTCAAAACGGGGCCGCATATCTTCTTCCAGACGTGATGCGAATATGTTCAGGAGAGTGTCTCTGATTTCAGCATCGGACTGATCTGCAGTGGTAGGCAGGGAGTTGAGTATGAAATCATAAAAATCTGCCAGAACCTGTTTTTTAACAGTTTCGCTCTTTTTTTGGTCTTCAGCATGTTTATAAAGAGCCATTTCTATATTGGCATTCAATTCACTCTTTTTGAATGGTTTGATTATGTATCCATATGGCTCGGTCATACGTGCCCTTTCCAGGACCTCCTCATCGGAATATGCTGTCAAGTAGATTACCGGGATATCCAGCTGGTTACGTATTTTAGCAGCAGCTTCTATACCATCCATACTTCCTTTCAGGACAATATCCATTAAAATCAGCTCTGGTTGCTTATTTAGTGCTGTTTGTACTGCATCCTCCCCAGTGAAAACAATATCCACTACTTGATGACCCAGGTCTTCTAATTTTTGTTTAATACCCATTGCAACTATTGCTTCATCTTCAACCACAAGTATACGGGATTTGGTCATCAGATCCGCTCCTTATATTTAAGTTCCTCAAACTCAATAGTAAATTCTTTATTATCTTTATTCAGTGTAATTGTTCCATCTAACTGATTTACAAGGTTAGAAATTAATTTCATTCCCAGGGTATCAGTTTCATTTAATTTAATGTTATCTGGGAATGGTTTCCCGTTATCTCGAACAATTAACTGGTATTTATCCCTGTTTTTTGCGGATAATTCCAGATATATCTCTCCTTTTCCCTGGGGAAACGCGTGTTTCAGGGTGTTTGATATTAACTCATTTATGATAAGACCGATGGGAATTGCAGTTTCAATACTTATTATAATATCCTTTATCTGCATGTTGATTTGGATTTTCTCTGGATCCACACCATATGAGTTGAAAAGGTCATCAATAAGGTTTTTCACATAAGTGGCAAATTTAATGTTGGTTAAATCATCAGATTGGTACAGATTTTCATGTATAAGTGCTATGGAAAGTATGCGATTCTGACTTTCCCGGTATAAGTCAATGACGCGTTGATCATCAATTTGAGCAGATTGTAAACTTAGAAGGGTGGATATGATCTGCAGGTTGTTTTTCACGCGGTGGTGGATTTCCCTGAGTAATAATTCCTTTTCCTTTAATGATCTCATTATCCTGTCTTCAGCCAGTTTACGTTCAGTTATGTCACGTCCCACACCTACAAATGCTTCTAAATTTCCTTCATCATCCATTATGGCCTTATCTGCCCATGCAATCCAGCGCCATCCATTCATGGTCAGCATGCGGTGTTCTAAGAAAACAACATAGGGAGGACGTCGCAGTTTTCCCAGTGCTCTTTGAGTTTTTTCCTGTTCTTCCTGGTGTACCATGGGTAGGAAGTTACTTCCTATAATGCTATCCTCAGTACGTCCCAGAACTTCGCAGTAGGAGGGGCTGGCAAAGAGAACTTTCCCATCTGGATCGAATTTTACCACCATATCGGTCTGGTTTTCAACCAGGAGCCGATATTTTTCCTCACTTTCTTTTAGGGCATTTTCCATCTGCTTCTGTTTGGTGAGATCCCTCCCTGTACCGAAAATAATGTTACTGTTACCCAGCTTTACAGGGGTGATGGTTAATTCCAGTATCTTAAGTTCATCATTAATTTTAAGGGGTAATTCTACTATTTCTCCAGTGGACCATTCTTTAATATCAAATGGTTCTGATTCAGGAGCAATGAATTGATAAATTTTATGTTTAAGGATTTGGGATGGTTTTGTTTCCAGAAAATCCACTGCAGCCTGGTTAAAATTTATAAAAACACCTTCATCATTAAAAACTAGGATGGGGTTGGTAGTTTTTTCAAATAATGCTCTGTATTTTTTTTCACTTTCCAGGAGAGCTTCCTGTGCTTTCTTCTTTTCCAAGTGTTCCTGTGCTTCTTTCAGAGCTCTTCGAACAGCATATCCTAATTTAGAAAGGTTATGTTTGAGTACGTAGTCTGTAGCTCCTTTTTTCAACATTTCCACTGCAAATTCTTCCCCTATTTTTCCACTGACGAATATAAATGGTATGTGGGATGATTTCTCTTGAGCTATGTGAAGTGCAGAGACACCATCAAATTGTGGCAGGGAGTGGTCTGCCAGTATAATGTTGGGTTGCCATTTTTCCACTTCCTTCACGTATTCATCTTCACTCTCAACACGATGACTAACAAAATCGAAACCTTCTTTTCTAAGTTCTCGTTCTATTAATTCCGCGTCTAAAGGAACGTCTTCCAGGATCAGAACTTTAATTTCTTCTTCCATAAAATCACTAGGGAGTTGCACCTTTTTAGGGTTATTATTCTGTTATGCCTGACTTTATTCCCTAAAATGGGTTATTTACGCTATTGTCAGCGTTTTTATTTTTAGTATACGTATTAGGAATATTTATTCCGTATAATGTACTGGGTTATTCTAATTCATGAATAAGTGATTATATCCCTGAATATGTGATTATTCCAATGAATTAGGGGGATTGTTAATGAGCATCCAGTAAAATCCGAGGGTGGATACTGCTTCAATGAAATCATCGAATTCCACTGGTTTACTGACGTAGCTATTTACTCCTAACTTGTAACTTTCCACTATATCCCGGTCTTCCTGGGATGAAGTTAGAACAACCACGGGTATGCGGTTGGTTCGTTCATCTGCTTTGATTTTCTGTAAAACTTCCAGCCCATCCACTTTCGGCATTCTCAAATCCAATAATATGAGCTTTGGAAAGTTTTCAACATCTCTATGGGCAAACTGTCCTGTGGCAAATATGAATTCCAGAGCTTCCGCTCCATCTTTCACCCAAACTACTTGATTGGCCAGATTTTTCCTTTTAAGTGCCCTCATGGTGAGTTCGGCATCGGTGGGATTATCTTCCACCAGTAAAATATCAGCCTCTTCAAAATCCATTAATACACCTTCCTTGGGTCGTTAATCTATTATTGCTGTTATTTTATGAGTTCATTAAAATCTTTTCTAAATAATCTTATTTAGGCTTATCTTTGGGTAGGGTGAAATAAATGGTTGCACCACCATCCACGGATCCTTCACCCCAAACACGTCCACCGTGCCGTCTTACAACCCTTTGAACAATGGAAAGCCCAACCCCAGTTCCCTCAAATTCTTCAGGACTGTGCAGCCTTTGAAAGAGCCCAAAGAGTTTGTTAATGTATTTCATATCAAAACCAGCTCCATTGTCCTTGACGTAGTAAATGACTTCTTTATCATCTAATTTACTGCCCACCTCAATTATAGCCGGGTCCTGGTTGCGTGTGAATTTGATGGAATTACCAATGAGGTTTTGAAATACCTGTCCCATCATGGCCCGGTCGGCATAGGCAGGAGGGAGGTTGCCCACAGAGAATTGAATGTTTCGCCCTTCTACATCTGTCTGGAATTCATTATAAACACTCTTTGCCAGGGCTGCCATGTCCAGTTCATTGAGTTTCATCTCCTGACGGCTGGCTCTGGATAGGAGGAGAATGTCATCAATAAGGTGTCCCATTTTAGAGGTATTATCCCTTACAATGTTCAGGAGCCTTACTCCCTCTTCATCCAGTTTATCCTCATAATCCTCCACCAATATCCGTGAAAAACCATCAATGGCTCTTAATGGAACTCTCAAGTCATGTGATACGGAATATGCAAATGCCTCCAATTCCTGGTTGGCATCTTCCAGTTTATCAGTTTGAACCTTTAATTTCTGGTTTAATTCATTGAGTTTTCTTACCTTTTCAATCCTTTCGGCGAGAATAGCCACCAGAACCACTACAATAATAAGCATTAATAAAAGGAAGTAATCTTCATTGGGAGGAACATTCAAAACGTTGTAAACAGGTTCTAGGGCATATATAAATGAGATTAACACTGGGTTAAAGACCATATTTTACCTCCTTTTTTTATTAAATTATTAAATGATTTATGTTCATTATTATACTTGTAATTTACCCCTCTATTCACAACTTTATAAATATTCCACCCAACTTGGGGATTAGTATCACAATAATTTGATTAACGTTCTAAAAGATTAGGTTGGTAGCCTTATTTTTAGAATGGAATTAATAAAATAGTGAATTACAAAATTTAGTCTGGATAATTGAATCAAATAATTAGTCTAGAATAACTGGAATTTATTAATTAGTCCGGAATATGTAGTTTATAATTAGTCTTGGATATTGGAATTTTACAAATATTGGAATTTTAGATAATTACAGTTTAGGAATATTAAAATTTACTATTAGTTTGGAATAGGATTTTACGTTATTTTTATGAAAACTTATAGAAAATAGTATTTATAAAATTTAATGAAATATTATCAGTTATATTGGTTAATCATTGATTTTAATCATTTGATTAAATAAACAATTAAAATTTAAATAAAAAAAAGAAATGGTTTGGAAGTAAAAAAAATAATGTGGATGGGGGAAGAATTGACGCACGCAACATGTTTTTAGTGACTATTTGCCACGGGTTTTGGTACTGGATTTGTCAATTTCTTTATCTGACTTTATACTCTGACTTAATGGTTCCTTTTTCTTGTTCAGATTTTCTCCATCACTCAAAACTTCTTTTAAAAATTCTCCAGTGTAAGATCCACTGGCAGCAATTTCTTCTGGTGTTCCCTGGGCAACCACCATTCCCCCACCATCTCCACCTTCTGGTCCCAGGTCGATGATATGGTCTGCGGTTTTTATAACATCCAGATTGTGCTCAATGACTATTACTGTGTTTCCACCATCGCGCAGCCTTCCCAGTACTTCCAGTAACTTCCGGATATCGGCAAAGTGCAGTCCAGTGGTGGGCTCATCCAGTATGTACAGGGTACGGCCGGTGCTTTGACGGCTCAATTCCTTGGCCAGTTTCACTCTCTGGGCTTCTCCTCCTGATAGGGTGGTGGCTGGTTGTCCCAGTTTAATGTAACTTAAACCCACATCATCCAGGGTCTGCAGTTTCTTCTTGATACGGGGAATATTCTCAAAGAACTCCAGTGCTTCCTCAACAGTCATGTCCAGAACTTCTGAGATATTTTTACCCTTGTAACGAACTTCCAGGGTTTCCTTATTGTACCTTTTACCTTTACAAACCTCACATGGAACATAAACATCTGCTAAAAAGTGCATTTCTATTTTTATGATACCATCACCGGTACAGGCCTCACATCTTCCACCTTTAACATTGAAACTGAACCTTCCTGGTTTGTAACCCCTTTTCTTGGCGGTGGGTGTCTGGGCGAATATCTCCCGGATGTAAGTGAAAACCCCAGTATAGGTGGCAGGGTTTGAACGCGGAGTACGGCCAATAGGGGACTGGTCAATTATAATTACCTTGTTCACATGTTCTATGCCAGTTATGGAATCATGTTTACCTGGATTCATGTGTTTATGGTTAAGTGTTCCGTAAAGTCCCTTGTATAATACATCGTTAATCAGGGTACTTTTACCGGATCCTGAAACCCCTGTAATACATGTAAACACGCCCATGGGGAATTCCACGTTGATATTCTGCAGGTTATGTTCCCTGGCACCCTTAACAGTTAAATAGTTGCCATTGGGCGGAGTCCGTTTAGGTGGTAGGGGTATGGTTTCCAACCTGGAGAGATACTGGCCGGTTATGGAGTCCGGGTTTTCCATTATTTCCTGGGGAGTTCCAGTGGCGGTGATCCAGCCACCGTGTTCACCTGCTCCGGGACCAATATCCACCACGTAATCTGCGTGTAGTATGGTGTCTTCATCGTGTTCCACTACAATGAGGGTGTTTCCAATATCCCTAAGTTTTTTAAGGGTTTCAATGAGCCGGTGGTTGTCCCGCTGGTGCAAGCCAATGCTGGGCTCATCCAGAATGTACAGCACACCCACCAGTCCCGAACCTATTTGTGTGGCCAGGCGTATTCGTTGTGCTTCTCCACCGGATAAACTACCTGAAGATCTGGCCAGGGTGATGTAATCAAGTCCCACGTCTTTTAAAAACTTTAATCGTTCTTTTATTTCCTTCAAGACTTCATGTCCAATGAACTGTTCCCTTTCAGATAACTCAAGGGATTCAAAGAAATCGTATGAATTTTTAATGGGCATCTCAACTACATGGGTTATGGATTTGCCCCCCACAGTCACACTACGGCTTTCAGGCCGCAGGCGGGTCCCGTTACAGGCAGGACATTTACGATCACTCATAAAGTGGCCCATGTAACTGCGCATGTAATTGGACTTGGTTTCCATGAAGATACGTTCCATCCGTTTTACCACTCCCTCAAAGTAGCGGTGAACACGGTGGAGGCGGTTTTTTCTCTGGAACTCGAATTCGATCTTATCTGGTGAACCGTATAGGATGATATCCTGGTATTTCTGGGGTAAGTCCTGGAATGGTGTGTCCATGCTGAAACCGTAATGATCAGCCACTGCCTTTAACATCTGCCCGTAGTAGTTGTCACGGTGTTTGGATTTACTCCAGGGCAAGATAGCTCCCTCATTTAAGGATAGTGCAGGGTCTGGTACCACCAGATCGGCATCGATTTCCAGTTTACTTCCCAGTCCATTACATTCTGGACAGGCTCCGTGGGGGTTGTTGAAGGAGAACATTCTGGGACTGATCTCCTCAAAGTTAATTCCACAGTCAGTGCAGGCAAAGTGTTCGCTGTATATTTTCTCAGTGGCATCTTCACCAGTACCGTAAACTGTAATTAGAAGACCCTCACCTAGTTCCAGGGCAGTTTCCACAGAATCTGCCAGTCTACTTTCAAAATCACGATCGTAGCGGATAACTAGCCGATCTACCACTACTTCTATGCTGTGTTTGAAGTTTTTCTCCAGCTGGAAATCCTCATCCAGGTTGTGAACTTCTCCATCAACTCGTACCCTCACAAATCCCTTGCGGCGTAGGTCTTCAAAGACTTTCTGGTGTTCTCCCTTCCGGTCTCTTACCAGGGGTGAGAGTATCTGTATCTTGGTGCCTTCCTCTTTTTGCAGGATATGGTCCACGATCTGGCCCGCAGTTTGCTGGCTGATGGGTTGGCCACACTGGTGACAATGGGGAGTCCCGATACGTGCAAATAAAAGTCTAAGGTAATCATATATTTCGGTAACAGTTCCTACTGTGGAACGGGGGTTCATACGGGTGGTTTTCTGGTCAATGGATATGGCAGGGGATAATCCTTCGATATAATCCACTTCTGGCTTCTTCATCTGCCCCAAAAACTGCCGGGCATAGGCAGAAAGGGATTCAACGTAACGTCTCTGTCCTTCGGCATAGATGGTGTCAAATGCCAGGGAAGACTTTCCAGAACCACTCAATCCGGTGATTACCACGAACTTGTCTCTGGGAATCTCCAGGTCAATGTTTTTGAGATTGTGCTCCCTGGCTCCTTTAATTAAAATAATTTCTTTCTTATTATTCATCAGTCTGAAACTCCTTCAAGAATCAATATTTTATCCCGGATACTGGCGGCCTCTTCAAAGTCAAGGCGAGTAGCTGCCTTTTTCATTTCCTCTTTCAAGTCCTTAATTAATAGACGCAGCTCATCTTTGGGCATTTTTTCCACATCGTCACGCATAATAACGTCTTTAACTTGTGTTTTCTCTTTCAAAGTCCTTTCTGTGCTTCTGGGGGTTATGTTATGATCTTTATTGTACTTTAACTGCAATTCTCGCCGATGGTTGGTTATATCAACTGCATTACGAACCGAATCAGTAATTTTATCTGCGTAAATAATCACCTGACCTTCCACGTTACGTGCAGCCCGTCCAATGGTCTGGATAAGTGCTGGCTGGGAGCGGAGGAATCCTTCCTTATCTGCATCCAGAATACCTACCAGGCCCACTTCGGGTAAGTCCAAACCTTCCCTGAGCAGGTTTACTCCCACCAGGCAGTGGAATTCTCCTCTGCGCAGGTCATCGATGATGTCAATCCTTTCCAGGGTGCTGATCTCCGAGTGTAGATAGCGTACCTTAACACCAGCCCGGGCATAGTAATCTGTAAGGTCTTCGGCCATGCGTTTAGTTAGGGTAGTCACCAGGACCCTCTGATCTTTTTCAGTTTTTTCCCGGATCTGGCCCAGCAGGTGATCAACCTGTCCCTGGACCGGTTGAAGCATTATTTCCGGATCCACCAGGCCAGTGGGTCGGATAATTTGCTCCACCACTTGTTCTGATAGGTTTAACTCGTACTGAGCAGGGGTGGCTGATACATATATCACCTGGTTCTGGAGACTCTGGAACTCTTCGAAGTTCAGGGGTCTGTTTTCACGGGCAGATGGCAGTCGAAACCCATAATCAACCAGAACATCCTTACGTGCCCGGTCACCAGCGTACATCCCCCTGATCTGTGGCACAGTCACGTGGGATTCATCGATGATGGTTAAATAGTCATCTGGGAAGTAACGCAATAAACTGTAGGGGGTTTCTCCCCATTTTCGCCCGGAAATATGCATACTGTAGTTTTCAATTCCCTGACAGTACCCCATTTCTTTTAACATTTCCAGATCGAATCTGGTGCGTTGTTCTAAGCGTTGAGCTTCCACCAGTTTATTTTCTGCCTCTAAAACGCGGAGTCTGTCTTCCAGTTCATCTTCAATTTTTTTCAGGGCATTGTTCATTTTTTCGGGTGAGGTTACAAAGTGTTTTGCTGGAAAAACTACTATTTTGTCCATCTGGCGATTTACACTGCCTCTTACATGGTCAATGAAGGACAGGCCATCCACTTCATCACCGAAAAGTTCCACTCTGATTGCTGTTTTTCCCTGTGCTGGGAAGATCTCCACCACATCTCCCCTTACTCTGAATTTGCCCCGGCTGAAATCAATATCATTCCGTTCGTACTGCATTTCAACCAGTTTAGAGATTATTTCTTCCCTTTCTATCTTCTGACCCATTTCAAGCTGGAGTACCAGGTTTCCGTAATCCTCTGGTGCACCAATACCATAGATACAGGATACACTGGAGACCACGATTACATCATCCCGACTAAGAAGAGATTGGGTGGTACTGTGCCTCATCATATCAATTTCTTCATTGATTGATGACTCTTTATCAATGTAAGTATCGCTTTGGGGCACATAGGCCTCGGGCTGGTAGTAATCATAGTAACTGACGAAGTATTCAACTGCGTTGTTGGGGAACAGTTCTTTGAACTCTTCGTAGAGTTGAGCAGCCAGTGTTTTATTGTGTGATATTACCAGGGTAGGTTTTTGAACTTCTTTGATTACATTGGCCATGGTGAAAGTCTTACCAGAACCAGTAACTCCTAGAAGGGTCTGATGATTCATTTCCCTGTTTATTCCATCAGATAAAGATTTAATAGCCTTTGGCTGATCGCCTAATGCCTTATAATTTGATACAAGTTCAAATTTTCTCATTTATCAATCCTCTCATGTGAAAAACAAAATATTAATTAATCTTAAATCTAAAAATAGATTATATTATTTGCCATACATTATTATACTATCTTTTCCCAACAATGTTATATATAAGTCACTGATCAGCGAACTGTTCGTAAATCGTAATTGTATTATATGAATATTTTTTAGTTACCACATTGTTTACTGAATCAAATTTTTTTAATATAAGGTAAGATTATTAAAGAGGATTTGTTTTGTCAGCCACAATTAGCAACCCCAATGATTTACCTGAAAAACCCGGTGTATATCTCCTGAAAGATGTTAATGATGAGATTTTGTACGTGGGAAAGGCAAAATCTCTTAAAAAAAGGGTTAAAAGTTACTTTAAAGAAGAACTGGAAGATCCCAAAACCCGGGTTTTAATGAGCCACTTCCACCACATGGATTACCTGGTGACCGATACAGAAAAAGAAGCTCTTATTCTAGAATCTAACCTGATTAAGAAACATTTACCCCGTTACAACATACGCCTCAAGGATGATAAACGTTATCCCTATTTACAGATAACCTCAGAGGACTATCCCCGTTTACTAATCACCCGTAATATCCGTGAGGATGGTTCCCATTACTACGGGCCATTTACCGATGTCACATCAGTCCGGAGTCTTTTAAAACTCCTGAAACCAGTATTCCAGCTCAGGGATTGTAAACGTATGGATGGTCCCTGCCTGAACTATCAGATTGATCTGTGCCCTGCACCCTGCAACGGGCAGGTCACCCGGGAAGACTACCATGAAAACGTGGAAAAGGTTAAACTATTCCTGGAGGGCCGGCAAAAAGAGGTTATGGACCTCCTACAGGAAGAAATGGAACAGGCAGCAGGTACTCATAACTATGAAAAAGCAGGGGTTATACGGGATCAGTTATTCTCTTTAGGGGAGGTTATGGAGAAACAGAAGATGGAATTCAACCGTAGCCTGGACCAGGATGTTATAGCATCATCTAATGATGGGGAAGTTGTGGTAGTGGTTGTTTTCAGGGTGATGAATGGTAAAATCATGGGAAAAGAGGACTTCCTAATGGAAGGAGCTCAGGAAAACACATCCCAAGAAATTTTAGCAGCATTTATCAAACAGTACTATTCTGGCCCCCGCCAGGTACCTTCAGAAATTCTTCTACCAGTTATGATTAAGGACAAGGAACTTATTGAAAAATGGCTGTCTGACAAAATCCTTGCCGATGATATTGGAGATTTAGATAACTCTCTTAAACATGGAGAATTAGACAACTCCCATAAATCGGGAAGTTTAGGTAACTCTCTTAGTCCTAGAGATTTAGACAACTCCCATAACTCTGGAAGTTTAGATAACTCTCATAGTCCTGATCCTGAAATTAATGTTATTAATGTGGAATATAGGAATGGTGAAAAGGGGATCGAAAGGGATACTTCTATGATTGGTAATGACATTCCAAATAAGGCTATTAATGATTTTGCAGTATCATTAAGGGTGCCTGATGAAGGATTAGAGCAACGTCTGGTTCAAATGGTAACCAAAAATGCTAGTATAATTTTAAACCACCATAAACAGGCCAGGGGGGCATTGCTTGATCTGAAAACCTACCTTAAAATACCCAGAATTCCTCGGCGCATAGAAGCCTTTGACATATCCAATCTTTCCGGGCAAATGGCTGTTGCCTCAATGGTAGTTTTTGAAGATGGTAAACCATCAAAAAATAATTACAGAAAATATAAACTGGAAACACCAGGGCCTGATGATTATGGTATGATGAGAGAGGTACTAACAAGACGATACGAAAAAATGGTAAGTAAAGATGAAAAACCACCAGATCTGGTGGTGGTTGATGGTGGGCGGGGTCAGTTAAATGTTGCCATTGATGTTTTAGATTCACTGGGTGTAAAAACGGGAATCATAGGTTTGGCCAAAGAGTTTGAACAGGTTTTCATACCTGAAGTTGCCATTCCACTCATATTACCCCCTAACTCTCCAGCGTTACACATTTTGCAGCGAGTTCGTGATGAAGCCCATCGTTTTGCAGTAAAATACCATAAAAATCTCAGAGACAAAAATCTTAAGAGTTCTCCCCTGGATGAAATTCCAGGTATAGGCCCCAAACGTAAAATGAACCTGTTACGGCATTTTGGAGATAATAACTCAATAAAAAATGCCAGCATTAGTGAAATAGCTGAAGTTAAAGGTATAAATAATAATTTGGCCAGGGAAATACATGCACATCTTCATAATGCCCGGGATTGAACATTTAAAATGTGATTAACTAGTAAACCTATAATAAATCTTATAAGGTTCAAATCAAAAGATAATGATAGATAATGATACAATGTATTTATCTGTGAATGGGGAATGGCATGTCTGAAGTTAAAATCTTGATTGTTGAAGATGAGAGTATTGTGGCCATGGATATCAAACACCGGGCTGAAGGTCTGGGGTATGAAGTTACCGCCATAACACCCTCTGGAGAGGAAGCATTGGAACATGTGGCCAGTAATCGGCCTGATCTGGTGCTGATGGATATTGTTCTCAAGGGTGAAATGGATGGTATTGAGGCAGCACAGAAGGTAAGGGATAATTACGACATTCCAGTAGTATATCTAACTGCTTATTCTGATGAAAGAACCTTGAAAAGAGCCAAAATCACAGAACCATTTGGTTACATAATCAAACCTTTTGAAGACCGGGAACTTCACAGTGCAGTAGAAGTAGCCCTCTACAAACACCAAATGGAAAGTAAACTCAAAGAGAGTGAAAAATGGTTATCCACTACCCTGGAAAGTATTGGAGATGCAGTTATAGCCACTGATAAAAATGGCAAACTTAAATTCATGAACCCGGTGGCTAGTCAATTGACTGGATGGAGTCATGCTGAAGCCATTGGACAACCATTAAATGATATTTTTAAGATCATTCATGAAGAAACTGGTAAACCAGTTGATGATCCAGTGGTGAAGGTGGTTGAAAATGATGCCATAATTGATCTACCACCACAAGTACTTTTGATCAATAAAAAAGGCGAACAGATACCTATTGATGACAGCAGTGCTCCAATCAAGGATGAAAATGGTGGCATAATTGGTGTGGCCCTGGTCTTCCGTGATGTAACCCAGCGTCGAAAGGAAGCAAAGGAAAGAGAAGAATTATTGAAGGATAAAGCCAGGGGAGAACTTTCCAGTTTCATGGTCAGTGCCCTGCCTGTATTTGCATCTAATATCCCACCGCAGATCAGGAATAACATTGCCCGTAGTTTTGCGGATCGATTTGAGAAAAACATGAAGCCCCTCTTTGTGGCGGAAATGGAAACATGTCTTAACAGAGGCGATGATTCTCAAACCAATCAAAAAATCTTGTTCCAGTGTTACTTGTCCTGGATCAGTGAATTCATGTCTAATATGGGTATTGTAACGGATACTGACATTGAAAAGAGAAAAAGTTATCTGAATTTTGCCAACTGTCCCTGGACCAATGAAGAAAGTGTTAGTCCAATCTTCTGCTTAATTTGCAGGGCCATTGTTATACGTAGCTTCACCTGGACATCTCTCCATGGACATGTGGAACAGAGCCAGTGCCTGCTTGATGATGATAATAAATGCTCCTTTGAATTTATAATTTCATGGGATAGTAGTATTTAACTTGAAAAAATCATATTATATTATTATTGGGGGTTTAATCTTTGGAACGAATCAAAACAGGAATAAACGGAATAGACCAGTTTACAGGTGGACTTCCCCGTGGGAAAACAATACTCATAACTGGAGATGCTGGTTCTGGTAAAACCATATTTGGTTTACAGTTTGCCCTTACCAGCTGCCAGCAGAATAATAAAACGGTTTACATCACTACAGAAGAAGATTCTAAGGATCTTTTTACCCAGGGAGAAACCTTTGGATGGGATATTCAATCAGCTACTGACAGTGGTCTTTTACGTTTCATTGAATTAGCCGGTATCAGGGCCAGGGTGACCGAGGCTGAGATCAGCATTGATGTCGGTGCAATGAAAGGTAATTTCTCTAAATTCTTAAAAGACCTTCCTGAAGACACCCAAACAGTAATAATTGACAATATTGGTAGTTACACCGCAAAGCTCACCCCCTACGAATTCAGGGATCGTTTCGACCTTCTGGTATACGAATTGAAAGAGCGTAACATAACTGCACTTATCATCCTGGATAGTGCAACCTCGAGAGAATTCAACGAAATTGCCCTTTTCTCTGTTTATGGTGCCATAAAACTCATGAAACGAGAAAATCCTTACACTGGTCGCCGAGAGCGTGTTATGGATGTGGTTAAGATGAGGAGCACCAAAACACCCACTCAGTTTATGACTTATGAGATCAATGCTAATGGTATTGACATTGTATCTGGAGTGGAAATTAAAGAATAAAAATAGGGTTTTGGAATCTCAATTGGAGTTAATGATATTCCGTTCCTAATATGTGATTTCAAGAAAGAAATTTCCTATAAACTACGAATAAATTTTTCATAAAAATTATAAGAAAAGTTCACGATTTATTTTTTCAGAAACAGTTAAAAAATTGAAATAGGAAACCAGAGTTACCTGCAGCCGTAAGTACAGGTAATCTGTAATTCTATTATACTACTTTTGTGCAACATAGGTTGTTGGTATGTTTGGCTTGCTGGTGGACGTGGTGTTGTTTGAGTTGTTTTGAACTTGATTGTTGATTACTTGTGTGTTTTCTGGGCTTTTTTGTGCCTTATCTGTTTCTGGTGAGTTTATTATTTTGTTCAAAGCCACTGCTCCAATTATTAATAGAATAACAATCATCAACACTATTACTTTGTTCATTATTAATGCCCCTTGGAATATTATATAATACTCGTTGATTAATCTTCATTTTATTAATATTCATTTTTTTTATTTTCAATATTTTATATTAATTGTTCTTCAAATCTTTCAATTATTAATTATAAAGAAAATTATCTTCTGTTTTTCTATTGATTAGGAGAAATTGTAGTGGCAGAATTTACAGCAAATTTAATAGAAGGATAATTTACACCCGGAAAATTTACAGCAGAAGAATTTAAAGTATCATATTTAAGTAAATCCGTTTTAAACTAAAAAAAATAAAAGGAAGGTTAAACAGTACTTAAAGTCTATTAAGCACTGCTAATATTAGTTTAACTGCATTTTCCACGTCATTAATATTTACCACACTAACCGGGGTGTGGATGTATCTGGATGGTGGGGATATTACTCCAGTGGGAATACCTTCTCTGGTTAGGTGGATAGCAGTAGCGTCGGTGGTTCCGCCTTCACTAACTTCTAACTGGTATGGTATTTCTTCTTCCTCTGCTACCTGGATCAGTAACTCTTTAACCTGTGGATGGGTGATGATCCCCCTTCCACTGGCATCGGTGAGTATGATGCATGGTCCTTTACCTGCCTTGGCAGGGGCATCTTCTTCTTTCATGCCTGGGTGGTCACCGGATATGGTTACATCCAGGGCCAGGGCCATGTCAGGGTTTATACGATATGCTGCTGTACGGGCACCTTTAAGACCCACTTCTTCCTGAACAGTTCCCACTCCATAAATAGTGGCATCGCTGCGGGCTCTTTTCATGACTTCCACCATGATTGCACAGCCCACCCGGTTATCCATGGCATTTCCCATTACCAGATCATTTTTAAGTTCTGCAAATTTCTGTTTAATGGTGATTGGATCTCCTACATTCACCATTTCCTCGGCATCTTCCTTATCTGAAGCACCAATATCAATGAACATGTTCTCATACTGCACTGGTTTCTTCTTCTCAGCTGCTTTCATCCGGTGAGGAGGTTTACTTCCTACCACACCCAGTATTTGCTCACCATTACTGTGGATGTACACTTCCTGGTTAAGGAGCATCTGGTCATTTATTCCTCCCAGTTTGGAGAACTTGATGAATCCTTCCTTATCAATGTACCTTACCATAAGGCCTATTTCGTCCATGTGGGCGGCTAACATGACCTTCTTTCCGTCGGGTTTCCCATTCTTGGTTGCGATAAGGTTACCCATATTATCCACGTCTAAGTCATCCACATGCCCTTTCAATTCTTCCAGCATGAGGTTGCGAACTTCATCTTCAAATCCAGATACACCAGATGCATTAGATAGTTTTTCAAGTAACTGTTTCATGGTATTAACCTCTCAATTTTAAAATAAAATGTGAACAATTATATAATTAATCTAGAAATACAATAATCTAGGTTATATGTGCTGAAAATATATTTGATGTGGTTAAAATGATTTAACCAGAATTAAAATTCCTATTAAGACCAGAACGATTGGTCCTGCCTGTTCCTGAAGGAAGGTCAGTGGTATAACTCCTAAATTCACCCCGTACCATACCAAACCAATTAGGATAAAGCATATACTAATATAGATGCCCCATTTATTAATATTTCTCTTTTTTTTGGGTTTGGCAGATTCAGGTTTGCTAATTTTTATATCTTCATTTATATCTTTATCCATTTGCAATCCTCTGTATCTTTTTTTTAATGTTTGGTGCTGTTTTTCAAATAATGAATTTTTATTTCCGGTTCAAATTTTATTTAGAGTTCATTTCACGCTAACTTGATGTTATAATTGTGTCTGGTCGTGTTCAGAGTTAAGTTTTGAATTATGTTGGACACACTCTTCTTTTGAGGGGAATATCCCTGTGCAGTAAGGGAATTATATACACCAGTTAAAGTAGTGTTTTGAATTGGATCATTTTTATAATTGAGATTAATGAGAACAGTGATGTTTTGTGTTCCGCTCATCTGAATGGATTCAACTTGAACTGGTAACATCCCAGGGGTTGTAATTACTGCTGTGGTTGTGGCATTGGTAGCTCCTAACCGGGTTGCAGTTGCAATGCTGTTTTGTTCACTTTGATCACTAACATAATACGCGACCACAAGTACAACCAGCAGGATGAAAGCTAAAATAAGGATCAGCTCCACTGATATTTGCCCTTTTCCGTCCATTATAACCCATTCCTCTTATATTAATGATCCTTTACTCTTTTACCATAATTTTCAATTTCTTTTTATACTTTAATTGTTTCTTAACATTATTTAATTATGTCTAATTCTATCAGCATTAATTTGTCTATCTCATTTATCGTAGTAATTTATAATGATAAAGTACTATTCTGCATAATTATATACTTAAATAGACCATAAAACTTAATAATTATAGAATTATATAAAATAAACTATCTATATTATATATTAACAGGAGATTGATATTCTGAGGTCATTAAAAAGTGATTCGAGGGGGTTTGCATTGTCCCTTGACTTATTACTTGCTCTTATTCCAATTACTATAATGTTGGGATTAGTGGCAGCCAACATGGGCAATATTATGTATGATACTCAGGATACCATTTATAGAAGTTCGCTGGAACGTGTTTCAGCAGATACTGTTAATACTCTTTTGAAAACATCTGGAGATCCTTATAACTGGGAGAGCAATCCTTCACAAACAAATGTTGTGGGAGTTGCTCAGTATGATCCAGTCAGTAAAAACCCAATAGAATATACGTTATCTACTAAAAAGATGGCCATGTTAAAAAGTACTATTGGGCAAACTAAGACACAGAGCATGCTTGGTGATCAGTATGGGTTTTTAATCACCCTTAGTCCAGTAAATTCGACTGGAACTATTGTCTGGAACCTTACTAGTGCAGGAACTCCTAAAGAAAATGCTAAAGACGTTGTCAAAATAGAAAGAGATGTTCTTTATAATCCTTTTGATAGTGATGTATTAACTTCAATTAAGAATGCAGGTCATGGTACTGGAAAACCCAAAGATTATAGTTCTAACCCATTTTCCACTAATCAATATGATCTGGAAGTCTATGATTATTACATCCTTATTTTCAATAGAGGAGTAACATCCACATCAGTTTATATCAATCAATATGAAGTTATGAGTGAAAATGAATTTAAAGGTCATGATAAATATTCAAATTGGACAAAGATTATACCAGAAAGTTATTTAAAAAATGGAACAAACCTAGAAAATAATATTTTATATTTAAAGAAGGTTGCCAGTGGCCCTACTACGGATATGGATGCTTATGTGATTAGGGTTCCCCAAGGAACTTCACCCAGTGAAGTAACGGCTGCTAATGCACTACCCAAAAGTTACAGATTCCAGTTTTATGCATGGACTAAGTGATTGAAATGGATGAAAAAGGTTTTATATTCACTGCTGATGCTGCTCTGGCTTTGGTGGTAGTTATAGTATTTACGGTAACTGTGGCCAGTTACATTATGCTCCCCATGTACATGGGGCAGGAACACCAGCATCTGGAAGCGTTGGCCGACAGTGCATTACAGGTTATGGAACAGGATGGGACTCTAGATTCTGCTTCTGTTGCTGCTATTAGTAACTCTTCTAATGCCACTGAGGAATCTCAGTTTATCTTAAGTCAATCCATAGATAATTTGATACCTAACGGAGTTGGATACCGGTTAACTATCAATCCTGGAACGCCCATATCTGTGGAAAGGAATTCAAGTAGTACTGGATATTTATACAATAAAGATACTGTGACCAGAGTAAGGGTTATTTCTGGGCCTCAAGAAGGATGGTGGGGGCGTGCATGGTTTAAATCGGAGCCAGTTGAATTCACAAATCAACAGGTTAATCTTACTACCACTTCCTGGATATTCCACAACTGGCTTACCAACTTTTCTCCGTGGAGTGGAAGTGGTAATTTGAGGAACTATGCTTATTGGGGTAGTGGAAGTAGTGCTCAGGCCATTACTTTCACCATACCTGACGGGGCCACTATATATGGGGCTAAATACTTGCAAGGTTCTTCAAGTGATAACCGATATAGCTGGCCTACAGCGAACCCTGCTTTTGGGACTAACACCGTAATAAATAGCAAGCCTGCACTTGTTGCTAATTCAAACCAATTCACATTTCTTAATAAGAGGGTGAGCTCCACTGAACTTATGTATAACTATCAGGGAAACATATCTAAGACTCTCCTGAATCCTGGTATAAATAATTTCTATGTTAATTTCGTCACGAATTCTAACTATGATTATAATATGCCCTGGTTTTCTATACTGTCAAGTTATTCCACCAATATCACTGTCCCAATTAACGTGAGCACAAATAAACTTCCATTCCAGAACGCTGCTGGTCTGGCTGTAGACAGATTAACTGACCTGGGGGCGGGTGATGGTTATGGTCGTATATACAATCTGGATACTGGTCAGGTGACTAACCTTAATTATTTAAGAGAAATCAGCTGGACTAATATGTATAACAAGGATCATTCCTATTCTGACGGTATTCCATTTGTCATAACTGGTGTGAATGGTGAGGATGGATCTGCAGTCTCTGTTGTTAAAGATGTTAGTATCCCTGCTGATGAAAACATATTAGATGCTTATGTTGTTGTAAACAGCTGGGGGGCAGTAGATAATACTCTGGTTGAGGTGTGGGATGATCAATCTAAGAACTGGAGAACAGTATTCTGTTCATTTGACATAGGTGGAGCGGATTACAGTGACATATCTGATGGTTACGGTAATCTTCCAGGAACTATTTATATCGGGGATGAATTAAGGCAGGGAGCAAACAACAAGGTGAGAATAACGACATGGGATAATGTACCCTCCTCTGATTATGACCTGGTTGGTCTGCAGGATTCTTACATCATGCTTTCCACCAGTGAATACAAAATAAAATGGGATACTTATCCATTTGACAGCCATCAAGCCAGTAATAATAATTTAGTGCAGACTAAGTCGTTTACACTTACTGAAGACAGCCAGAAGGCTATGCTCTTTTTGGGCTTGGGACTTAACACTCGAAATGTCCGGATAGACTATGGTAATAATCAAATACTATACCAGGGCTCATCAGTACCATTTTCCCTGGATCTGGCTGCACTGGATGCTCAGAATAATTTCCATAAGATCACCACATCAAACTCCACTGCAACAAATTATACTCTTGTACCTGGAAACTATCCTTTGAGAATTACAGTTACTGGGCCTACCAAAGCATGGGAATCTGGTGACTATCAATCACTGAGTACTGGTACTGCTTCCATATTTTCAGGTACCAGGATTGCAGTAATCAATCCTCAGATTCAGAATGAATGGTCAACTGGTATGGGAAACACTGCAGAAGAAGCCATGGAAAATGCTACAGCTAATCTATTAAAAAAATATCCCAAAGCTCAAAATATACATACTTCTGCATTGTATGCAGGTAACGCTCCCAATGCAGTCACTGTCAGGTTAGAATTATGGAATCAATAGGAACATGGTATCATGGATGAAAAAGGTTACACAATCACTCCGCTGGCATTTTTACTCCTCATACCAATAGTAATCTTTGCAGTGGCATTTGGGGATATTGTGAATGAAATTAACCAGTTTTCTACCGTAACAATTGGTAGTGATGTTACAGGTGGTACTGTTTCGTCTATCATTTCCGTCATACAAAATGGTGCTGGTGATTCCGGACGATATGCAGCCTATAATGCTAGCCGTAAAGTAATTGACGACCAACATTTTATGAGTGATAGCAAACTTTACACCAGGCAGGTTGTAACTCAACAACTTAACGCCCATGTCATTGATGCCTGCAGTAAACTATCCCGGGAAACTGGTAGGCAGATTTACATTAACAATGTACTGATACCCACTAACTTAACCAATACTACTTTCAATGACACGTTCTCTCAAGATAATATCACTGTTACTCAGGTTGATCCTTATGGTAATGGCGATCCATTTGGTTTTTACGTAGTGGTTAAAGCAGGTGTACCCATAAAAGTTGTACAAGAAGGTCAAGTTTATGAGGGAACTTTACCTGAAATAAGAGGTTATGCTCCAATTATTGGTGTTGAAGATCCTTACATATGGATAAAAACCAGTTTCAGGAGCAGGGATGTTATATATGAATATCCTCAGTATGAAGAAAATTATTTAGGAGATGTAGATTACCACTTTGATGATAATGTTACAGGTGCAGAAATCCAGAACCTGTGGAATTGTTTAAACGGAACCGATAATCCTCAAAATCAATCACTTCTTCCACAGTACTTCCCTGATCCTTCCGGGCTCAACTTCTTTGAAAGGCTACAGGGAGGACAGATCAGCGGTGAGAACAATGAAACCCGTATGAGTACTTTTATTATAGGTAACCCACTAAGCGATGTATACAGGGGTAAAACAATCTCTGCTTTAGATCACGAGTATGCTACAGGGGTGACTGGTACTGGTATAACCATAAATGGAACTGTACCCTTCAATGATCCCGCGGGTAAACCTTTTTATCTTTCCCAAACTTACAAAACTTATTTCCCATTAGCGAGTAATTATAACACATAATCAGTAATTATAACACGTAATCTTTATTATTTCAGGTGAAAAAGTTGGATCTTGATAAAAAAGGACAGGCAAGTGTAGAGTTATTATTTATAACTCTCATTTTCCTGGTTATTATGGCAAGTGTGCTTTCACTGGTTGGAAGTGAATTTAACCAGTTAAATGCTGCAGATATGGGTAAAGCCAGAGCTCTGGGTGAAAAAGTGGTTGGGGCTATCAATGCAGTCTATGTTAATGGAGATGGTTATACAGCTAATTTAACAATTCCGGCAGGCATAACCACTACTGCATCAGTTATCCGTGTGAATAATTCCACTGATTCTGTTGATGTCATCTATAATAATAAAACTGTTAGTGTCAAGATGATACCACAACAGGTTAATAACTTCAATATCACTACCAGTACTACAACCGATAGAATAATAACCATTAAAAATGTAAAGGGTGTTATAAAATTCCAAGGGTATTAATATGGATCTAGGAGAAGGTTGGGAAAAAAAGGCGCTGATTGTAGTTGCTGTGGTGGTTTTTATGCTGGTAGCGTATGCTTATAATCCTTTTCAGTCCAAATCAAATGTAACTACTGATAATCAGTCTTATACTCCTCCTGTCACATCCACACCAGTCAGCCAAGCACCGGTTGTTTCTAACAATTCAACTAATTCATCAAATAACAATGCAAGTAACACTTTCCTGATATCAGCAACTCAGGCTAAGAATATAGCTATTAATGCTAATCCGGGATATAAAGCTTCGGACCCAATGCAGGGAACTATTGTGGTCAACCAGACTACCATAGTGGTGTGGATGGTTCCAATCTCCAAAATTACCCAACCATCAAAAACTGTATATGTGGATGTTAACACAGGAAAAATAGTGAACACTACTTGATACTGTAATTATCTAGTGAACACTATTTGATAGTGTATTATTTACATGATAATCCATTTCAATGACTTTAACTTTCCTTACCTGTACTACTGACCAACCAGAGATGAAACCATGGAAACAATATTTGTAATCATTATGATCATACTCTTTTTCCTCTTAATGGCCTTTGTATTTTCCACTGCACTTCTCACACCATTAATTGGTAAAAAGAATTTCTTATTCGTTATTGGCTTAGGATTTGTGGTGGGTTTAATTGGCGGTGCATTCTTTATAGCACCGGTCTATGATGATCTTCCGGATATGGCCAGGGGCATATACATGTCCACCACTGACCAGCAAGAAACCATCACCTTAAACATTTCCACAGACAGTGATGTTAATAAAGCCATTGCGGATGTTAAGAATATTCCTGGAGTCCAGAGTGTTGAAAGTGGAGAAATAACGGTAAAAACAACAGGAATAAGCAGTGCTTGGAAGAGTAATCTGGAGTCACGCATACCCTCGGCCAACACCAATATCACATCAGCAACTGTTGTCTCCAGTGATACCCTGATGGTACAGATCAAACCAGGAAGTGACCCCACAGAAGTTATCAAGAAACTTAAAAGCTGGTTGCTCCTGATTAGTGGTATAAATATCAAATACAGTATAGTGCAGGTTAAAGTAGTGGTGGATGCATCTCAGGTAGATTCAGTTGTTAAACAACTCCCCCAGGGGGAAGTTGTGGTAACTGAGATCAATGGGCCTGTGGAAAAAGAAATCCAAACCCTGAAAAGCACCATCCCTGCAAAGAACAATGTGATACTGTTCTGCGGATTCCTGGGTGTACTGGTTGGATTAGCTGGAATGTTCATTGACACCATAATAAGCGGTTTTAAAGGTCTTAAAAACAGGCTACGTAAAAAAAAGGTTAATTAATCACATGAGGATGGTAACCACTGATATTTCCCTCCTTGATTTTTATTTTATTAATTTAATTAGTTCAGGCAGTGATCTTAGTAGTTTAGTCAAATATTAAACGTTTAAAAAGACAATTAAAGACAATTATTTAATGATGAGTAATTGGTTTAAAGCAATTGATATTTAATGGATTAAATATTTAATGGATTAACAAATATTTAATGGCATTTCATTGCTATATTTAGGGCATTAAATGATTATTGACGGAGTTAATGATTATGAAAGCAGCAGTACTTTTTTCAGGCGGTAAAGACAGTACCATGGCGGTTTACAAAGCCATGGAAGATGGTTGGAATGTGGAATATCTACTTTCCATGCATTCTGAGAATCCTTACTCTTACATGTTCCATGTTCCTAACATCCACCTGGCGGTTTTACTATCTCAAGCCATGGGAATACCACTTATTCAGGCTAAAACTCCAGGCATGAAGGAAGAAGAATTAGATGATCTTAGAAATGCCCTTAAAGACCTTAAAAATAGGGGTGTTGAGGCAGTATTTACCGGGGCAATACATTCCCAGTACCAGAAATCACGTATTGATGGGCTCTGCCAGGAGTTAGGCTTGGAATCTATAGCACCATTATGGCACCGAGAGCCTCTGGATTATATGCAAGAGGTTGTTGAGTTGGGATTTGAAGTAATCATCACCAGTGTATCTGCTGAAGGTCTGGATGAATCATGGCTGGGTAGAACTGTTGATGAAGAGTTACTGGAAGAGTTGAAGGTACTCCATGATAAATATGGTTTACACATGGCATTTGAAGGTGGGGAAGCAGAAACCCTGGTACTTAACGGCCCCATTTTCACTAAAAGACTCCATATTCTGGACTCAGAAAAGATATGGGATGTTGATAGCGGCCATCTGGTGATTAAGGATGCAGAATTAACGGAAAAAGATTGATTTTCCCTCACTAGATTTGTGAAAATCACATTATCAATAAAAAAATCTTATTTTATCCATTTAAGACTCTTTTTTTATCCATAAATAATCATTGTCTTCATCAAAAAATTATTTATTCATTAAAACGCATTGTATTCTATTTAAAATTTATTTGTCCATTTAAATCATTTTTTTGTTTAAATTTGTTTATTCATTTAAAATCATCGTATCTGTTTAAAATTTATTGTTTAAGGACCACATAGCCAGTTGGCAAATTTTTCCACATTTTCTGTGCTGATTTTAACTTCTATCTCTCCAAGGGGTGAAAGATCAGCAGCATCCACCAGGTTGATCCTACCTGCAAAGGCTGCTTGCTTATTCAACTTTAAATTAATGGTTTTGGATTCTTCGTCCCATCCCTTGAGGATCATTTTTCTGGCAGCATCATTGATCTGTCCTTTATCCAGGAATTCTCTAAATGGGAAAAGACAGGATGTATTGCCAGTGACTGTAACCATTTCTTCGGCTATTACAATATCATCATAGTCAAAGATATTTGATAGGGCTTTTATTACTTTATCCAGATCTTCAGTGGGTTTAACTGTGGCTTTAGCAACTATTTTGCAATTCATTTTTCAGGATCCCCCGCACTGTGTTTTTCAGTTTACCTTTAGCACTCTCATTAACCACCATAAAATCAGCACTGGCAATTACTTCTCCAATACCAAATTTAAGTTCTCTCTGGTCTCTTTTTTGGGCTTCTTTAGCCTCAGCAGAATCATCGGATCGCATCCTCTTTTTAAGCCGTATATAACGTGTTTTTGGTGCAGAATGTATGGCTATAACCTTAAAATTTGGGAAATTTTTTTTGAATATTTGCACTTCCCAGGGGCTGCGAATTCCTTCAATAAGGAATACTGGCGATTTATCTTTCTGGGGTTTATTTGAATGTCCCACTCCACTGGTTGAAAAATTTTTAATATACTCCACGCATCGCTCTGCTACTATAAATTCCCCGTACTCCTGGCGCAGTTCCACTGCCACTTTTCCTGGGGCTTCGTTTCTCTTTTGAGCTTCATTACGGATAACATCCCCCATCCTCACCACTTTCATTCCCAGACTATCCGCAACCCTGGAAACCACGCTTTTACCAGATCCTGGCATTCCTGTAACTCCAATTACATTCATGAGTCTTCATCTCTTTTAAAATATTCTGATATCAGTTCAAGTGAACTAGACACATTCTCATCATTATCAAATTCCATAACTATCTCTTCCAGCTCCTGCCTGGAGCATTCTCTAAGCCTTTTAACTTCGTTAATAATAAGTGGTATGGTCCGGACTAGATTGTCCACGATGGTTATGGATGATTTTTTAGCCGTCCGCGATAATGGGTTCAGATCAATAGTTATAACCTTTTTACCCAATGCCACCAGTGCTTCGGCACGGTCACCATCCTCTAATGGAACTAGAACCACATCTGCAATGTACACACCCTCTGGATGCGCCCGTGATCTGGGTCCCTCCAACCCCTTAAGGGGCAGGAAATCATCACCCTCTTTACCTAGAACCTCATTTGCACCTGCATTTTTCAACACCCTCTCAACTTGAACCACACGTGGGGGTGTGCGATAAAATAGATTGATCTCCACCTTTGCAGGTAGCAAACTGGCCAGTTCCACCATATCTTCTGCCGCTAAAACTGCAGTGTTTCCATTAACTGATAAAACTGGGTTTTCAGCAAGTAAAAGAGTGGCACTAGCAGCTCTAATAGCTTTAATTGCAGGGGGATTTGTTTTTTCGCCAAAAATATAATCAAATGCCTCACCCCTACCATGGGCGATAAGGGCACTATCAGCCAGGATTCCTTCTCGGTAAGCCTGGGCCATTTTATCCCTTAAAAGAAGGGAACGATAACGAGGATGGCTGGGTGAAATATCATGCATATTAAGTACATCCATTAATTCTTTTTTATTTATTCCTTTTTTATTCATTCAATTTTTTTTGAAGGTAATGTGAATATTATAGCTTTAATGAGTTTTTGGATAAGGTTTAGTTTCTTTGATGGATTCAATTCGAGTAAATAATTTTTTTCAAATCGGGTATGGTGAATAAAATTTTTAAATAAAATTTGCATATGATTTGATGTTGATTTAAGGTTTTTATTAAAAATCAAAAAAATGGACTAAATCTTGTTAACAGTTTCCATCACACTTACTGGTTTATTACCACTGTTACTGAGAATCTTCTGTTCTGTCTTTAATTTTACTGTATCACCATCTACTGCACCGTAACCGTTTTCAACCACATATATGTCTGGTTTGACATTGGAACGAATATCATATTCTACCTTTACATATGCCATCCTTTCACCGGTTTCAATCACAACTCCATAAGTGAAGTCTCGATGGTAACGTATCCTGAAAATTAGATAGACAAGTGCCACTGCCACAATTGCAAATATGAATATGGTCAGTGACGGGAAAAAACTGAAGGAAAATGCCATGACCAGATTGCTATTGGTACCGGCCAGTACCAGGATAATACCCACCACCAGGTACATCAAGAAAAAATCCCGATAAGCAGGGAATTCCGGACCATACATGACTTTAACCCGGTTAAATAAGATATAAATGATGTAACCTGCTATTAAAATCCCAAGGATTCCATAAAGAATCAAAGAAAAGAAATTAAAAAGGTATAAAACAGATATAATAAGGAATCCTGCTGATAACAATTGAAGACGAAAGATAGTATCTTCCTTCTCCTTGGATGTGAAGGGAGTGGATATAAGAATAACATCAGATTTTTCGCTGGTTTTTCCAGTATTATGGGCATTTGAGTATGTTGTTTGTTTTGAAGAGGGGGTTTCATTAGAGTTGATCTTTGAGGTTTTTTCATCAATTCCCAAGTTTTCCTTAACTTTTGAAACGTTTTCTTTAATGTTTTCAGTGTCTATCTTTTCTTTCACGCGGTCCCTGTTGATGTTACTGAGTTTTTGGGGAATTTTCGGTATTGCGAGTATCACTGCCCCCAGAAGTGAGAAAAATCGTAATATTATGTCTCCTAATTTATTGAACATTATATTATTACCTCAAAATTTAAGTTTACCTCAAAAATTTAAGTTGTGAAAACTACAGTTATAGGGGAGTTAGTTCCATTGGTGGGCCAGGTTATCTGTGTTTCATGCCATCCCTTACTAGGAGTGGGATTCGTAAAGCTAACAGTGTAATCTACACTGGCACTTATGGTTTTATTCTGGGAAGAAAGGCCCAGTTTTTGATTAATGGTCTTAGTGTTATTATCATAAGTTAAATTCATAGTTTGGGGCATATAAATACTAAGCGTCCGTTTAGCACCCGGTCCATTAGCATAAACTAAATTAGCAGCATTTGCAATGCTTTGCACTGCATTTTTCGTGTCAGATGAGGTGGAAACATCCATAGTAGCATTGACAGATGAAGCTACTAATGGTATGGTAACTGCAGCCATTATAACTAAAATCACTACCAGAAGGAGTAAGTACTCTGCAGAAACCTGTCCTTTGTTTTCCATTTTAACCACTCTGATTATTATTATAATCTAATTCACATAGATTATATAATCTATTGACATAGGATTCATATAAATATTAGTGCATTTTTAACTTAACAATATATAATGTCTCTTGTTTCAAATCCTGAGGATTATTGCTACTTGATCTTCAAGGGTTTCCATCAGTGACGCCATTAGATCATTGGTGTAATATGTTAATAAGGGCTCATAATGTGTTAATAGAGGGCCCAGATAAGTATTTTCTGTAATATATAAGCCAGATCCCCAATGAAAAGTGATATGATAAGCCCAATTAAAATTGAAGGTGCAAAGGGAACTCCTTTTTTTACCCGGAATGCATTGGTAATTTTACCATTCTGGTGTAGTTGTTTTAAAAGCTGGATGTCTTCTGTGGTTAATCCTGCTGCCAGAGTTCCAATCAAACGTTTACCCGGGGCTGCAGTGAGAATATTTGGGTCTCTTGTTTTGAAGGATTCTTTAATCTTATCAGTGAAACTCTTATCATCCACAAATACCTCCTGGTCCTCATTCTGGTACAGGTTATAAGCAGGTATCATTCCTTCCTTAAGTTCATCCAGGGGAGTATCATCCTGCAGTGCTTCTCTGCTCACTGATGTTAACAGCTTTTTCACAAGTTCGATTATGATTATGGAGATGAATAAAATAACAATACTAATAAGGGTAATTTTAAGGTTAAAGAACAGAGCTGCAACAGTAACCATTGATACTACCACTGCTTTAACCTGATTGGGTAATTTGGATATTAACAGAGTTAAGAGATAAATCAAAATTAAGGAAATAATTATAATCTGTGCTCCCAATTGCATTATCTGAAAGTTCAAATGCTGGGTTATGAAAAGAGTTATGTTAACCGCGGATGTGATTACCAGGGTTAGGACAATGTTCTTTTTATATTCTATAAATGGGGCTGTTAATTCACCCATGAGGTGTGGTTTGGTTTTTACTACCACATAAAAAACGTAAATCAGTAGAAATGGGAGTATAGACAGGATACTGTTAATTATCAATGTTAATGGGAAGGGGTAAATTCCTTCAAGGGGGAATTGCACTCCAAATAAGTTATAGGGTATTAAGGCAGGGTAATATGGTGGAAGTGAGTAAAATGGGAGAAGTGCTGCCAAAGCAGTGAAGAGTTTAACATCCCCACCAGCCCATGCTCCCAGCTTCCAGAAGAGGTAGCCTAAGGTAAATATTACTCCAGTAACCACTGCACATACCACAATGTACCAGATTTCACCCAGCATAACTGCATAAATTCCATTAAGTATTAATCCCAGACCAATAAGGGGAAATGTTAATTTATTGGGAATAATACCCCTTTTAAGGTCAGAATAACTGGCATAAATACACGCTACCACCGCTAATATAATGGTTAATAGAGGGATGTCTATGATCATTTAAGTCCTCAGGGTTCTGGTAGGTTTATTTTCCTGATTTTTGCTTATGGTTTTCCAGAGTTGCCCTTAAAAATGATACAAAGATAGGATGGGCTTTGTTGGGTCGGGATTTGAATTCAGGGTGGAACTGGCAACCTAAAAACCAGGGATGATCTTTCAACTCTATCATTTCCACCAGGAAATCATCGGGTGATGTTCCGGAAATAATCAACCCTTTCTCTTTAAGAACGTCCCTGTAATCATTGTTTAATTCAAAACGGTGACGATGTCGTTCACTGACCTCATCCTGACCATAGGCTTCATGGGCCATGGTTCCCTCTTTAACTTTGCAAGGGTAAGAACCCAACCTCATGGTCCCGCCCATATTTTTTATTTTTTTCTGCTCTTCCATGAGGTCAATAACCGGATAAGAGGTTTCCTTATTAAAT
The DNA here is from genome assembly GCF_000302455.1 of Methanobacterium formicicum DSM 3637. Lineage (NCBI taxonomy): Archaea > Methanobacteriati > Methanobacteriota > Methanobacteria > Methanobacteriales > Methanobacteriaceae > Methanobacterium > Methanobacterium formicicum. The sequence goes on from NZ_AMPO01000010.1 coordinate 57,442, forward strand.
TCAGTGCTGTGTGCTCCTTCAAAACCCTTCTGGCGGGCGAATTCTATAACCATGCACTGCATTCCCAGACAGATTCCGAAAAGTGGAACCTTATTCTGGAGAGAATATTGCACTGCATCCAGTTTCCCGGATATTCCCCGCTCACCAAAACCGCCGGGTATTAAAAGAGAATCAAGATGGCTTATTTTCTCTTCGTCAATGGTATCTTCAGCCTGTATCCATTCAATGTTGACTTTTATTCCAAGATGAGCTGCAGCGTGTTTTAATGACTCCCTGATGCTCATATAAGCATCTTCCAGTTCCACGTACTTACCAATTATTCCAATACTTACCTGATATGAATCCTGTTTTAGTGATTCAACCACATGTTCCCATTCATTCAGGTCCTGGTCACATGCATCAATTTTTATCCGATTTAAGATGTATTCCCCGACTTTTTCCTGGTTGATGATCAGTGGAACCTCATAAATTGATTCAACATCAGGAGTGCTGATTACTGCTTTAGGTTCTACATCACAAAAATGTGCAATTTTGTTTTTAAGAGCCTGATCAATAGGTAACTCTGAACGGCAGATTATCATATCTGGAATGATACCAGTACTCCTGAGTTCCTTGGTACTGTGCTGGGTAGGTTTGGTCTTAAATTCACCTGCAGCTTTCAGGTAGGGTACGTAGGTTACGTGTACAAACATAACATTGTCATGACCTTCCTCATTTCTAAGTTGTCTAAGGGCTTCTAAAAATGGTTGACTTTCAATATCCCCCACAGTTCCCCCTACTTCTACCAAAACCACTTCAGCCTGGCTTTCACGAGCAATCTTACGCACCATGTCCTTGATCTTGTTGGTGATATGGGGTATGATCTGCACACATGAACCCAGGTAGTCTCCCTTGCGTTCATGATCAATTACTGAAGAGTAAACTTTACCCGTGGTGATGTTGGATTTTCCTGAGAGGTTAACATCCAGAAAACGCTCGTAGTGGCCAAGATCCAGGTCAGTTTCCATACCATCCTCAGTAACGAAGACTTCACCATGCTGGTAGGGGTTTAATGTTCCTGAATCCCAGTTAAGATAAGGGTCAATCTTGATGGCAGTTACATCAACACCATAAGACCTTAAAATTCTACCAATCGAAGCTGCTGTTATTCCCTTTCCAATTGAACTTACCACACCACCAGTAACCACTATATATCTAGACAGACAAACCATCTCCTTAAAAAGATTTTAACACTGTATTAATTGTAAAACATTATAAACTATTCTAAAAAGCTTTAAATAATCATTACTACTTATTTTAATGCTTTGAATAGGCTTAAAATTTTAGTTCCCATGAATATTTACTCCAAGGTGCATACCTAATGAAAGTCCAATAGGAACATCTATGTATAGGTAAATATCATTAAAAAAGATTCCGAAAGAGTGTAATGATCCCCCACCAATCAATGTATTTCCCATTAAATGATTTCCTAGAAAATCAGGGGGAGTACAATTTCAGTACTTTTTCATGAGCTGCGTATTCCGGTTGATCATCAAGGGATGATAACTCTTTCAAGCCATATTTCCTTTCTAACGCCTTTAAAATTAGGTAATCAGCCAAGTGTGGATTTTTAGGTAGTAATGGGCCGTGGAGGTATGTTCCGATGCAGTTCTGGTAAACCATACCCTCTTCACTGTCCTGGCCATTGTTACCGTAACCTACTTTTACTTTTCCCAGTGCCTGGTGGTCATGGTAGGTACGACCCCCATGATTTTCAAAGCCCACTAGTGTCTCTGGATTAAGGCCTAAACTATTTTCAATGATTATATTCCCAATGAGCCGTCCTTCCTCACTACGGGTATGGTAATCAAATATTCCCAGACCAGGAACATCATTTCCATCTGCATCAATGTACTTTTCACCTAAAAGTTGATACCCCCCGCATATAGCCAGTACCGGGGCACCATCTTCAATCAGATCTCCCATCATACGTGTGTATTTTAAAAGGTGGGAGTAAACAATGTTCTGTCCACGATCAGATCCACCTCCAATAAAGAACAGATCACCTTCGTCCAAGGGTACTTCGTGATTCATGCTGAAACCCACCACCTCTACATCAATACCCCTCCACTGGCAGCGCTGACGTAGGCAGGTTACATTACCCAGATCACCGTAAAGATTCAGAAGATCCGGATACATATGATATATTTTCAGTTCCATGTTTTTCCCAGCAATATTATTTTTATTATTAACATATTAAGTGATATTGAAGTTATTTAATTAGTTTTAATACACTTTAGGTCATTAAATTAGTTTTAATATACTTTGAGTCATTAAATTAGTTTTAATATACTTTGAGTCGTTAAATTAGTTTTAATATACTTTGAACTTTTATTTAATTAGTTCCATAATGCTTTGAAGTTATTTAACAGGTTCAATCATTTTTTAATTATTCATTTAACGCCCTGGAAACTTCAAATTTTTCAGATACTCACGAATGTGTGACATTTTCTTACCTGAACCTTCTAAACGTGCCAGTACCAGTTCACGGGCCTGGAACACGGCGGTATAAGTTGGTAAGAGATAAGCTATTTCCACATCTTCATTTAGAAGTTTTTCTATGGCATTATCCATTTTATCATCCACTTCTACCAGTTCAACTGGTACTCCAGCGTATTTGAGTCTGAGTGCAATATCTTCAGCCCGGCGACCTGAACAGTAGATGTGGTTGATGTTTTTTATATTATTCATTTTTTCTACTTCAGCATCCCATATCCAAGAAACATCCTTACCATCAGCTGGGTTGTCGTTAAGCACAAATAACATGGATTTTTCTCGTTCATCCAGAAAAATGCTGCTTATGGTTTCACTGAGTCCAATGGGGTTTTTAACCAGTGCTATTTTAACAATTTTCCCTGGGAACTGGAAATTTTCCATCCGGCCCAGATGATACTCAAATTCTTCAATGGAATGAGCAACTTTATCGAGAGGAAGACCTACTTCCAGGGCAGTAGATAATGCCGCACAACAGTTATATGCATTGTATATTCCCTCGTAGGCAAAGGTTATATCCTGCATGTTTTGATTCTTATTCTTAAACTGGTAATGGTACTGATGATCCTGGTAATTTATCTCCGTAATCTGATAATCATAATCAGGATTGGAAAAACCACAATCAGGGCACTGGTAACCACCTAATTGTCCATAATTATAATAATCATAGTCTAGATAGCTACTGCAAGCGGGACAGAATCTTGATTCAACAATTCCCTGCTGGCAGCTGCTGTACTGGTTTTGGGTCACCCCGTAGTAAATATTCCTTTTATGGAGTTTACGGAAGTTTGAAACCAGAGGGTCATCTGCGTTAAGGATTAAAGTTGTATCCAATGATTCCAGAGATTCCAGGATGTCCTGAAATGCTTTTTCGATCTCACCATAGCGATCCAGCTGGTCCCGGAAGAAATTGGTCACCAGAACGTAGTCTGGTTTAAGATGTTCAGTAACCCTTTCAAATGAACCTTCGTCCACTTCGAAAACTCCCCAATCATACTCTTTTTTCCGGTCATGCAAAAAGGCACTTACCAGTCCCTGTGGCATGTTAGCCCCCCTTAAGTTAGAGAGAACTGAAGGATATTCCCTGGTTAAAATATGGGTGAGAAGGTTATTGGTGGTGGTTTTACCATTGGTACCAGTGATAATGATCTTCTTCTGGCAGCGGTCATTTACCACTCTCAGAATATCTGGATAAATGGTCATGGCCACTTTACCAGGCGCTGCACTAGCACTGCTTTTGAGAATTTTTCTGAGAACGAAAGACACTATTTTACCCGCAGTCACTGCAGAATAGTACCGGAATTTTGAATAACTTATTTTAAATCCCACCTTTATTAATTATTATAATTATATTTTCTTCAACTCATGGTTTATTTGCCTTCAACGAAATGGATACGTCTGGAAATCACTTCAAGATCTTTACCACTTCTACAGGATGTTTTACCATTTTCTCAAGATTTTTTAGCACATTTTCCATATTCTATGAAAAATTTAAGAAACTTATAACCTTCCATGATTTCATTAGAATTATTTTTAAAGCTATTTAAAACAGAAACTTCACTATATGCTTCTGTTTTATCTGCTTCGCAACCTGGGGTGTACACGGCATATGGAATTGGATCTGAAGTATGAGTTCTAATATCTATCGGTGTAGGGTGGTCCGGTAACACAGCCAGAGCATAATCATCTATTGCTGGGAGTTTTTCTCTTAACTTTCTCAGTATGCGTCGGTCAATGCGTTCTATGGCTTTTATTTTCTCTTGGATATCTCCAGCATGCCCTGCTTCGTCAGGAGCTTCCACATGAATAAATACCAGATCATGGTCTTCCAGGGCTTTCAAGGCATATTCAGCCTTACCACAGTAATCAGTGTCATAATAGCCAGTTGCCCCAGGAACATGAATATTGGTTAATCCCAGGTAAGTTCCAATTCCTTTGATTAGGTCTACTCCTGTAATGGTTGCACCTTTAAGGTTGTATTCTTCTTTGAAAGGAGGTAATTGGGGTTTGGGTCCTTGTCCCCATAACCAGATCATGTTAGCTGGATTTTTACCAGATTCAACCCTTTTCTCATTTAGGGATTGCTTTTCCAGAATATCCGAAGATTTATACATCAGCTGATTCAGGTCATCAGCTAGGTGCTTTAATGTGTCATTATTTCCTTTTAAAAGATGTTCCTGAATTGGTTCTCCTACAACATCATGTGGAGGAGTTGATTTGAGTAAAGATGCATTCCTATCATTATAAACGAATAGGTGGCGGTAACTAGTTCCCAGATAGAATTTCCCGTAACGTGAAAATGACTGATTTAAAGTCTCAATGAGCTGGGATGCTTCAGTAGTGGTGATATGACTAGCATTGAAATCAGCTAAAATGCCATTTTCGTTAGTTATTAAATTACAACGGAATGCCACATCATTCTTTTCAAGCCCAGCTCCGATACTGGCGGCTTCCAGTGGGCCACGGCCGGTGTAATATTTTTTAGGATCATAACCCATTATGGATAGATTGGCCACATCTGATCCGGGTTCCATCCCCTGAGGGACAGTTTTCAGCATTCCACAGGACCCATTTTTTGCTATAAAATCCATATTGGGGGTTTTGGCTCTTTGTAGGGGTGTTTCTCCATCCAGCTCTTTTAATGGCTTGTCAACCATTCCATCCCCAATAACAACAACATACTTCATTAAATTTATCTCCTTTCATCTCTGGTTTGTAATAGATTAAATCCATTAAATCAAATAAATGAATTTTTTAAGATAATTTTTTAGTTATAGTTTTTAAGATAATTTTTTATTTATATTTCTAAGATAATTTTTTATTTATGGTTTTTAAGATAGTTTTAGGTGCAGTTTCTAAGACAATCTTAATTTAGGAATTTATTAAGCTTAAAACTGATATTATGATGATTTATTAAAAAAAATAATTTTTTAAAAGTTTATCATTTCCTTATCTTCCAGATACTGATGATGTCACTTAAAATGGCAGAGGCGGTTTCCACGGATCCAGCACCTTTACCTACCACAGTCACATCATCTGCCAGATCAGTTTTAAGAGTGGCAACGTTAAGGGTACCTTCCACTGCAAAGGGTGATCCCTGGCGCACCAGGCGGGGTGATACTTCCAGAGCATCAGCTGAAGCTTCACCAATAAGTTTAATTAATAAACCTTCTTTCTTAGCCAGAGCGATCGATTCAGCGGTTATTCTGGATATTCCTTCAACTTCAACATCTTTAAGAGTTACAGGGAGGTTTAAAACAGAATTGGCCAGTATAACTATTTTACAGGCTGCATCAATACCCTCCACATCCTGGTATGGATCAGTTTCTGCAATTCCCATTTCCTGGGCTTCACTGAGGGTTTGTTCATAAGATGATCCTTCCTTAGCCATCCTGGATAAGATGTAATTAGTGGTTCCGTTCAAAATCCCGTAAATTGATTCTATACTGCATCCTGCCAGATTATCATGGGCGAAATTTAGGATGGGCATGGCACCGCCCACTGATGCTTCAAATTTAAATTCAACATCATTGGATTGAGCAGAACTAGCAAGTTCCTGGAATGACAATGCAAGGGGGCCCTTATTGGATGTAACCACATCTTTACCCTCTTCCATGGCCTTCAGGATATGGCTACGGGCGGGTTCTCCATCATCAATATCCGTGGGAGTAACTTCCACCAGACAATCGTATTCAACTTCTTCTAGAACTTTAAGACTGCTTACACCAGGAACACCATATTCTGGGTAAGACGAGATTTTGCCGGTTTCGTTTTTGGTTTTAAGGAGCAATTCTCCATCCAGACCATCTTCTTTTATGGCTGCCCCGGAACGGTCAGTCACTGCAACGATCTGGGGATTAAGATCATAGTTACTCTTCAAATAATCCTCTTTCATGGACAGAACACGGGCAACTCCCTGTCCTACTGCACCAAAACCTAAAATAATAATTTTCATGGGAACACCTACTTTAGACTCCATAATCCTTAAACTTCATTAATAACCAGGAAGCCCTTTTGATTCCCAACTTCTTTGATGTTTTTGAGCACTTCCTTTTTCTGTCCGAAATCTGCTTCCATAACGATCTTAGTGGCAGAGTTTCGGGGTTCATCAGACATTTTAAGATCCAGATCAGCCACTCTGACACCTTCCAACTGGTTTAAGAGGGTTACAGTGTCCTTCACATCTTCTTCCACAATATCCCCCACCAGAACGGTGGTGATCTGTTCCTTCCTCAGTACACCGTCCACTGCCATTATCTGAATATCTTTAGTTTCCATGGCATCCATAACCCGATCTAAGGTTTCTTTGTCTCCTTCTATGGTTATTTGGACTGGAACTGTGCCCCGTTCTGTTTTAACATCTCTCTGGTGTATAACTGCTACTATGTTTGCGCCTAATCTTCCCATGGGTTCAAGAGCTTCTAATAATTGTCCTGGAACATCGGGTAGATCCAGTACAAGGTTAAATCTCATTTTACCCACTTTCCTTTTTCAGCAATCAGATTACCTTCTTTATCCACATGGGCGTTGCGCATGATCTTGGTTGAGTCCTTCTCTTCAGCACAGTCTTCCCGGGATAGGTTAACGTTATCAACCATGTAATGGGTTTCTTCCAGTTCAGGTATGTCTTTCAGGGCTTCAGAAAAGCTCTGGAGTATCTCTTCGGCCTCTTTTTCAATCTTCAATTTTTTCACTCCCAAATTATTAAATTACCTTATTTTAGTTATTTTCATATATTCGTTTATTAATTAGAATTTCATTCTCAATTGGTAAGTTGAATTATTATTTTTTTTATATTGAATGTTTATCAATCATCCATATTATGAATTTAAATGTCTATAAATTTAAAGGATTTTTTCAATTTATCCATATATCCTGAGTCCTTTAACACCTTTTTTCTGAGGATTTTATGGATACCCGATCCATACTGTGCAGCTTTTTTAGGTCTTTTAACGATCTCAAAGGGCACACCCATCTGGTTAGCCACTTCCCTGAGGATACACTTACGTAATTTGTCATCTGGACCATTTATCTTGTAGTACATAGGTATATTCATGGCCATATTTATAATTTGGAGGTCCAGATAGGGAACCCTCAGTTCCACACTGCTGGCCATGGTTACTTTATCGTCACGCTCCAAGTTTACATGGTAAAGATTCGCCACATCATTCTGGAGGTCTTCCTGGGCCTCTTCACCTTTTTGCTGGTAAAAACTGAGGTATCGATGGTATCCTGCAAAGAGTTCATCTGCACCCTGACCAGACAAGATCACCCTTTGACCATGATGGTGGGCCATCTCCGCAGCCAGGTATGCGGTCATACCCACCCCTAATTTCATAACATTCCACTCTTCTATGGCACTTAATACTCGGGGAATGTATTCTCTTACCACGCCCTCATCAACCATTCTGATGTGAAGGGGAAGACCTATATACTCCGCTACTTTACTGGCGAAAACACGGTCTGGAGAACCTTCACTACCCACTGCATACAATTCAGTTTCAATCCCGAGATCAGCACATAGCACAGCCAGTAAGGTGCTATCAACACCTCCAGAAAATAAAATTCCCACCTTATCCAGGCCCCGGGTTCTTTTTTTCACAGATTCCCTGATATAATTTCCTAAAACCTTTTTAATCTCTTCTTTTTCTTTAAGATATTTTTTATCTGAAGTGACCCGAGTACTTTTGGAAAATTCACTTTCAATGGAAAAGTCATATGATTCGTTTTGGAATTGGTCTTCTACGCAGGAAGAGAAATTTTCTTTCCCTGATGATATTTGTTGTAATGATGATATTTGTGGTAGTGATTGTCTTTGTGGTAAAGGTACTAGTTCCTTATTATGTAACATAAAATTAGGTGGTAAGCTGTGGGTTTTATTTATTTTAACTTCCCATAATGCTTTTTTTTCTGATGCAAAACCAAATAAGCCATTTTCATCCCCATAATAAAGTGGTTTCACACCCAACGGGTCTCTAACTGCAACTAAATCTTCACCATCATATGCAGCGAAGGCATAATCTCCATCCAACTCTTCAAGAACCAAAGGAACAGTTTTTAATAGGGAACCTTGGTAGTGTTTTGTGAGGAGGGCTAAAACCACTTCAGAGTCACTGTCAGTCTTAAAATCATATGATGTATCTTCCAAATCAGAATGCAGTTGGGAATAATTGTAGATCTCCCCGTTACAAACCAGGATAATTTTCCCATTGCTCATTGGTTGAACAACTTCTGATCCCACAATAGACAGAAGATTGTGACCCAGTCCAATGTTACCGTGGGGTATGATCAAATCTTCCAAGTTGCCATGAGATATTTTACCATCTACAAAAACTCCAGATTTGTCAGGTCCCCTGTGTTTAAGGGTTAGTAACATATTATACAGTTTGTCACCAATATTTTCACCGATGATGCCAGTTATTGCACACATAAGACAACTAATCCCACAATTTTTTAACAGATTTAGAAGTGTATTAAATTAATTAAGTCTGAATCCACAAAATTATCCAAAAGACTAAAATCAATAAAATAAGGTTATTCCTAAAGTTAAATAGTGTTTGCTTTTATTTATGCTTTAATATCCTTTTTTTAATTTTATAACACAATTATTTATATACAAAATCTTATTTACACAGATTTTTAATTATATTAGACTTTAATCTTTTTTATAATTAATTAAATAATATTCAATCTGTCTAAATTGTAATTGATTTGTTATGATTTTAAGTTCAGACCTAAAAATTAGAATTTTAATTTATTACATGTCCATTCAATTATCAAAAAAAAATAAAAAGGGGAAAATGAGTTGTTTTTACTTCCTTTTGGACACCGATATTCCAGTGAAGATCATCAGTATTGCCATTAATATTCCACCAAGGGGTATTCCCGTAGTTTGCATACCAACGGTTTTTTCTGATGAGGTTGTGGGGGTGCTGGAATCAGTGGTCTTGGTAGTTGGATTTCCAGGTTCCGATACTGAATAAGGTGAAACTGAAGCAGTTGCCCGGTTATTGTCCGGATTTGGATCATAGAATCCTGAAGCCAAATTAGGGTCTGGATCAGTTATAACTGCCTCAACAGTCATCTGAACATTTGGAACCATAGCTTGCATTACTAAATGCATAACCTCCATGGTATTCAAGGCCATGTAACCAATACTCCACAAACCTGTGGTTGAATTAAATGAACCATTAGTATCATCTGATACATAGCGAAGTCCCGCAGGTGCTGTGAAATTCACTTTAGCATTAGGTGCATTGTCCGGCCCATAATTGTATGCAGTCAATGTAAACTCAACAAAATCCAGATATTTTGGATGTGCATCATTCACATTTATAGCAATACCAAGGTCAGATGCGGGTCCTATGGTTATGGTGGTGTTGGTTTCGTTGTTAGTACTGTTTTGGTCGTGGTTAGTTCCGTTTACTGTGGCGATGTTGGTGATGGTGGTGTTGGAGACCATTACTTGTGCTAAGATGTGGAGAACGGTGTTGGTGTTTTTTGTCAGGGTTCCGATGGTCCATATTCCTGTGGTAGGGTTGTATGCGTTGTTGCTATCGTCTTGGATGTACCTTAATCCTGTCGGCAATAGGTCAGTCACGGTTACTCCGTTGGCATTGTCTGGTCCGTTGTTGTGTACAGTTATGGTGTAGGTGATGGTATCGAGATATTCTGGTGAGGTTTTGTCAACGGTCTTAGTTATCTCAAGGTCGGATGCAGGGCCTACAGTTACAGTCACAGAATCATGATCATTACCTGGTTCCAGGTCATGTTCTGTTCCATTGATGCTGACAACATTGGTTATAGTAGTGTTAGATGCAATAACTCGTGCTACAATATGTAACACAGCACTGGTACCTTTTGCCAGATTACCAATATTCCAGACTCCATTTGCAGGATTGTATGAATTGTTAGAATCATCAGAAACCCATTCAAACCCTGCAGGTAACAGATCAGTCACATGAACATTGGTAGCATCATCTGGTCCGTAGTTATGTGCAGTTAGAGTGAACACAACTTCATCCATGTAGTTAGGTGTCAGGGTATTCACAGCTTTATCAATTCCCAGATCTGCATTTCCTACATCTAAACCACCCAAAGGCACACTTGCTTCTGCTTGTGCATGACCCAGGGTCAGGGTTAATAACTCATAACCTGGTATGATGTTGAGAAGTTCAATGTTTAAAGCATCCCCTGAAGCAAAGGCATGAGTACCATCAGGAGAAGTTATCTCTGTCTTATCACCCAGTGCTATTCTCAGCACTCCCGGAATTTGAACTACTCCATTTATCTGGAGTTGGTCCAAAATACTTATGCCGAGGAGTTTTATGTCAGCTACAGTCCAATCATAGATTGCAGAAGCTCCTCCTACTTCACCATTGGCAAACGCAGTTGCATGAACATCTAAAGCGTTTATTTCGAGTAATCCGCCGAGAACTAGTATATTGGCTGTGCTTCCAACACTAGAGGAACTTGTAAGGGCGCCAGTATCAAAATCGGGTGTCACGCTGCTATTGGCGTTTATAACTCCCAAGTTTATGATCTGGATTAAATTCAGTAAACTCAGTTGTAAAGATACTAAACTGCTCCCTCCGATTGCTCCTGGGGGGTTGGTACTTGAATCAGCAACTCCAACTAAAGCACCCACATTGAGTCCTAGTAGTTGCAATAAGCTAGGTAAATTGGATGGAAGTATTCCTCCAGTCACCAAACCCTGATCACCTGTCGAATTCACATTCAATAAACCAGCGAGTAAATCGCCGCCAAGCAGTCTGATTTCTAAGGGTATACCTTCACCTTCACTGTAAGGTATCACCTGGCTATCTACTCCTGCACTTGATTTTCCTGCGTATATATCCAGTAAAATTCCTGGAATCGCTCCTACGTTCAATACATAACTTGAAGCATTGCCACTGTAAGCTGGTAAACCATATAATCTGAAGTTTGCAGTTCCGTAAAGATTGGGATCACTGGGATTGGTTGCATTGGGGGTTACAGTTATTTCTTTTGAGTATGATATGTAACCTAACCTGATTGCTGCCACCTGGAATACTGTTCCGGGATTGTTAAAGTTCACATGATATGAACCATCGGCTCCGGTTGTTGTTTCCGCCATAAGATTGTTACCGGAATCCAATACCTGGATGGTAACTCCTCCTAACCCAAGGTCTGTTGAACCATTAAACACTGTTCCTGATATTATAGGGTCTATTGATGTTGCACTGTTGTTTTCTTCAGATATTGCAGTAATCGCCGATGAATGGATTTCGGAATTATCTGCAGTGGAACTGATGGAGTTATTGTCAGAATCTGCGGCACAAACAGCACTGCAAAGTATCACTGCTAGAAAAAATGTTATTAGAAGAGCTGCTCCACGTTTTTTGTATTTCAAATTTTTCACCTCCTTTTTCTTTACAAATGAAAACAACTGTGGTTAGTTATTTCCAAATGATAGTGACAAAATGATAATGGAAAACACCTATATCATAATTTTTTTAGTATTTTTATTACTAAATTAATATGGTATTTATTACTTGAATACTACTGATTTCATCAATATACATACTGTCATATTTAGATATTATCCAGTCCTATATAAATATTAACTAAAAAAACAGTTTTTATCATTACATAACTGCTATAATATTAGAATCTTAGCTCATAAGCACAACAATCTATTTGAATGATTACGTTCAGCAAACTGAGCAACAAAAATTAATGATATGTACTAGATCACGGTTCAAAGTTTAATAGATAAATCCTTTTAAATTCATCTATCATACCTTCAGCTTACTTTTTTAAAGCAGATTTTTTTTCAAAAAAAAATTAAGTAATACTATTAGAATAGCAACCGGGATAGAAAAATCACTGGATTTCATGAAAATAAAAATGAATGGAAAATCAATGAATAAATGTGGGTTGAAAGATTTATTATTGGCATTATCCAGTCATAGTAAATATTTAAAAATTTATAAAGCTTGTAAAACTAGGAGCGATAAGTTTAGGACAGGATAAGTTAATATAGATTGATATAAAAACATTACGATAGAATAACATCCTTCCTGCTGTAAAAAAACTTAAAATCAGTTCAATTTAATATTTAAGAAGTAAAGCGAAAGTTTAGAAGTAAAAAGGAATTCAAAAAAAATCCATGAATGTGGCCTTTGTGGGTGTACAGTTTATTCAACTAGGTGAGATGACATACAGGCGTCACAATCAGTTGGCATTTTTCCTTTTTCTTTGTGTAGCTGACAGAGAATTTCATCAGTCTTTACTTTTTTACATATTTGACAAACATGTGGTATTATATCCCTTTGAGTGTATTTTTCTTCCACCAGACCCTTGGCAAATTCTCGGATGAGGTTCTGGGTTTCATCATTGAATTTTATACCATGTCCTCTTTTATCACTGATATACTGAGAAACTGCGGGTTGAGTTATATCTAAAAGCTCAGAAATCTCCTTCTGTTTCATTCCCAGATTCAGGAGTTCCTTGGCCAGTTCAGATCTTATGGTGGGGATAACGTACCACACTACTATTTCACATGGAGGTCTCATTTTAATCACTAATTCCCCTTATTTTTACTATAATTTTATCAATCATTTCCGTATTTTTTTTATTATTATTTCCTTATTTTAATCCGTTTTTAAGTAATTAATTCATTAAATCCTGAGATATTTATTTATCAATACTTTTAGCACTTTCTTTTTAATTCATTAATCCATTTTTAAACATTTAACAGTAAGACATGTTTTTAAAAAGTTCTCTCTAATTTTCAGGAGTTATGTTTATTTTAAAATTTAATGTTTTAAAGGTATGTATTAATGCATATTGTATTGATTTTTAGTATTATTTGTGATGAATGTGAGTTAAATTCTTTATATTCCTGCGCCTTCTGAGAAGATTTCTTCCATCTCAGTTTTGCGGGTTAACAGGCCGTTAGCCTTCATCACTGTTGAGGTAATCCCAAGTTCTTTGATCTGGGCTTCCATTTCATCCTGTCGTTTTAAAAGTAAGTTAATAACTTCTGCCACAGGGTCCGGTAACTCCCCGTGATCTAAATCAATGGCGCATTTGCGTTCTTCCTGTACTACCCTTCCAGGTATACCAACGCAGGTTGAACCCGCTGGAACTGGTTTCAGGACAACTGATCCTGCACCAATTTTGGATGCATCCCCAATTTTAATATTACCAATGATCTTGGCTCCCGAACCTATGACCACACCATTTCCAATGGTTGGGTGTCTTTTTATCTTCTCCAGACTGGTCCCGCCCAGGACTACTCCCTGGTAAATCAGTACATCTTCCCCTACTTCTGCAGTTTCACCAATAACCACCCCCATCCCATGATCTATAAATACTCTTCTGCCAATGGTGGCACCGGGGTGTATTTCGATCCCGGTTAACAGGCGGTTGATGGTTGATGTTAATCGACCTAAAAATAATAGTTTGTGGTTCCAGAACCAACTGGCTAGTCTATGGAGCCAGATGGCATGTAAACCTGGATAGCAGAAGAATATTTCCAGAGTGCTTCGGGCGGCAGGGTCCCGCATACGTACCATTTCCAGATCTTCTCTTATCCTATCAAACATTACTTTTTCCTCCTGTGAAGTTCAAATCTAATAGTTTACTAATTAGGTTTTTTTAGAAAAATCATAAAATACATTCAACGCTTGATAAAGGCATTGAATGGATTTTTTACTATTATACTAACACTAATTTATATTTGAGGAATCGTGTCTTCGTAGGTTTTGTAAATTTCTTCGAAAACCCATCCAACACTCAGGTACCGTTCACCGGTGTCAGGTAGTATAACCACTATCTGTTTGCCTTTGTTTTCTTCGCGCTGGGCAAGTTCTACTCCTGCACGGGTGGCTGCTCCTGATGAAATACCTGCCAGAATTCCTTCTTCCCTGGCCAGTTTTAATAGATATGCTCCGGCATCTTCATCTTTAATGGGAATGACTTCGTCAATAAGGTCTGCATCGTATACTTCTGGCACAAATCCGGCACCGATTCCCTGTATTTTATGTGGTCCTTTTACTCCGGTGGATAGGACTGGTGATGTTGCGGGTTCTACTGCTACTGCTTTGATTTCGGGTTTTTTTTCCTTTAAAGCTTGTGCGAGGCCGGTGATGGTTCCGCCAGTACCTACTCCTCCCACAACGATGTCCACTTTTCCATCGGTGTCTCTCCAGATTTCCTGGGCAGTGGTTTCCCTGTGGATTTTGGGGTTGGCCGGGTTTTTGAATTGTTGAGGCATTACTGCGTTAGGTATTTCTGCAGCCAGTTCTTCGGCCTTTGCCACGGCACCAGGCATTCCATCTGCACCCGGTGTTAAGACTATTTCCGCACCGAAGGTTGCCAGAAGTTTTCTTCTTTCAATGGACATGGTGTCAGGAATGGTTAGTATTAATCGGTATCCCCTTGCTGCAGCTACAAATGCCAGGGCAATTCCAGTGTTCCCGCTGGTAGGTTCAATTAAAACTGAATCCGGTTTTATGGCTCCTATTTCTTCCCCGTGTTCAATTAGTGCTACTCCAATTCGGTCTTTAACACTGCTGATGGGGTTGAATGATTCAAGTTTTACTAATATTTCTGCATCTAAACCTTCGCTTATTCTATTTAACCTGACCAGTGGTGTGTTTCCAATGGTTTCTGTTATATCGTTTGCAATTCCTCTTGTTAATTCTGGTATCTTTACCATTTTTTCACCTTTTATTTTATATAACTCCACTTATATAACTATTGTTATACAACTCATTAAAATAATTGCATAACTATCGTTATATAACAATTGTTAACAAATTATTTAGTATAAATAGTTAACGATATTTAAACCGTAATTCAGTTCAAAATCATTGAAAAAGAAATTCAATAAAAATAAAATTAACCATTCTGTAGCACTGAATACAGTTTTTCCAGAGCATCTTCTATGAAAACAGGCATGATCAAGGGCCTAACTCCTCTATTTATCAGTTTTTTCTGGGCTCCAGGTCCAATCTGACTCACCAGCAGAATATCGCAGTCTGAAATTAATTCGATTGTTTCCTCTTTTAAATTCGGATCTCCACCACACCGGGGGGGCTGTTTCTCTAAGCTCAATGAATTCATGTTCTCCATTATCTTTAATGTCAAATATCAAAAACTTATCTGCTTTTCCAAAATGTTGGTTCACGTATTTTCCATCGCTACTTGCGGCTGCTACTCTAATGGGCATGTTTACTCACTTGCATTGAGTTAATTATTTTTTTTCGTTTGTATGATTCCTGCCAATTCCTTCAATGCATCTTCAATAAATGTTGGTGCTATATAGGGATCTATATTGTTTTTCAACAGTATGTCAATAGCCCCCGGACCGATTTGACCAGCAAGTACGGCCTGGCAGTCTGATATTAGTTTTACACTTTCTTCCATGGATAATTCACTGTGACCCTCCGTGCTGCAGGCAGGTTTATTTTCCCTCAACTCCAGAAACTTGTGGGTTCCATCATCATCTAACTCAAAAATCAGAAATTGGGAAGCCATTCCAAAATGCTGGTTGATGTACTTTCCATCGCTACTGGCAACTGCTACTTTTATGGACATTACTAACACCTTTTTTAATAATTTTATTTGTGATAAACACTAATTTATTTATTGTAGAATTGATTTATTCCTAATGTTTTTAACATAGAATTGATTTATTCCAAATTTCCCATTATTTTAAATAATTTCCCCATTTTTTCAGGGGAATATCTCTTTTAAAAAATTTCAGACACTAACTTTTATAAGTTAACCATAGTTATATAACAATAGTTATATAAAGTAGTTATACTTATTGAAGTATGATTTATAAAAAAACCAAAAAATCGGAGGAAAAAAAATGCCTGAAATAAAATTTTTATCAAATCTAGCAGATATAACTGGAGAAAAATCCCTGACCATTGAATACGATGGGGAAATATCCGGTTTAATTGATAATCTGGACACTAAACTTGAAGGAAAAGACTTTAAATCCACTATAACAGATGAAGCTGGTGAAATAAAGGATTTTGTGAAAGTCCTGGTCAATGGAAATGACATCAGAGGAACTGGTGGTTTAAGTTCTCCCATAAAGGACGCTGATGAAATAGTTATATTCCAGACTCTGGCCGGTGGTTAAATTTGAATATAGGGTATCTTTCCACTATCTACCACACATCATTTATTTTAAAAAGTTTAGGTAATAAATTCCTTGAAGGAATAGACACTGATCTTAGTTGGACTTTATTTCCCACAGGCCCGGCAATGATAGAGGCCTTTAAAACTGGTGAAATAGATTTAGGTTATATTGGACTTCCTCCAGTAATGATGGGGATAAACAATGGACTAAAACTTAAATGTGTGGCTGGAGGTCATGTGGAAGGTACCGTGATGATTTCTAAAGATTCATTCTCTTCTTTTGATGATTTAAGTAATGTTAATGAGGTATTGAACCAGTTTGAAGGGGAAAATATTGGAACTCCTGCCCGTGGTTCCATTCATGATGTTATCATACGGGATCTCATTCATGATCGAAATATATCCATCATTAACTACCCCTGGGCAGATTTCATACCTGGTGCCATTAGTGATGGTGAAATAAGTGCAGGATTAGGCACACCATCACTGGCTGCAGTGGCTTCTCGGGAAATAAATTCAAAGCTGATAATTCCACCCAGCAAATTGTGGCCCTACAATCCCAGTTATGGGATCGCAGTTAGGGAAGAACTCATAAAACGTGAACCTGAATTTATAACTGATTTTTTAATTGCACACGAAGCTGCATGTAATCTCATACGCAACCAGCCCCGCGAGGCTGCAGAAGTTGCTGCTGGTCAGCTGGGAAATATCGATGTGGATTTCATACTGAAAACCTTCCAGATTTCTCCCAAGTACTGCGCCAGTCTTCCAGAAGAATACATAAAATCCACTCTGGATTTTGTTCCGGTCCTTGAAAAATTAGGGTATCTGCAAAATAAAATAAAAAGGGAAGATATTTTCGATTTGAAGTTCATTCAAGAGGTTCATCCAGAACCTTCGCACTACGATCTTCCTTCTGATACTGCTGGTTCAAAGAACTAATTTCCTGGTCGAAAAGAGTTAATTTATTGGCCAATCCTCTAAAGTAGGGTATGTAAACCCGGTGGAGGGTTAAACGTTTTGGATTTATATTGTTCTCTTCCAGGACTTTTTTTAAGTGTTTGACTTTTTCTTTTAAATGTGGATACATCAGATCATCAGGATATTCTCCTAAAAATATACCATCTGCACCCTTTTGGAACGCGTATAAAATGTGTTTTGTCATTAAACGGTTTGATGATGGGAGCTTGATTATCCGGATAGATTCAGGATAGGTTATCTTGTTAATACCCATGTTGTCGGCTGCCAGGTATCCCACACTGTCCAGGAAGGTGAGTATTATGCGTTCACCCTTTTCTTTTCCTTTAAGAACACCCGAAATAATGCCGAATAACTTTTCATCAGCATTACCACTAATGCTGATAGCCTCCTCAGGGCACTGTGAAAGACAGATTCCACATCCCTTACAGGCAATGGGGTCAATACCCATGTTATCTTCCTGGATGTAAATGGCCTTGTACTTACAGGTATCTATACATTTGTTGCATAAATTACATTGGGACGTGTCAATGGTTGCCACGAAGGGATCCACCTCCAGATCACCATTCATTAATTCTGCAACCTTAGCGGCTGCAGCATTGGCCTGAGAAACACTGTCAGTAATATCTTTAGGCCCCTGGGCTGTTCCGCAAACGTAAATACCTTCCACATCGGTGTTGACTGGTTTTATTTTGGGGTGGATCTCTCTGATGAACATATCCTCGGTTAGACCCACGTCCAGTAATTCTCCCACTTGTTTGGTTCCTTCTGAGGGTTCCATTGCTTCTGATAGAACTACCATATCGGTTTCGATTTCCAGTGGACTGTGCTCGAGGCTTTCTTCCACCCTCACCACCAATTTATCGTTTTTCCAGGTAACTTCCCCAGCTCTTCCACGAATCAATTTAATACCTCTATTTTGACCGTAGCGGAGGTATTTCTCGTACATTCCGGGAGTTCTCATGTCAGTGTAACAGATTATGACTTCAGTTTCAGGGTAGTAATGTTTTATGACATTGGAATGTTTCATGGCCACCATACAGCATACCTTGGAACAGTAAGGATTGCCATCTGGCTTATCATCACGGGAACCAACACACTGTATCATTACCACTCGCTTTGGAACCTGGCCATTGGATGGTCTCTGTAGCTGTCCCTCAGTGGGACCATTCACTCCCATGATTCTGGCCAGTTCCATCTGGGAAACCACATCCTGGAATCTTTCATACCCATATTCCGGTCTTTTGGATAAATCAAACCTATCATGGCCAGTGGCGATAATCACTGATCCCACGTTGATTGGCATGACCTCTGTTTCCATGGAAAAATCAATGGCATCCATTTTACATGTTTCCTGGCATGCTCCGCACTGGATACAGTTCTCATCATCAATGGTGTAGACATCTGGAACTGCCTGGGGGAATGATTTGTAAATGGCTTTGCGGATGGTCATGTTTTCATTCCAGGAGTTGGGTACTTCCACTGGACATGCTTCGGCACAGCTTCCGCAGGCAATGCAGCGTTCAGCCTTTACAAATCCTGGCTTTTTTTCCACTATTAAATTGAAGTTTCCTGCCTTACGTTCTGCCCTTAAAAGTTTGGTTTTGGTTAGAATTTTGATGTTTTTATTTTCCACAGCCTCGTTAACCAGTGGGTTTAAAAGGCACATTGCACATTCTTCTGCCAGTTTTTCTGGAGAAAAGACCTTACCAATTTTAACCATGGATCCGCCAATGGTGGATCGCTCTTCAATGATCCTGGTTTTTATTCCCTGCCTGGCCAGTGAAAGTGCAGTGGTGATTCCAGAGATACCACCACCAATAACTGCAACACTTTTTTTGGTGCGTCGCAGTAACGGGTCAATGGGTTCTGAATATTTGGCCTTTTCAATGGCAGCCACTGTTAATGAAATGGCTTTGTCAGTTGCTTTACCTGTGTCTGAGTGTACCCAGGAACACTGCTCACGGATGTTGGCCATCTGCATCAGGTAGGGGTTCAGGGGTTTTACATATTTCTGGAAAGTTTTCTCATGGGTAATAGGTGAACATGCCGCCACCACCACCCGGTCGAGGTGTTTGTCTATAATTGAATCTCGGATGAGTTTACGGCCATTTATAGAGCATAGGTTTTCAAATTCTTCAACCACTGTGGCATCTAATGATGAGCGAAGTTTTTCCATGTCCACGTTATCTGAGATGTTACCACCGCAGCGGCACAGGAAGACACCCACCCTCAGATTTTGCTTGGCAGGATTTAAATTAAAATCATTTTCATTCAAATTAACCAATCTCCTTAAAGGATTGATGGATTATACTGGATTAATCAAGGATTATATTTGAATTATTTTTTTCCAATTCTAAAAGATTTCCCTAATTTATCAGATCTTCCAAGATTTTTCCCTAATCTATTATATTTTCCCAAGATTTTTCCCAATCTAAAATTTTCCCATCCAAAGATGAGAACACATTATTTAATGATCTATCTTTACTTTTTCAGAGTTAATGGGACTTTTAACCGGTTCAATACCCAGTTTTTTTAGGAGTGGTTCCACCGGAACAGTGTGGGTCTGAATTCCCAGCACTTTGTAGGGGTCAGCCCCCATGTTCAGAGCTAAAAACTGGGATATGTTAAGGTGGAATATGTTGAATTTCTCACCCAGTTTCTTCTCAATAACTGGCTGGTAACGGTCAAACTGCATCTGGCAGTTGGGGCACATGTGCAGCATTATATCGGTCTGGTTCTCCTTAAGACTGGTGAGCTTTTCAGCGGTCACACTGAGTGAAAGCTCATTGTTGGTGAAACGCTGACGGAAACCAGCACCACAAGTAAGGCGTTTTTGATCATACCATTCTACAGTATCCACACCACAGGAAGCAGTCAACTCATCAAGGAGTACTGGATGTCTAACTCCACCAATGGTGTCTTCATAGTGCACTTTACAGTAATGGCAAGCATGATGGGTGGCTATATTGAATTGAGAGAAATCAAGCTGCTGAGTGAGATCTTTGAACATATCTCTTTTATTGTAGAGAATCTCAGCTGCATGGAAAATATTTTTATGTGGGTCTATGTCCCCCTTATGGTAGACCATTTTACCCAGGCCTGCTTCTTCCAGGAGTCCATTGATCTTTTCCCGTGCTTCATCATCTTCATTCAGGATTTCTGCAGATTTTTTTAAGATAGCATAACAGGTGGCGCACATCACTGCTATATTTGGGTTACCAGAATCCTTTGCTACCCAAAAGTTCCTGGCAGCCAGAGCGGTGGTTGAAAGCTGGTCAAAAAGATCGTAGTAATGTCCCAGACCAGTACAGCAGGATTGGCGTTCATCACGATGGTATCCTACTCCCAGTTTATCAAACAGGAAGGTAGTTGATGATTCCACACCGGGATATTCCACACTTACCAAACATGTTTTGAATAATAGAATATTTTTATCAGGTATTTTCTTCATTTGGATCCCCTTATTTTCCCCATTTTCTTGGTGAATCCAGTTACATTGAGAATTTTATCTATTTCTTCAATGGATTCTTCAGGTAGTGTAACTTGTCCCAGTCCCAAATCCTTTCGCACGCTATCAAGGTTCATTTTGAGATCAAGCCATTCTGGTCCAAAATCATTGACCAGCACATCAAAAAATGCTGCAGGGATGGAACCTATTCCAATCTCTAGAAAGCTATCTCCGTAGGTTAAAAATGCAGCAAGTCTTTCTGTCTGTTCACCTTTATTAATTGCCATTTGCCTTAATATTTGGTTCACCACACTGGCACTGTTGTTGGCGGGGCAAACACTGTTACAGGTGTAACAGTAGAAACAGTTCCATATATTATCATCAAAAACAACACTTTCATCCCCGTCAAGCACTCTTTTAACCATTTCTCGGGGGTTGTAATCACTGTAACGCGCTCCAGGACATAGTGAAGTACACATTCCGCACTGGATGCATTTAAACAGTTCAAGGGAGGGTGATGATTTTAAATCGCTGATTACCTCATTGGCAAGTTTAGAGGAATCTTCATTAAGCTTAAGAGTTCTCATTACAAATTTACCTCTTTTTGTGAATTGTTAATCTCTTCTTAAGTGATGGGCTTTTTAAGCCTTATAAATATAATCCATAATTTTTAATAATTACAAATTATTACTCTAATTTTTAAATTACAGTACTATTAACCTAATTAGTTGATATGAAATGCATAATTTTCATTTCCCGGTATTTCATAGAGTTACATTTTATTACCTAATTTTAATTACCCGTACTTAATGGATTTTGTTAATTTAGTGGAGTGATTAATTTTTTAATTCAAGGGCATTATGAATTATATTTTTAGCCAGTCTTTTAGCCAGAGAAGTTATGGTTAATATTGGTGGTCGTCCTGGTGCCTGAGGGATAACACTGGCATCAGCAATGAAAAGACCAGTTATCTCAGTTTCCAGTGATGGGTCCACTACTTTACCCATGGCTGCAGTACCGCCAGGGTGTGCTCCTCTGAGGGGCGTGGCAACAATAGAAGAAGGATCCACACCTACTTCAGTGAGTATTTCCACAGCTTTATCATATCCTTCAGTTAACAGTTTCAGATCGGAACTGGTCAGAGGTTTGGTAACAGAACCATCCTCGTTCAGGGAACCATTGGCTTCATCTGCAATTTTAACCATTAAACCCACCACATCATTATTCCGGGGATTGAAACCTTTTTCTGCTATTAATGTAACCAGCTGGCCAGAGAAGTGTGGTGATATGAAGTACGCTCCAAATTCAGATTTAATTCCCATGGGTAACTCCTGGCTTAGACCTGCATCTTTTAGGAAGCCACCCACTGTGATGAATAAATCAGTGAAAAGACCCTGCCCCACTCCATCTGTGATCTGGCTATTTTTTAAAATTCGGGGGGTGTTCAGTGCTCCTGCTGCCAGTACGACCCTCTGGGCATGGTAGGTTTTGATATTTCCATCCCTATCTAAACCCTCTACTCCCCTACACTCTCCTTCACTGTGCAGGATTTTTACTACTTCAAAGTCGGGTACCAGTGTTGCTCCTGCATTTTTAGCATCTTCAACAAAGCTGGTTGCATCCCATTTTGCTCCGCGTGTGCATCCCGCGATACAGAGTCCACAGTTATCACACTTGTAATAATCAATGAATTTAGGCATGGGCTCAACAAAGTAGCCCAGTTTCTCAGTAGCATCCCATATTTTACGGGTCACCGGACCAGTCAGCTTCTGGGGAAGTGGACCGACATTCATGTCCCTGCTGGTTTCCATGAGTTCTTCAAATAATTCCAGATCGTGGATCTTGAACTGAGCGGTGGGAGAGTTAGAATAACATGTTGTACAGGCGTAACAGGCATTGGCCAGTGAAACAGGGGTGGTTCCACCAACACCTTCAATGTACATCAGTTCTCCTGCGTACTTCAGGAATTCATATTTTTCAGATTGTTCATTAAATTTTTTACCATTCTCTTCTTGGTCTAAAATTTCTTTTTGGTCTAAAATTAATTTGGCAGTTTTGATTTTTCCAGCTGCAGTTCCTGATGGTATAAAGTCTCCCTTCTCCAGCATTAAAACATCAAGACCTTTCATTGAAAGTTCACGGGCCACAGTTGATCCACCGGCACCGGTTCCCACTACAATAACATCGTATATCATGATATTCACTTTAAAAATGTGATAAATTTTCAGTATTGTTAAATTTTCAGTATTATTAAATTTTAAATTATTAATTTTTAATCTGGGAATTACTTATTCTTTGAGTAATTCCCTGCTTTTTTGAAAATTAATTTTTCCTGTCTTCTATAACAATGTTTAGATCATTCAATTTGCTCCTGATTTCATCGGAAAGCTCATAATCCTTCTTTTTGCGAAGTTTTTCCCGGACATCGGTGAGAATATTCACCAGCTCATCAGTAGCATCGCCATGAGATTTATTTAAAACAAATTCAAAACCTAAAATATCGCCAATATCGTTTATAAATTCTTTAATATTAATCAATGTATTTTTGGAAACGTTTAATTCATTTATTTCCCTGTTCATATCTCTTATGAAATCGAAAAGGGATGAAAGGGCAAATGGTGTGTTAAAATCATTGTCCATTGCTTCCAGGAAACTTTCCCTTGTTTCACGGAGTAATTGGTCGTGTTTTGTATCATGTTTACCAGTTTCTGGAATATCACTTTCCAAGAGATCTTCCATGGTTTCTGTTAGTTTGTATATTCTTTTAAGCCCACTTTGGGATTGTTCCAGTATTTCCTGACTGAAATCTATGGGGCTGCGGTAATGGGTTGATAAAACAAAAAATCTGAATACCTCTGGTGGATATTCCTGCAGCAGGTCTTTGATGGTGATGAAGTTTCCCAGGGATTTGGACATCTTCTCTCCCAAAACATTCAAAAAACCGGTGTGCATCCAGTAGCGAACCATGGGTTTTTTCCCGGATGCGGATTCCATCTGGGCTATTTCTGCCTCATGGTGGGGGAATATGAGATCCAGACCTCCACCGTGTATATCATACTGTGGTCCGAAGTATTCCTCGGTTATGGCAGTGTCTTCAATGTGCCATCCCGGTCGTCCCGGGCCCCAGGGAGAATCCCAGTATGGTTCTTCATCCTTTTTTTTCCACAGTGCAAAATCTCCAGGGTTGCGCTTACTGGTGTCCGGGTTGATTCGGTGAACATTTAAATCCTCAATGTTACGGTTGGAAAGTTTACCAAAATCTTCAAATCGGGATTCATCAAAGTAAACTCCACTATCTGTTTCATAGGCAAATCCTTTCTCCAGGAGTGTTTCTATCTGCTTAATGATTTCTCCTATGTGTTCAGTGGCCCGGGCATAGAGGTTAACATTTTCCACACCCATGGACTTCATATCCTCTATGTATTTTTTCTCAAACTTCCTTGCCAGTTGAAAGGTGTCTTCCCCAGTTTCTCTGGCCCGGTTGATGATCTTGTCATCGATATCAGTGATGTTTTGCACGTAGAAAACACTGTAACCCCTGTATTTCAGGTAACGGGCGATAACATCAAAAGATATATAGGTCCGTGCGTGACCTATGTGTGAGTTATCGTAAACTGTTGGTCCACAGACAAAGAGCTTTACCCGGTTTCCTTCACGCGGCTTAAAAATCTCTTTCCTTCGGGACAAAGTGTTGTATACGGTTATCATAAAATCACTAAAATTTTTCGGATAGATTCATAAAATTATTCGATGTAACTTATTATCAAAGATATAACTTCTTATAAAGTTTATATATGGCTTATTATCAATTGGGTTCTTGTTAAATCTATCTTTTTATTAAATATAGCTTTAGCTGTTAGTTGTTTAATAAATAAAAGGCCAAGATTGGGATTTGAACCCAAGTATCGTGGTCTGCAGCCACGCACCTAGCCGCTCGGTCATCTTGGCAAAAAACGATTATGAAAATTTGGCAATTTTTCAAGCTGCATTACAAACATTAACAATTGTTATATATAAACATTGCCCCTGTTTTTCAGTCGATCCAGAAAATATTCTGTTGTTATATCAATTTAACAGAAATCATTTAATGAGGATTATTCGATAATTTGGGATGTTTCAGGCAAAAATTGAATAAATATATTTAAATATCTATTCAACTTTTAATATCTATTAACTTTCTCAATATCTCATCAACTTCTCATTTTATCCCTTAATCAACCTTTTTCCCAGCTTCAGGACCTGGTTGTACTGAGTATATTTCAGTTAACTTAACCACAATGGCTGCTTTGGGATTCAATTTGGTCATAACATTCTGGGCCCATTCCACTACTTCATCAAAGATCTTACCTGACTCAAAGATCTCAGCAGTCCCCTTGAACTGGTAGGGGTTTTTCTGGGCGTCCTTGGTTACAATGGCAACGTTGGGGTTTTCTTCAATGTTTTTTCGGGTTTTGTTCATGTAGTTGTCAGCGATTAATATGCTTCCATTATCAATGGGCCTGGCAAAGCCAATTGGAACCACATTGGGAATACCTTCACTGCTGGCAGTTGCAAGAAATACTAAGTCTTTTTCAATTGCGTCCATCATTTCTTCAGTCATAGTCATTGTATCACCAAAATTTATATAACTATTGTTATATTATATAAGTTATGTTATATATAATATTAATTTTCCCGGTTGATTTAATTTACTCCGCTGGGGTGGTGGTTAAAATTCGGAAAAACAGCTGTTAAACTAAAATTGAGGGACAAAGTTTAAATAGTAAAATAATATAACAATTGTTATATTTTCTATGGGGCCCTTAGTATGGTTCGAAATGAAGTTAATAATACTAAGATATCCTCGGAAAATTTGGAAAACTCCATAATGTGTTTTAATTAATGTAAAATAATTACAATGGAATTATGGGGAAAAATGGAACGTAAAAACAACGGAGAAAACAGAATGACAGAAGAAAATAAGAAAGAATATGGTTTAAGTACATTGGGGTTGCACGTAGGGCAGGAGGAACCTGATCCTGCAACAGGAGCACGAGCAGTCCCTATTTACCAGACTGCCGCCTATGTATTTAATGACACTGAACACGCAGCCAACCTATTTGGCCTGAAAGAACTGGGTAATATATACACCCGTATCATGAACCCTACCAATGATGTGTTCGAGAAGAGAATTGCTGCCATTGAAGGTGGAAATTCAGCACTGGCAGTAGCTTCAGGAATGGCTGCAATCACTTACTCCGTTTTAAACCTCAGTTTACCCGGTGATGAAATATTATCCGCAGACAACCTCTATGGGGGAACTTACCAACTTTTCAATTACACCCTCCCTGAATTAGGTAGGAAAGTCAACTTCGTGGACTCCACCAAACCAGAAGAATTTGAAGAGGCCATCACAGATAAAACCAAGGCAATATTTGCAGAATCACTTGGAAACCCAAAACTGGACGTTCCAGACTTTGAAATTTTATCAGACATTGCCCATGAAGCTGGAATTCCGGTAATCGTTGATAATACCAGTGCAGTGGGTCTAGTTAAACCTATAGAGCATGGGGTGGACATCAGTGTATTATCTGCAACCAAATTCATCGGAGGACATGGAACATCCATTGGTGGAGTTATAGTGGATTCAGGTAACTTTGACTGGAGTAACGGGAAATTCCCAGGATTTACAGAACCAGACCCTAGCTACCATGGATTAGTCTACTGGGATGCATTTGGAGACTTCCCAGGTCTTGGAAATGTAGCCTACACTTTCCGAGCAAGAGTAAGATTATTACGTGATTTGGGAGCACAGGTAAGTCCATTTAACAGCTTCCTGTTTCTGCAGGGATTGGAAACACTGGATCTTCGTGTGCAACAGCATTCCCGAAATGCACTTGCAGTTGCCAAATTCCTCAAAGACCATCCCAAGGTCAACTGGGTTAGCTATCCTGGACTTGAAGATGACCCAACCCATGAAGGCGCATCTAAGTACCTTAAAAATGGATACGGAGCACTACTGGGATTCGGTGTTAAGGGAGGTCTGGAAGCTGGTAAACAGTTCATAGAAAACGTGGAACTACTCTCTCACCTGGCTAACATTGGAGATGCCAAGAGCCTGGTTATACACCCCGCATCCACCACCCACCAGCAATTAACACCCGAAGAACAGGCAGCCACTGGTGTAACCCCTGACTTCATCAGACTATCCATTGGACTGGAAAATATTGAAGATATTATCGGAGATATAGACCAGGCACTAGCACGTATTGATGTGTAAAATCGCATGTATCCATGTGTAAAAATACTGTTGATAATGTAAAAATTGTAAGCTTGGAATGAACTGAATATGGAGAATCCTGGGGCAAAAAATGAATAGAATAAACTATAAAACTAAAGGTACACCTAAATGTGGGATAAAAAATGAAAAAAGAATCTGTTGGCGTTGTAGAAACTAAACACTACAACCTATCTGAAGAATTAATCTTAGATGGTGGAGACAGTCTAAAAGATGTTACAATAGCTTATGAAACCTATGGGACCTTAAACAAGCAGAAAAGTAATGCGATTTTAGTCTGTCACGCCCTCTCTGGTAATGCCCATGTGGCAGGATGGCATGAGGGAGACCGGAAACCTGGCTGGTGGGATAATATAATCGGCCCAGGCAAATGCCTGGACACCGATCGATACTTCATCATCTGCTCCAATGTACTGGGAGGATGCCAGGGATCAACCGGACCTTCATCCCTAAATCCAGAAACAGGGAAACAATACGCATTGGAATTCCCTATCATCACCATCAAAGACATGGTAAAAGCCCAGAAAAAATTAATTGACCACCTCCAAATCAAACAACTATTCTCAGTAGTAGGTGGATCCATGGGTGGCATGCAGGTCCTCCAGTGGTGTGTATCTTACCCTGATATGGTCAGATCAGCCATTCCCATTGCCACTACATCCTATTCATCACCCCAACAAATAGCCTTCAATGAAGTGGGAAGAAGAGCCATAATCAGTGACCCCCACTGGAATGAAGGTAACTATTATGAAGGAGAATTTCCAGACAGTGGCCTGGCCCTGGCCCGTATGATTGGCCACATAACTTACCTCAGTAACGAATCAATGTATGAGAAATTCGGAAGAAGACTCCAGGACAAAGAAGAGTACAGTTTTGATTTTTCCACAGACTTTGAGGTGGAAAGCTACCTCCACTACCAGGGAGACACCTTCACCAAGAGGTTTGATGCCAACTCATATCTCTACATCTCCAAAGCCATTGACTATTTTGACCTGACAGAAAACGGAACAGTATCCTTATCCGAAGCATTAAAGAATGTCAAAGCCAGAGTATTAGTAATATCAGTTGATTCGGACTGGCTTTACACGCCAGCTGAGTCTAAAGAAATAGTAATGGCTATGACTGCCAATGAAGTGGATGTCAGTTACTGCCAGATCAAATCCAGCTATGGTCACGATGCATTCCTCTTGGAAGCTGGACAACTCAGCTACATTATAAACGGATTTTTCAGTGAAACCCTGGTGGTAGATGTGATGACCATCCATGCCGCCACCATAACCGAAGACTCCAGTATTGAAGAAGCAGCAGAGTTAATGCTGGATGAGAAAGTCACCCACCTACCTGTGGTCTCAGAAGATTATAGAATGCTGGGAATAGTTACGGCGTGGGATATTTCCAAAGCAGTAGCTCTCAAATATGATAAACTGGACCAAATCATGACCCGTGACGTTGTAACAGCACTACCCCAGGACCCAATTGAATTAGCTGCACGGAAAATGAGAAAACATAACATATCTTCACTGCCGGTGGTCAATGATCAAGGAAATGTCCTGGGTCTGATAACCACGGACCACATAAGCACCCTCATTGCCGGGGACAAATATTAACTGGACAATATTAAGAAAAAGCAAATATTAAACAAGACAATATTATGAATTGGCAAATATTAAACTGGAAAATTCTTAAGGGACAATTATTAAGAATTTTAACCCCCATATAATATTAGATTAGAGTATTAGAATTATTCACTATTAATAAAGGTTATTCAAGTATTAATAAAAAAACTAGGTGATATACAATGAGTTATATGGATCATTCTGCAACATCACCCGTTAACCCGGAAGTCCTGGAGGCCATGCTACCCTACTTCACAGAATCATTTGGAAACGCCTCTACATTATACGCTCTGGGAAGGGAAGCCAGAACTGCCATGGAAAACGGCAGAAAACAGGTAGCATCACTCATCGGTGCCAAACCAGAAGAAGTGTACTTCACCAGTGGAGGTACAGAATCAGATAACATAGCAATCAAGGGAACTGCCAGCAGACTTAAAAACAAGGGCAACCACATCATCACCAGTGACATTGAACACCCTGCAGTGGAAGAAACCTGTAAATATCTGGAAAAAAACGGATACACAGTTACATACCTCCCGGTGGGAGAAGAAGGTATAGTAAAAGTTTCTGATGTGGAAGAAGCAATCACTGATAAAACCATTTTAATCACAGTGATGCATGCCAACAATGAAATCGGCACTATCCAGCCCATTAAAGAGATCGGGGCCCTGGCCAGGGAAAAAGGAATCTACTTCCACACCGATGCAGTGCAGAGCGTGGGTAAAATACCAGTCAATGTCGAAGATATGAATGTGGACATGTTATCCATATCTGCCCACAAACTCTACGGACCCAAAGGAATCGGAGCACTCTACATCAAGAAAGGAGTAAGGGTAGATCCATTACTCCACGGTGGAGGTCACGAGAGGGGTATGCGTCCTGGAACTGAGAACGTACCTGGAATCGTGGGACTGGGTAAGGCCTGCCAGATTGCCGAAGAGAACCTGGAGAAAAACATGGAATACGTCTCTTCACTCCGGGACCGGTTAATAAAAGGAGTTCTGGAGACCATTGAGCAATCATACCTCAACGGACACCCCACCAAAAGACTCCCCAACAATGCCAACTTCCGTTTCAGTAGTATAGAAGGAGAATCGCTGGTACTGCAACTGGATGCCAAGGGAATCAACGCTTCCACAGGTTCTGCATGCTCCTCCAAAAAACTGGAACCATCCCATGTCCTGATGGCCATAGGACTCAAAGAAGTTGATGCCCACGGATCACTCCGCATAAGCCTGGGCACTGAAAACACTACCGAAGATATTGATTACACTATTACTGCAATTGGTGAAGTAGTTGAAAGATTAAGAAGCATGTCTCCACTTTGGTGTCCAGCCAAAGAAAATTAATAATAAAATATACTTAATAATAAAAAATAAGCAGGTGATGGAATATGTACAGTGAAAAAGTAATGGACCATTTCTCCAACCCCCGGAATGTAGGTGAAATATCAGATGCCAGTGGTGTGGGAACCGAAGGAAACCCAGTGTGTGGGGACCTGATGACCATCTACATCACGGTAGAAGATGATGTCATAACCGATATAAAATTCAAAACATTCGGTTGCGGAGCAGCAATAGCCACCAGTAGTATGATCACTGAGATGGCAATTGGAAAAACATTAGACGAAGCACTGAAGATCACCAGGGATGATGTGGCCGAAGAACTGGAAGGATTACCTCCAGTGAAGATGCACTGCTCTAACCTGGCAGCAGATGCATTAAGAGCAGCCATTGAAGACTACAAAAAGAAACAGGCCGGAGAATCTTCTGAGGATGAAACCTCAGAATAACATCTTTTTTTAAAAAAAACATAAAGCTATAATCCTAGTATGCACTAAAAAAAGGCTTGAATAACCCTAACCTCACTTTTGTATGACTAAATACTCACCTAACCAGAACCGGCATCGGGTTTACCTGGACCATTCAGCCACATCTTCCTTAGACCCTGAGGTGTGGGAAGCAATGGAACCCTATTTTAAAGATAACTTTGGCAATCCATCCACCCTCTACTTACTGGGTCGTCAGGCTAAAAAAGCCACTGAAAAGGCCCGCAAACAGGTGGCATCACTCATAGGTGCCAGTCCAGATGAAGTGTACTTCACCAGTGGAGGTACAGAATCAGACAACATGGCAATACTCGGAACTGTAAATCGTTTTAAAATTGCAAATCGTTTGAAAAATAATGGAAATCATATAATAACTTCATCCATTGAACACCCCGCTGTTCTTGAGACCTGTAAACACCTGGAACAGGAAGGATTCAGGGTTACTTTTTTACCAGTTGATGGTGATGGTATTGTTGATGTAGCTGATGTGGAAGAATCAATCACTGATAAAACCATTTTAATCACGATTATGCATGCCAACAATGAAATTGGCACAATCCAGCCAATTAAACGTATTGGGAAGATTGCTCGTGAGAAAGGCATTGTTTTCCACACCGATGCAGTGCAGAGTGTTGGTAAAATACCGGTAAATGTGGAAGACATGAATGTTGATTTATTATCCATTTCTGCCCACAAACTATACGGACCTAAAGGAGCCGGTGTACTGTACATCCGCAAAGGAGTAAAACTGGAACCATTGTTCCACGGTGGCGGTCATGAGAGGGGTATGCGCCCCGGCACTGAGAATGTTCCTGGAATTGTGGGGTTGGGTAAAGCCTGCCAGATTGCAGATGAAAACCTGGAACATAACAGGGATTATATCACCCAATTAAGGGATAGACTCATCAGGGAAGTCCTGGAAAGAATTGACGAAGTACAGTTAAATGGCCACCTGAGTAAAAGATTACCGGGTAATGCACATTTCAGTTTCAAAGGTGTCAGGGGAGAACCTCTAACTTTCCTCCTGGATAGTAAAAGAGTGGATGCTTCAACTGGATCAGCGTGCTCAACCAAAAAGGTGGAACCTTCCCATGTTCTACTGGCCATTGGGTTGGATGAGGAGGATGCCAATGGCTCCCTCAGGGTAACCCTGGGAAAAGATAATACCTCTAGAGATGTTGATCTGGCAGTTAAAGCAATTAAAGAAGCTGTGGAAACTTTGAGAGCACCGGCAAGTGTCAAGGGAATGACTGAAATTGTTCCTATAAAACGTTACACTGCTGTCTCTAAAGAGAGTTTTCATGGTAAAAATTCTTATAATAATAAAAAATCCGGTTTAATAACTGGGGATGATGAAATTGTCATTGACGAACAGGTTAATCTGATTATCAATGAAAAATTCTCACGGAGTTTTTCCATTAGCCCGGAGGCCCTGGAAGAATTTGCCACCGGCTACCTTCTCGGTGAAGGTCTGGTTGCAAGTGTTGATGGTATAAAGAAGATAGAAATTGACGGGCTGAATATTAACGTGGAGATCGACCTGGCAGATTTTGATATAAAGGATCTAGTGGTGGGCTCGGATTGTTTCGGTGGGTGGAGACGGAAAATTGAAACCATAAACCGGGTGGAATCTGAATTTACTGTCACAAAGGATGATATCTTCTGGGCCATTGAAAAATTAAGGGATGAAGCCAAGGTATGGCAGAATACAGGTGGTGCGCATGTTGCGGGTATGGTCTATCAGGATAAATTCATTTCCCGTGAAGATGTCAGCCGGCATGTGGCTGCAGATAAAGTTATTGGAGCCTCTGCAATGGAGAATGTTGATTTTTCACAAACCTTCATGGTTTACAGTGGCAGGATGCCTGCGGACATGATGATAAAACTGGCCAGGGTGGGAGTTCCTATAATAGCATCCAATGCTGCACCAACTTCATCTGGTTACTCTGTGGCTTTTAAGGCAGGGATAACCATGATCGGATTTTTAAGAGGGAATAGATTTAATATTTACACTAATCCCCAGAGGATATTGATGGAATAAACATTTTTTTAGAACATTTTATAAAAATTGAAGTTTTTTTTGATAATGTTTCTTCTAAGATTTCTGTTATTAGATTTCTGTAATTTAATAATGCTAGTTTGTAATTAGATAATGATAGATGTCGCACCCAATGGGAAACGACACCCTCATTTCCAATTCATATTTCATTCATTTTTGAAAATTTCGTTTTCATCGGCCTGGTTTTCTTTGGCGGTCATATCTTCAGGTGTTAACTTATAAACAGAAACCGCTTTATCATCAAAGGAGGATCGATAACTTTCAATCAGCTTGCTGGTTAATGGCTTCTTGTAATAACCAGGGGTGTATTTTTCAACCAGTTTCTGAAGAGCTGAAGCTGCTTCTTCAAAATCAACAACCTTTTCCACCTTGCCAAAGATCATGACACTCATGTAGGAAGTGTCAGCATGACAAAGCATTGGATCAGTTACTGTTCCGTACTCTTCATACACTGTAAAACAGACTGGTGGTTCTGATGAAAGGAGGTCTACTTTTTTCCCAGAACCCATTCCATGGAAAAATATTGAACCATCATACCACACGAAGTTCACCGGAACAGCGTATGGAAAATCATCATCATTCATTCCAATTACCCCAGTCCTGGTCTCGATTAGGAAATTTTCAATTTTCTCTTTATCTTTGCAGTCTCTCTGCACGTATCTAATTTTATTCATAAAGGGACATCCTCATTTTTCATAGCATTTAGCAGTGTTAATCAACTTTTTTGTTATTATTTAAGTTATTTTTTTCATCCCTCATAGTGGAATAAGGAAGCATACTTCCGATTATTAATTAAACATCACTGTATATAAAGTTTTTTTTAATGCGATTCTGTTAAGTCAATAATGATATTCTGAATGATAACTACAAATTAAGATAATTGAGAAAATTTTAGAATTATCAATAGAATCATCGGAAACGATTTTTTTTTGGGATGGGATTGATTTTTCAAAAAAATAGAAATATATTTTTATTTAACCAAAACGTTTTTTCAAAGCTTTTATTACTGCAACCATATCTTCTTTGGACATACAGTTCAAAGCATCGTCCATATCATCCCATAACATTCCTTTGAAGTTGTCTACGAACACCTCAACTTCACTTTCAGTCATGCATGTTTCAGCCATTATAAAATACCCCCTCATTTTTATTAGTATATATTTTTCTATTGGAGTTATGATTTATTTTTTGGGGTGTGCAGTTATTGCCTAAACTGCCCAAGGAGAATATTGATAACAGAGACAACCATGAAACAGAATAAAACAGAAATACATTAACCGCTGGAAGGTATAATAATGAATATAAATTGGTTGATTTAATTACAGGCACAATAATTGATATTCAAACAACAGTAGAATAGATGGAATACCACTCTAAAAAAGATATGAGGGATAAAATGGTAAAACTAAAAGGATTTGACGATATAGAACTTGAAAAAGAAAAAATTATGAATATTGGAAGTATAGCCCGAATTAACCAGGTCATAGACATACTTGGGGAGTTAGAACCTACTGATGAAATAACAGAGTGTATTGAAATACTGGAAGAAGTAAAAAAGATAGAAGGGTGGTAACAATTTAATTAAATTGTAACAAACTTATCATCCAACTATTAACCACTAATATTAAACTATGGTGTGTACAGGGTCTTCCTATTTTGAAAGTTAGTAGGTAGTCATTCTTTTTAATATTAATAGTAAATGTGACGTCCAGGATTTGAACCCGGATTGCAGGCTTGGGAAGCCCAAGTCTTAACCAGGCTGGACTAAAGTCGCTAATGATGATTTTCGGTTATTATTTATTATTCTTGTTAGTGCTCCGTAGGGGATTCGAACCCCTGTAATCGGATCGAGAGTCCGATAGGATTGCCGACTACCTCAACGGAGCTTTACAAATCTATTGTTATAATTGGCTTTAATATCTATAAACCTTTCGGAGGGCAAATTATAGATTATAACTGGTAAACCATTACCTTTTCTCTTCCAATCTTCTTATAGCCTCATCAAAGAGTATCATTGACTTTTCCAGAATCAAATTAATGGTATAATTACATTTGTAACGTATATTAATGATATTTTTTGCTTTACCATTGGATTCAATGAGTACAAGAGGATAACTCCTGCAGACCTGTGGCCTGGAGTCGTAGATCTCACATTTATGGGTCTCTTTATCCATGAATTTACACGGTCTGATATCTTTGAGTTCGAAGTGTTCGGGGTAGAGTTTATTGTGGATGATTCCATTCTCCAGTTCAGGGTTGAAGGTTAACAGCAGGTTGAGTTCATCCTTGTGTATGAAAATGGATTCAGATTCCTTGCAGCATCTTCCACAAATGAGACACCATTCTTGATGTTCCTTGGCCAACTCATAATTTGATGGGCCACCCATTGCATCTAAACTGATGATGTCTGCCAACTGAATTATTTCTTTAAGGTCCCCTTTACTGACCCCTAATTTTTTGTACTTTTTAACCGATCTTTTCTTTTTCAATCGATTGAAGACCGCTTTCTCCAGGAGTTCAACCTCTTCAGTGGTATTCATTCCACCTTCATCCGACTCCAGAGACTTTTCTCTGAGGGTTTCAAACAGTTCTTTATCAATAAGGAGATCTCTTAACATTGGCAGGCGCTCACTTTGTTTGTTAAATTGTAAATCAAGATATAAACTCTGATTACTCAATTCATCAAAACTAATTCATTGGATAATATGGTTTGATGATTTAAATAATTAATTCTAATATTAAAATTTATTTTAAGTGTTAAATCACTTAAGACCATTAAATCAGGATAATTCAGCCCATAAGTTCTTTATTAAAATATTTTTAATGATTTTTTTTGAATAATTCATTTGATCATCACCTTTAAATATCACTTTTACTTTAAATAAAAATAGGATATATAGACTGGTCATTATAATTAGTGACTGATTATTAATGGTTTTGTTATTATGGATGAAGAAATAGGTACAAGGGACAGAATTATTAACGCTGCTACGCGTCTTTTCCAGCTGCAGGGTTATCATGCCACAGGTTTAAATCAGATTTTAAGGGAAAGCAATGCTCCTAAAGGTTCTTTGTATTATTATTTTCCCAAGGGAAAAGAAGAACTTGCTTTAGAATGCATAAATTTGACCAATGTTTTTGTTGAAAAAACAATTAGGGATGGTCTGGCAGAAATTGATGATCCTGCTGAATCCATCAAAAAATCCATTGAAAAGATTGTAGACAATTCAAATTCTGAAATAGACGATAAACATTCCATTAAAAGTACTAAAAAAGTTTCTGTTAATTTAATTGCATTGGAAACCTATGCAAATAATGAAACATTAAGAAAAGCATGTGAATCTGCTTACAATGCATGGCAAAAGGTTTACACTGAGAAGTTGGTGGAAGGTGGTTTCAACCAGGAAAAGGCAGAGACCTTGGGAATGGTTATTCAATCCATGGTTGAAGGGGCCATAATCATGTCTTTAACCACAAATAGTGATGCACCTATTCAGAAGATTGCCGAACAGATTCCCATTGTACTAAAACATTAAAAATCCTTTTTAATGGATTATTGGGAAGTTTATCTACGAGATTATGGGTAAATCTTCTATTAAACCATTTAATTAAACCATTTTAAAAATTCTTCTTACCTAATCCTTAAAACTCTCCTTTAAATCAAATTTTTAAAAACATTATTATATAGACCGGTCTATTATTATGTCCATATTTGTATCAAAAAATTTCTAAATATTGGGGTTTTCTTCGTTAGGCTCATTAACCCGCTGAATTAGGCTCATTAATACGAGAAATTTTATACTAAACCAGTTTGTGCAATAGAATTTTATCCAAAATTTATCATGTTATGTTGTTCGCCGTAAAAGATCTATTTAATTCTTCAGGAGTACTCAAATGTCATCAATTCAAAATGAAAACTACACTATTAATAAAATTAAACCCTGTAAAAGTACCACCAACCGAATCTTAATTCTGCTGCTGGTTGGTGGGTTCATGTCAATGCTAAATGAAACTGCATTAAACATCGCTTTTCCACATATAATGGGACAGTTTAATATTTCCGCTGGAACTGTGCAGTGGTTAACTACAGTTTATGTTTATGTTTCGGGTATTGTATTTCTTATCAGTGCATTTCTCATTGAACGGTTTTCCACCAGAAAATTATTCACAGCTTCAATGGGATTTTTGATTGCAGGAACAATTGTGGCCTGTTTTTCAACAAACTTTCCAATTCTGTTTGTTGGACGGGTTATACAGGCAATTGGAACCGGTATACTGGTACCCCTAATATTTAACACCGTGCTTATTTTGATACCCCCTGAAAAAAGAGGTGCAACAATGGGAATGGTGACACTGGTGGTAATGTTCGCCCCGACAATAGCACCGGTGCTCATGGGTTTCCTCATGGGATATATGGATTGGCACTGGTTTTTCGTAATGGTACTGGTCTTTTTCGTTGCCATAGCAATTGCTGGAATAGCATTCTTAAAGAATGTAACAGAAGTAGGTCATCCTAAACTAGATCTTCTATCGGTCATACTTGCTGCAATTGGATTTGGAGGAGTGGTAATTAGTTTAAGTGGTATGGGAGAAAATGGATTAAGTCCAAACGTGTCAATCCCTTTAATTGTGGGTATGGTTAGCTTAATACTATTTGCAATTCGCCAGTTAACCATGAAAGAACCTATGCTGGACCTGCGCACGTTTAAATATCCTTCATTCACCATAGGAATTGTAATTACCATGGTTAATGTTATGGTAATATTTGCAATGGTGGTTATACTGCCCATTTACTTGCAGAGTGCCCTTGGAGTCACATCATTTATTG
Source organism: Methanobacterium formicicum DSM 3637 (assembly GCF_000302455.1). NCBI lineage: Archaea > Methanobacteriati > Methanobacteriota > Methanobacteria > Methanobacteriales > Methanobacteriaceae > Methanobacterium > Methanobacterium formicicum. Next base: position 95,153 of record NZ_AMPO01000010.1, read on the forward strand.
CCAGTCTTATCCTGCTACCTGGAAGTATTTTGAATAGTATTTTATCACTTGTATCGGGTCGTATCTATGATGGGCATGGTCCTAAGATTGTGATCAGCTCTGGACTTGCTATCATGTGTATTTCCATGGTGATGCTTTCATTCCTTTCAGTATCAACACTCCTCATGGTAATTGTACTAATACTGGTTTGTTTTTTCATAGGAACCAGCCTGGTAATGGCACCCAACCAGACACACACCCTGGGAACCCTCCCTCCCAAGTACTATGCTTCGGGTTCAGCTATAATGACTGCTCTACAGCAGATGGGTGGTGCAATTGGTTCTGCTCTATTTGTAAGCTTCATGTCCTTTGGACAGAACAGTTACCTTCAGAATCTGACCAATCCAACTGCCGCACAACAGGTCCAGGCCCTGGTATCTGGAGTGGATTTTGCATATTTAATAGCTGCAGTAGTATTAGGAGTGGTTTTTATTCTATCACTATTCTTAAAACGTGAAAACCCTGCATAAAAGAGATTCAGGTAAAAAGATGGATTTTTTTCGTTTTTTTAATTCATCTTTTTTGATAATTGCACAGATATTTATGCCAGAACAATTTAACTAGATCACTCTAACTGGAACAATCTAACTAAACATTTTAACGAAAATAGCTAAACCCTTAAAATACCTAAAAAATATTAAAAACAGTAGATCTCAAGATCTAAACAATATCTAACATATTTTACCTTTTAACATTCCGGTTAACCAATTTTTAAAAAATAGGATATTAGGCTTTTAATAAATGATATTAGGTCTTAAATTAAGAATATTGAGTTTTAAATAGGAAATATTGGGTCTTAAAATGAGTTATAGTCTTTATTGGCTATTGGTGATGAAATGGGTTATTTAATCTGTGGTAAATGTAAAAGCTACTATAAACTCCAATCAGGTGATTCTGCAAAAGATTTTGTTGATTCCTGTGATTGTGGTGGTAAACTAAGGTATGTTGAAAATTTGGATATTGTTGATCCCAGTTGGAAACAGGTCTCAATCCCGAAAAAAAAGTCCTAAAAGTGAGATTATACGAAACAAGGTGCAATCAGTTTTTTCGCTACGAAATTTCAATTTAAAAAACCGTTTGATTCAATTTTGGTATAATTTAAAAACTCCTTTTGTTCAATTTTGGAATAACTACCGATACCGCATTCGCAATACTCATAACTGGAATAAGAATTATAACACCAATTATAACAACGCCCATTATGGTAATACACAGTATGGTAGAGAAGCTGGCCTCATAGGCCTTATAAATTCCATAAAAAATGAGCTCAATTTCCGTAACATTCGATGGGCCCTAGTAATACCTGTAGCCCTGGTAATAACTATGCTATTAACCTATACGAAGGGTGTTTTCACTCTGTTAGTTTTTATACTCTTAGTGGCAATGGGTTATTTCTTCAGGGACCAAATCGTAGGAACTAAAAATGCGGTGATTACCGGTGCTATTGCATTCTTTTTAGGAAGTCTCTTCGCTGGCTCGTTTCTTTATTTAATTCCATTTACTATATTAGGAGTTGTTAATGGGGCTGTTTGTGGATGGATCGGGGGATATTTAAAAACAAGAATATCATCCTAAAATTTCCCTTTAAACTTTCATACTAATGTAAAGAATTAAATTAGAATTAGAATTATTTTTTGTAATAAGTGTTGTTATTTTGTAATAAACATTGTTTAAAGAACTGCAGAAGTTTAAAAGAAAGTATATGGGGTGTTTACCAACCCCTTTCCTGTAACCTTTCATTTTCAGGTATTTCGCTTATTTCCAGTCCAGGCATGGCACTTCCCAGGTCCCGGCTGACTTCTGCAATGACTTCTGCGTTTTTAAAATTGTGAGTGGCTTCTACAATAGCGTTGGCAACTAGTTCTGGTTTTTCTGATTTGAAGATACCACTGCCCACGAATACTCCATCTGACCCTAGCTGCATCATTAGGGCTGCATCGGCTGGGGTGGCTATTCCACCTGCTGCGAAGTTGACGACTGGTACTCTTCCCTGTTTTTGTGTTTCTTTAACCAGTTCGAGAGGTGCTTCCAGTTCCCGGGCAACACTCCACAGTTCTTCTTCGGTTTTATTGGCAAGTTCGCGGATGGTTCCCTGAATCACCCTCATATGCCTCACAGCTTCAACCACGTTACCGGTACCCGCTTCTCCTTTGGTCCTGATCATGGCTGCTCCCTCATCAATCCTCCGGAGTGCTTCACCCAGGTTCCGGGCTCCGCATACAAATGGTATGGTGAACTGTTTTTTGTCTATGTGGTATTTTTCATCGGCTGGGGTTAAGACTTCACTTTCATCGATCATGTCCACTCCCAGGGTTTCCAGAACCTGTGCTTCCACAAAGTGACCGATTCTGGCCTTGGCCATCACTGGTATGCTCACGGCATCGATGATCTCCAGGACCTTGGACGGATCTGCCATCCTGGCCACTCCACCGGCAGCCCTGATATCTGCAGGGACCTTTTCCAGTGCCATAACTGATACTGCACCTGCTTCTTCAGCAATGGCAGCTTGTTCAGCGTTAACAACATCCATAATAACTCCGCCTTTGGTCATCTTGGCGAAACCTTTCTTCAGTACTTCAGTTCCATGTAACATTCTTAAATTCTCCTATATTTGTTTTAAATTTCATTTATTTATCTTAAATTTAGTTTTATATTAGATATAAACGTGTTTTCAAATAAATATATTGTTTATTAAGTTTATTTAGATATTTATCCGTGATCTCATGTTATTTGTGAAATTTTTTATTTAAATTACCTTACTAATATTATCTATGAAACATTTTAATCCAGATCTGCTTAAACAGGACATGTTTTAAAAAAGATAAATGAGTTGAAAATAAGAAATAAAATAGGATTACTTAGTTATTCATCTTATTTGCAATATATTTGAACTTTATGCCATATATTGAAAATTAGGGTATTAAAAATTCAAGAATCTTGACTTTAAAGAATCCTAACTTTATCTCCTGTTTTAACCTTTCCTCCAGTGATAGCCCGGGCGAAGATACCTTCCCTGGGCATTATACAGTCTCCTGCCTGCAGGTAAATAGCGCAGCGGTTGTGGCATTCTTTACCAATTTGGGTGATTTCCATGATACAATCCCCCACCTGGATTCTGGTACCAATTGGAATTGTGACCAGTTCTATCCCAGAGGTGGTAATATTCTCTGCAAAATCCCCTGGATGCACATCCAGTCCCATATCCTTCATTTTATCAATGCTTTCCTGGGCTAGAAGACTTACCTGCCGGTGGGTCTGGGAACTGCTATGTGCGTCACCCACCAGGCCATGGTTTTCTTTAACCAGGCACTCTTTAACGTTTATCTTTCGGGTCTGCTTCAGGGGACTGGTGCACACTGCAATTACCTCGCCGTACTCAAACTTTTTCACATTTTCACTGGATGCAGATTTTATCATGAAGATCACTTAAATAGGATTTATATATCGACCTTAAGATTTAATCTTGTGTTATTAAAGCTTTATTACTAAGATTTCAACGAATCTATTAGATTATCCCTTAAAAATTATAAATTATCCTTTAAAAAATGGTTTATGGATTTATCTATCCACTGGCCCATTTTTAACATTTAAAAATATTTTGATATTTATCAATAATTATTTGGATCCTTTAACTTCACCCTTTTCTGTTGAGGTTGTTGTTACTCCGCCTTTGAGCTTTTCAATGGCTACTTCAGCCACTCTTTCACCAGATAGGAGCATTCCCCCAAAGGTGGGTCCCATACGGGGGCTTCCAAAAGTGGTGGCCACAGCCATACCGGTAACCAGTAAACCGGGGTAGACTTCTTTGGTGTTCTCCACAATGGCGTCTTCTGATTTTTCCACCCACATTCCCTGGAAACCTTCCGTGTCAACCATTCCTCTTTCTTCCAAGGATTTAACAACCACAGCGTCGTGTCCAGTGGCGTCAATGACTATTTTAGATTCAATGGCAACCGGGTCAACACAGGTAATTGCGCGTGGCAGTGCCGAAACTGGAGTCCAGTTTATAACCACTCCGGCAACTTTACCTTCACGAATAACCACGTCATCGAATTTGGTCATGTTAACCACTTTGGCACCGGCATCCATTGCACTGGCAATAAGTTTAGAACAGGCATGTGGACCATCGGCAACAAATAAACCATCCTGAACCTTTTTGTAGGGAACTCCTATTTCATCTAATATTTGTTCTCCTGGTTCTCTGACAGTTAATTTGTTCATGAGGTAACCCCCAATCCAGAACCCGCCTCCAAGGTAGTTGTTACTTTCAATTATCAGGGTTTTAACACCTTGCTGGGCAAGTCTACGTGCGGCTATCAAACCACTAGGCCCTGCACCGATGATGATAACATCACTTTCTATGTAATCAATGAATTCTTCTGCAAATTCTGATACAATTGCCTTGGTCACATCCTTTTCTGAAACTTTTGAAAATATTTCCATTTTTCTTCCTCCTAGTTATAATTTCACTTTTAAACTCCCTGCGGAAGTGGGAACTTCAACAAGACCATCTTTAACAATTGTTATATAACTATAGTTACTTATAAAAATTGCGCCCAGTTTTGAAATTAATAACTCAGTTGGAATAACTCAGTAGGATTAATCAGTTGGAAAATTGTAAAAAAATATTAAATCGTAAAAATCAGCAGGAATGATTTTTAAAAACCATTCAAGATAAATCATTTTTTAAGTAATTTAATACCTGCAATGGCTTTATCAAACTCATCCTCAGCATCAATTTTTTCAAGTGTCTCCAGCACCAGTGGTAATTCTGCATTAGTTTCAGGATGCCTGGGGGCAGCCAAACAGCCACTATCTGGGAGTATGGATATATCAAAGGTACCGATCTTTTTTGCAATATTTTCAATCTCCACCTTATCCAGCCCAATAAGTGGACTTAAAACTGGCATGGAAGTTGAGTAACGTGTTGCCAGGATATTGGGCAGGGTTTGAGATGCAACCTGACCCATACTGCTTCCATCGACAATGGCCAGGGCGTTTTCTTCACGGGCGATCTTCTCGGCAATCTGGTACATTCCACTCTTACACAGTACACAGGTCATCCTTTCTGGAGCTTCATCCTTACACTTTTGCAGATATTCTCCATAGTCAACCTGGTAAAGTTTCAGTTTTGAACCAGCAGAGTATTCTTTCAATTTTTCGTGCATTTTCAGGATTTTTTCGTTGGAACCAGATGTGAATGGATGGTTGTTAAAGTTCACCATGGTAACACTACAACCACGCTTCATCATTAAAAAAGTGGCAACTGGTGAGTCTATGCCCCCAGAAACGAGTGCTATGACTTTTCCCTGTGTTCCCATGGGTAAGCCGCCCAGTCCCTGTATTTTCTCATGGAATACATAGGTTTTATCATCCCTTACTTCTACATATAATCTGAAATCGGGGTTTGAAAGGTCAACTTTGGATTCGGTTACTCCATACACCACTGAACCCGCATAAGCTGCCATTTCCTGACTGGAGAAGTCATGTTTGCCCACCCTTCTACACTTAACTGCAAATGAATCATCTGATGAAAAGGCCCCTCGGGCTACCAGTTCCCTGGTGTAAGTGTCGATCAACTCCTTTATAGAGTCATGATCAGTATGGGTGACTGCCGCTGGGCTGTATGAAACTATACCCACAATTTTCTGGAGGGATTCGAGGGTTTTATCCAGATCCTGGGGATAAATGAAGATCCTGCCCTGTTTTATCTCTATCTTGTCTTTGATAACAGTTTTAATATTTTCTATGAGCTTTCGCTCGAATCGTCCTCTAACCTTCGGGCTTTTAACTCCAATTTCCCCGTAACGAACTATTATTAATTTCTCCAGCATCTTTAAACTCCTTAAAATTAAAAAATTTAATAGTTAGGTCTTAAGACCTATTTCCCACATACTTCACAATCTGGCCTTTTATTGGTTTTAACTTTTTCTACCTCTGACCTCAAACCATCCCACAGAAGTATCTCATTTTCCAGAAGCTCACCCTCCCCCGTAATATATTTAACTACTTCAGTAGCCTGTACCACTCCAATTAATCCGGGTGTAAGTCCTATAATTGGGAAAACTGATTTAGGGGGGCTTTGAGGGAATATGCAATTTAGACATGCAGTTTTACCGGGTATGATGGTGGTGGCCTGACCATCAAATCCACTTACTGCACCGTGGAAGTAGGGAATATCCAACTTGAATGCAGCTTTATTGAGGGTGTGACGGGTGTCGAAGTTGTCCATGGCATCCACTATCAGATCTGAGTCACCAACTAGATCATAAACATTATCCTCAGTGATGGTTTCAGATATGATGTTCACTTTTATATCTGCATTTAAGTTGGTAAGTGTTTCTTCAGCTGATTCTGTTTTTTTCCGGTTTATATCTGCATCCCCATGTAAGATCTGTCGGTTGAGGTTGCTTAATTCCACAATGTCGTGGTCGGCTATGGTTATGTTTCCCACTCCGGCCACTGCTAGATACACTGATATAGGGGAACCCAGTCCTCCTGCACCTGCAATGAATACCTTTGCATTTTTAAGTTTTTCCTGTCCTTCTTCGCCAAAAATCATTGTTTGACGAACATATCGTTTAATTTCGCTACTGGTTAGCATGTTACATCCCCATATTATATTTTTTTCATTTTTTAACCGTTAGTTTTATTTTTTAACCGCCGAACACTACTTTAATCACGGTTATCTCATCTTCATTGGTTAAGAGCTGGTCTTCATGGATTATGGTATCATCCTTTTTAACCACCACCTCCATGGAGTTAATTTCAAGCTCCTTGAGAACCTCTTTAACCGAAGATGAGTCAATTTCCAGTTCCTTTGTTGGTTCGTCTTTGATATTTACTTTCATTTAATCACCGACCAATACTTTATTTGGTCGTATTTTAAACTAACATTATTTGATAATTTTTTGCAATGAATTTTACCATGTTCTGTCAATTTAATTAAATCTAATCCTTTTGAACTATTCTATTTTCACTGTGAGATTATTTTAATTCAAATCACATTTTAAACACCTCTTATCCATTTTTAGTTAATTTTCAATTGATATGGAATCAGAATATGAAAGTTATCCTGCTGCAAAACCTTTATCCAAATCTTCAATCAGATCATCAACATCTTCCAGGCCCACTGATAGGCGTATGAGATCGTCTGTTATCCCCGCATATTCCCTTGCCTGGGGGGTCATTGAGGCATGGCTCATTGTGGCAGCGTGTTCCACCAGGGAATCTGCTCCTCCCAGGGATTCAGCCAGAGAAAATAATTCCAAACCATGGAGAAATGTTCCAACATCTGACTTGAGTTTAAATGAAACCACTCCCCCGTATCCGGTCATCTGTTTTCTGGCTATTTCATGGCCAGGATGACTTGGTAGGCCCGGGTAGTAAACCTCCTTAACCTGAGGATGATCCTGTAAGTACTCGGCTATGGCCATGGCATTACTGGCGTGTCTTTCCATTCGGAGGGGTAATGTTTTTATACCACGCAGAACCAGCCATGAATCAAATGGCGCGGCATTAGTCCCCATTCCATTGAGGATGAAATGAATGTCCTCAGCCAGTTTATCGGTGGTGGTTACAATGGCCCCACCAATCACATCACTGTGACCGTTAAGATACTTGGTGGTGGAATGAACCACCAGATCAATACCAAAATCTATTGGTTTCAGGAAGTAAGGACTGGCAAAGGTGTTATCCGCCACAGTGAGTAGCTCGTTTTCACGAGCAATCTTGGAAACCAGTTCCAGGTCAGTTATATTCAGGAGTGGATTGGAAGGTGTTTCCACCCATATCATTTTGGTGTTGGGTTTTACTGCATCCTGGATTTTTTCTTCATCATTGAGTCGTATGAAGGTAAATTCAATTCCGAAACGGGTCATTATCTGTTCAAACAGTCGATGTGAACCTCCGTAGAGATCATCACAGCTTATTACATGATCACCTGCACTTAAAAGGTGTATGGCGCTGGCAACCGCAGACATTCCACTGGAAAATGCGAAACCCTGGTTACCTCCTTCAAGGGCAGCTATTGTATCTTCAAGTACGTTTCTTGTGGGGTTGCTGGTCCGGGTGTAGTCATGTTCTTTGGGTTTCTGGTATCCATCAAACACAAATGTTGAGGTTTGACATATTGGGGTTGATATTGCCCCGGTTGCTTCATCAGGTCTTCTGCCTGAATGTATAGATTTGGTATTAAATCTCATTATTTTTTCTCCTTTAAACTGTTAAGTTGCATATTTTGTCTAATGATAAATTTAAGTTGAATAAAATTGGATTTAGGCTATTTATTCCATTTTTCGGATGCATTTTTCATTTAATGAAATGTTTAACACCACTTATCATAACGATAGTTATATAACAATTGTTATATCTTATATAAGTTACGGTGAAGGGACCTATGATTATAATTACCGAGAATTTAAAAGAAATTATTAACTTAAAATGGGGGTAATTAAATTGAACCTTATTACCAGTTATAATGATTTAAAATTTTCCATACGCTGTGTTGATGTCTGGAAAAAACTCAAACCATCCTCCGATGAAATTTTTGAAGCTCTCAATTACCATGTAAATAGAAGTAAAAACTCAGATGACATTTCTAGACTAAGTTCTATCAGCCTTCAGGAATATCTTGAACTGTTGATGGATGTTATTCAGGAAGAATCAGGGATATGGTTTTTCTATGTGGATATTGCAGGAGTACTGTTTGACCATGTGCAGGATAAAAAAATATTCATTTATCAGACTGAAAATGGATACTGTGTTATTTTTGAAAAATAGGTGAAAACTAAACTGATTAAGGGAAACAGGGTGCTTATCAGGATATATTTAGTTAATTAAGTCATTTTCTTTCACTATGAATTCCCTCATGATAAATGGACTACCATGGCCAGGATAAACCATATTTACCTCTATTTTTTCCAATTTTTTAACACTGGAGTGGGCTGCAGTTTCATCATCCATAATAGAATTCAAGGCAGGTTCACTAGTATTGGTTAAAAGATCACCGCAGTATAGATCATTGTCTCCAGTCAGGATACCAATTGAACCCCTGGAATGGCCGGGTATATGAATTATTTTTGCATTTAATCCGTAACTTGAAAGATCATAACCATCCTCCACATCAATATCTGCTTTAAACCAGTCTGATTTGTTTAAACGGATGAATGGTAATGAAAACATGATCCGGGTCAAGAAGTTAACGTCCCTATTGTGTGACATGTTACCTTCCCGGGTCATTCCTGCATCATCTGGATGCATGGCTATAAGAGAACCGTGTTTCTGGCGAAGGTAAGCTGCATTGCCAGTGTGATCCGAATCGCCATGGGTGATTATGATAAGTTTCAGATTCCCTTCCTTGCAACCCGCACTTTTCAGTTCTTCTTCCAGACTGGTACGTTTACTGGATGGTCCAGTATCAATTAAGACAAAACTGGTGTTGATCTTCAGAAGGTAACAGTTAACAGTAGCTATACCACCATAAATCTTCAATTCAATAGTTTTTGTATTGAACATTTCATTCCCACCATCATTTATTTGGAAACTTCAATCATTTAAAAAAAACTCCTTCAATCGTTTAAAAAAATTTAATCATTTTAAAAAAATAAAATCATTTATGCTTTTTGAAAAGATCCCTCTTCCGAAAATTAAAAAAAGTAAGAAAAAGAATTAGGGTGGACTTAATATATTATTTCCGGGCTTTAGCCACTTTCCTGGCTATAACCAGTTCTCCAATGGCTATCAAACCAACGAAGAATTTTTCCAATCCTCCAGTGGCCCAGATAGCTTCACCAAAGGTGGAGTTTTTGATTCTTTTCTCGTAATCATTGGCAGTGACTCGTTTACCGGTTCTGCGGCGGGTGACAATGGCTGATGCTTCCATGAGTTCATCCCAGGTAACTCCTTTAAGTTCTTCTGCCATGGCTTCGAAGATCTTGGAAACTTTAATCTCATAGAGACTGGAAAGGGTTTTTACGATATCAAAAGTTCGTACCACACCTACAACAACATCATCATCACTTATCACAGGTATGTTAAACACTTTATACTCTCCTGCTTCCAGAACAGCTAAACGTGCAGGGTCATCATCATGCACATGGACAATGTCCTCTTTGGCGTACATCACGTCTTTAACCTTTTTTTTACCTTCCCTGAAACCTCTGGTCACATCCAGGGAAGTGATCCACCCAACCAGTCTTTTTTTATCATCAACCACTGGTGTGGTGAATCTTAATTTTTTCTCCATTAAAATGGATACTTCTACCAGGTCATCGTCAGGGGATACTACAATAAAATCCTTGTCCATCATTTCATTAACTTTCACTTAAACCATCTCCAGTTTTAAAGCCCCTACCGGGCATTTTGTAGAACAAACTTCACATAAAATACATTTTTCATGGTCCAAAACTACCCGGTCGCCATTAAGTTTAATGGCATTTACTGGACAGTTTTCCTCACAGACCTGGCACTGGACGCAGGTGTCCTCGTCCACCAGGAGTTCTTTTGTTTTTATCACAGGCCCTAGTTCTCTTACAAGATTAATGGACCCTTGGGGGCAGACATTAGCACAGGCACCGCAACCTACACATGCTTCCTGGTCAATCTGGGCAGTTTCTCCCTCACTAACAGTTATGGCTTCAGTGGGGCAGAATCTAACACAGGTAGAACATGAATCACATTTATCTGGATCTACCTCAATTGATTCCATGCGCAGTTTACGATGGGGCACCTTAACATCCTTTAGATGAAATTTAACATCATCCTGGACAGTTGATGTGCTTTCAATGACATGTATACATTTCACAGGGCAGGTCTGGGCGCAGATTTCACATTTCACACAGCCATCTAGGATCTTTGCTGGTCGTGAGAATGTGGCGTCGCTGATAGCATTAACTGGACATTCTTCCACACACAAATTGCACCGGACACACTCTGGGGAGATAGTTATGAATTCATCTTCAAAGGCACAGTCCTCGATTTCTCCTTTAAACCCTTCATGACTATCTTCCATGTCCCTGGATTTAAGGGCTACCTCTCCCTCCAGTACCTCTTTTTTCTTTTTGAATGTTACATCCATCTTAACACCGTCATATAATTCACTAACTGTGGGTATTATACTACTGGTTAGTTTATTTCCTTCCCTGATTTATAGTATTATGATAACATCTAATTTAAGTTATATCTAATTTTTTAAAGATACTATTTCTTCTAAATATCAGTTCACCTTGGTGATTATTTTTAATCTGCATTGTCATAATTGTGCCATTGTCATAATTGTATATTTTATCTTAATTCATCAATGCATTTTATCAGGATACTTGGATATTATCTGTGATAAGAATGGAAGTCCGCTGATGGCACCGGGCATCTTCACACAGTATGATGCCACGTAGTTGCCCATGTTGGCTGATCTTTTGATACTTTTACCAGTTAAATATCCGTAGAGGAATCCGGTGTTAAATGCATCTCCGGCACCGGTGGTGTCCTGACAATTTACATTGAATGCATCCAAACCATAGAGTTCATCACCATCAGTAACCGTACACCCATTTTGTCCCTGTTTAACTACCAGTATTTCCAGTCCAAAATCAAGAAGGGCTTTCATTTTCTCCTCTTCTTTTTCCTGGTGTGGCATTAGTATTTCCAGTTCTTTCTGGTTTAAAAGTAAAATATCAGTTCGCTCCAGTAACTTCTCCAATGTTTTAATGCCTTTTTCTGCGTAAATCATCCCGGGGTCCATGCTGACGGTTACACTATCTGGAATTGATTCTAAAAACTCTTTTTGAACCTGGATTGATTTGCCTACGAATGAGGTGAGGTGAATGAGTCGAGTATTGGATATGTATTCCAGGTTGATCTCCTTTGATTGGATGTCATCGTTTACTCCGGGATCAACATATAAAGCTCGTTGACCTTCAAGGTCCACGAATCCCTGGACAGTTCCACTGCGGCCATTGGATTTTTTTATAACTCCCCCAGTATCAACGCCTTCATTTTCAAGGTTTTCCAGGAGTAACTGCCCTGGTCTGTCCCGGGCCACTTTGCCTAAAAAACCAGTTGAAAGTCCAAGTCTGGCCAGTCCTATTATGGTATTGGCTGCTGAGCCCCCGCAGCTTTCATGAACGTTTGTAATATATGCTTCTTCATCTTCTCCAGCTATCTTATTAACCCGGTATAGTTTGTCCAGGTTCAGTGCTCCAAATCCCACTGCATCCAGTATAATGGAAATAACATCACATCCAATTGTCAATTTTAATATCTATTTAAATTTTTATATTCTATTTTTATGTTAATTTTTACCTAATCTAATTTTACTTAGTTTAATCTTATTTTTAATCAATGGTAAAATGTTTTAACCAACGGTAAAATTATTTTTACGAGATTTTTTTAAGTTTTAAGGGAATAACTCCTTCAAATGTATCTGGTGGTCTCCCAGTTTCCCATCGTAATTACCAGCGGATATCCCCATGACGTCATCATAATCCAGCAGGACTTCGATTCCTATTTTCATGGCTTTTTTCAGACTTTCAAGGTTTAAACCGTTTAATACTATTTCTGGAATGTAATTAACACCCTCCGGCACCTGGGATTCTCCTCCCAATATGTTCTGCAATGTTGGGCAATAAGGGTGATTGGTGGTGGGCCCAATCCAGGGGTAGTTGGTTTCAGGCTTTGAAGCTGCAGAACAGATATCAAAAGGAGTGATCACACCTTCAATACTTTCAATTGCCTTCAGGGCAGCTCTACCTCCCTCAAGTACTGCTTCTTTACTCCGGGAGTAGTACCAGAAGTTCGCGCCCATAATTCCTTCGGTGTACCCTAACTTGCGTTCAATGAGAAAGTCGGGTATGGCTATGGGTACCACAATCATGTGCCTACCGTATATTTCTTCTTCCCACTCGTATCCATCACCACAGTGACCAACATATTTCATGGTGTCAATATAGCCCGAGGGGTTTATAGATGCATCAAATACAGAGGTGAATGGTTTTACCAGGATGTCCTGCCTTATACGGTAGGATAATTCCACCTGAAACTTTTCAATATCCGTGGTGTTGTACCAGAACTGGAGTATTGCTCCTTTTCTATGGTCCGGGGTCTGATCTTCATTTAACCATCCCTCAACTCCTCCTTCCACCCTACCAATCACGGTTCCAGGGGTGCTGGTAGCATCGTAGGCAGCTCTCTGGAGGGTCAGATCATCATCGGCAGTGACAATAACCCTGCAGCAGATACCATTGAAGGCCTCGGCATATGTATCTTCAATTTTACCTATCCTTACTGGATATTTTCCCGCATTTCCAGGTAAATCTCCTTTCCCTTTTCCAGTGGTCATTAACCCAGTCCTCCAATTGATTCTCCTCTAACCTCTTTGCGGAACTTACAGCTATCTTCTTTAAGCTCTTCCAAATTGTCTGGGGTGATTAATTCCAGTCGTGTGTTGGTCTCAGCAAGTTTAAATGCAAGCTGGGGGTTAACTGGATGATCTTGCACTGCTTTTTCAGGATCTTTTTTGAAGGAGGATGCAAATTCCAGAACCATATCCCTGTCATATCTATTGAACAGATCGGCAAGTATAGATGTTATTGTAGTATTGTCTGATATAACAGCAAGCGATGCATTATCAAGTGCGAATTCATTCCCATTAAATGATACTGCGATTCCACCATTATCCCGGGCATATTGGAGCGGTTCTACATCGGTTATACTATCTCCTACATACATCAGGTCACATGCCTGGTAATCTTTTTGGGCCATAATATCCAGAACTGCTTCTTTTTTGGCTTCACCACCCACCGGTTTGACTTCAGTTAAGAGTGAACCAATTTCCATGCCTGGAATTTCTTCACAGAATATGCGTTCCAGGTTATCAAATTCAGGGTTCGAAAGAATTGATAATCGGAATTCTTTTAGTTTATTCCTATCTTCATCACTTAAGGGGTGGTTGTCCAGATCCAGCTGGGTACAGTAACACCGGTTAAAGGAAAAGTTGGTTAAATCACATAGTGCCCGGATGTAATGCTCGTAGCTGGTGCTGACAATGTATGAGGGCATGATAAATTGAAGCAATCCCAGGGTGGCCCTGGCTCCAGGTATCAGAAGAACATTTCGTGATGAAAACTCCATCATATTAAGATTAGTAGCACCATATGCTTTTAAAAATGGTAAAATTAGTTTTAAAGTGCTTCCTGCATTATAACCTGGTCTTTTTATCTCATCTACCAGAATATCATCGTAATGACTTAATATCTGGAAGAACTTTTCCCCATCTTCAATGAAATGACCTGCCATTTCAAAGGCATTGTCATTAACTGTGATGGGTCCTTCACAATCAGAAACAAAGAATTTTTTACCTAACAATCTACATCCTCCTGTGGACGATTAAAATTGAATACATGGTTTTTAGATTATGTGAATGTTTAAAATATTCACATGTTTAAATTAGTTTATTAAAAGATATTTTATTAAAAGATAGGGTAGGATCATTTTTAAAGATTAACTTTTTTAAAGAGATTTTTTAATGATTGATTTAGATTGGTCTTATGAGTTAGATTAGTCTATAAATTTTACTAAGTTAATTTTTTTATTCATGGAGTTTTATTTGTTGATTCACTTAGGATTAACTTATTTTAGGATTAACCTATTTCAGTTAATGTTTTAGGGATTAACTAGGAGTTAACCTATTTTAAGATTTAACTTATTATTTATGAATTAACCCATAAGAAAATAAATGAAGTCTTCAAAAAATATAGACAAGATTTTTTTAAAACTAATCTTTATCTGTATGATCCAGTTTAATGGCTCTGGTGGGGCAAATGGCCTGGCATTCTCCGCATAGAATACATTTATCTTCACTAACTGTGACCTGATCATTTTCCAGGGTCATGGCATCAACCGGGCATTTGTTGACACAGACTCCACATTTTTGACAGGCATCGTTGTCAATGAGAACTTCCCCTGAAGATGGGCCGGTAATGTTACGCCTTTTAAATAGAACACGGCCGTCTTCAACCTGGAAAGATTCTTCTTTAAGTGAAATAGAATTAAATGGGCACGTTCCAACGCATTTACCGCAGTAAACGCAGTCCTCTTTAATATGTACTGGTGAAGGCATTTCCAGTTCTATACACTCCACTGGACACTCTTTTATACAGGCACTACAACCAATACAAGTATCTTCATCCACCATTATCTCCCGGTGGGGGTTGGTGGCATGTATTATTTCTTTAAGATCTTCAATTTCAAGATCTCCTCCAACCAGTGCTTTGATCTGGTCAGTTACCAGGTCAGTGACATCCTGGGTGAATTCATCTTCTTTATGACTATAACTTACTTCACGGGTGACTTTATTCAGGATAGAATCTATTTTAACTGTTTCACGGGCTAATTTTTCACTTTCTTTTTCCATTAACTCGGAAACAATTTCCATGGTTTTTATTTTCTGGTACCCTTCATATGCCCTTTTACGGGAAGAATAACGTATTGCAGTTGATGGGCAGACATTCATACATTCTTCACATCGTGCACAGTAAGATGGGTTGATATAGGGTAGTTTATTCATTTTACCAACATTAATGGCGCCTCTGGAAGGACATACACGGGTACAGGTCATGCAGCCAATACATTTTTTCTGGTTTACCACAATGGCCTTTCCACCTACCACTGAGCGGGGCAGGATCTCCCCGTATTTTATGGCTTCAGTGGGACAAACCCGGGAACAGTAGCCACAACGCACACATTTATCTTCATCAATTACACTGTGTGCTTCCTCTGTGCCAGTAGAAACAAGGTGAATGGCACCCATTCGGCAGGCGTCCACGCATGCTCCGCACTGCCTGCATAGTTTGGTGTTTATGTTGGGAACATTTTCTCTACGAGGTTCATCGAGGGTTGTTTCCATATGTATAGCATCGTAGGGGCAGACATTTCTACACAGAACACATCCTAAACATTTATCATCAATTTCAATGTGTTTGTCTGTGGGATCTTCACTAACTGCATCCACAGGACAGGCATTAATACAGGGCCTTTCAGTGCATATGGTGCACTTATGATGATCAATGTTGTATTCCACTTCCACGTCACGAAGTGGTTTGTAAATCTTTTTAGGTTTATCCGATTTTCCAGTTTCATCGGTTGCTGTGGGCATTTTTAATCAGCTCCTACCGGTAACGGTGCTGCCTTAATTGTGATGTGGATGACACCTTCTTCCAGGGATGGTGGGTCCAGCAAGAACCTGGCTACAAAGAATCCTGCCACTCCAAAGGGACAGGTCTGGTAACAGGTACTGCAACGCAGACACTTATTGGTGTCACGTTTAATCACATTTTCCTCTTTATCGTAACTTATGGCACCTGATGGGCATTCGTCAACACATAACTGGCATTTTTTACATTTTCCTTCATCCCAGGTAACGATACGCATATTCAATCGATCGGTAATTTTATGGAATGTGTCCAGGATAAGGGCATCATTTTTTACTATGGATCGGGCACTTTCAACCAGTTCTTTGATGGGATAATCCATTTTATAAACTTCGGTATCTTTTAAAGGGGTTATTTTATCTCTTTGACCATCAATGTATTCTTCTAAAGTGTTAACAATTAAATTGATGATCTTCTTCTGTTCCTGGACATTGGAGACGTAAATACCTTTAACTGCACCCTTCACCGGGCAGTTTTTCAAGCATTCTCCACAACTGATGCACACTGATTTATCAATGAGGATCTTGTTGTTCTCTTCGTAAATGGCCCCGTAGACTGGGCAGGAATTCATACATTTTTTGCAGCGAATGCAGAGGTAATCATCGATTACGTACATTATTTCAGAAGGAAGGATGGTAAATTCTTCTCTGATGAGATGGTTTTCTCCGCAGGTAATTGTTTTTGGGTCAGTGGGACAGACTTCCGCACAGAATCCGCAGCGTATACACCCACGGTTGTTAATCACGGGATAAGTTTGCCCTTCCTCATCTGCAGTGTCCTCACTCCTCACGAGTTTAATGGCTTGAGGGGCAGGACATGCTGCAGTGCATGCACCGCAGGCTATGCAGTTTTCTGGAAAGACCTGGGGGAAATCCCGGAAACGATCTGGTGTTTCCACAATTTCAGGGTTGGTCTTGGCTACTGCAAAATTTTCAGCCCAGGATTTTCGGGCGAACTCGTAAATATACCAGATTACCGATGACATGATTCATCAACTGTTTAAAGATTCATTATCTGTTATAAATTTATATTATCCGTTATAAACTCATTTGATTACTTAAATTGTTATTTGAGATATTTAACAGTGTGAAGCCCATCAAACTCCTTCTTTTTTCCACTTTCATCTGTGATCACTACTCTTTCAGTGCAGGCAACACAGGGGTCTACACTGGCATAGGTGGCAACTGCATCAGCCACTGTGGCCACGTCATTCAACATGTACCGGGCACAAACATCGATGTTCATGATACTGGGAGTTCTAATTGAGATATTGTTTATAAGATTACCATTGGTTTCAATCATGTAAGTGACTTCACCACGTGGAGCTTCATTCCTCCACTCTGCATATCCTGCGGGGATGTTAATCTTTTTACGCACATCTCCCTCGGGAATATTGTCAATAACCTGTTTGATGAGTTTAATAGACTCTCGAACTTCATCAAAACGGTTCATGTTTCGGGCATCGTTATCCCCCTCTTTTCTCCAGATAACCTTCCAGTCAAAGTGGTCCTGGTAGGTGTGATGATCTTCCCGGAGGTCATGTTTTAATCCTGAAGCCCTTCCAATGGGTCCAACTGCACGACCAGTTATGGCATCATCACGGCTCATTTTCCCCACATCTTTACACCTGAGACTTAAAAGTGGCCCTTCCTCATATATTGACACGTATCTATCGTATTCTGATTCCAGGTTGGTGATGATCTCTTTTATCTGGTTGAGGTGGGTTTCTTTGGCATCCATTTTAACCCCACCAACTACATTCCAGCCCATGTTCACCCGGTTACCGGTTAAAAGTTCTATGGCATCCATCACTGGTTCTCTTAGGTAGAGCATGTACATGAACAGGGTTTCGTGTTCAACAGCTTTGAAGTAGGTTGAGTTGGCCAGAAGGTGGCTCTGGATCCGGTCCAGTTCATTGGTTAAAACCCGCAGGTACTGGGCCCGTAGTGGTGCACGTTCTCCTGCTATCTTTTCAAAGGTTTCAGCAAAGGTCTGGGTGTGAATGTAGGAGCAGATTCCGCAAACCCGTTCTGAGAGAAATATTCCTTTCTGCCAGGTTTTACCTTCCATTACCTTTTCTATTCCTCTATGAACGTAACCGTAATCAATTTCGGCACTTATAACCTTTTCTCCCCTTGTTTTGAGTTTGAGGCGTACTGGTTCTTTAAGTGCGGGGTGTATGGGTCCGATTGGAAGTATCATTGTTTTTGCCTCCCTTTGGCTGCTATGGCATCCGGGCCTACTGCTAGAATGGCGGCTAAAATTTCAGAGGGTCTGGGTGGGCATCCGGGTATTTCAGCATCCACTGGTATGAAATCGGATACTGGGGCGTATATTTTGCATCCTTCCTGGTTAAAAACATCCCCTGTTAGGGGGCAGTTTCCTATGGCCACCACTACCTTGGGTTCTGGGGCTTTAGCATAAATTCTTTGCAGGTTCTTTTTCCACTGTTCTGACACGGCCCCGGTTACCAGTATTACATCTGCTTCCCTGGGGTTATTGTGGACGTAGATACCGTACTGTTCTAAATCGTAGCGGGGTGATAAGAGTGCCACCACTTCGATGTCACAGCCGTTACATCCTCCAGTGTTAATAAGGCATACGTGAATTGAACTTTTCCTTACAACATCTTTAAGGGCATCTAACATTGATTTACCTCGACTTATCTCATTAGATATTCCAGTAAATCTTTCCTACCGTCTTCTAGGGCTTCCTGGTAAGATTTACCTTCAGTTAATATTTCAGCAGTAATTTTATTCTTAATTTCTTCAGTTTCTTCTTCAGATAATATATTCATTGCATCGGATAACCAGCATAATCTCAGATCAGCGTGCAGTTTTTCTTTTATACAGTGATGCTTTGATGATTCATAGCGCGGGTGTAATGCCTCTAAACTGGCCATATCCAACCGTCGGATTAATATTTCTTCCAGTTCATCTTCTGAAATTCCCAGTTCCTTGGATATTGGTTCAACTATATCCAGTTTCCAGCGGTAACTTTCAACGATTCGCATCTTCATGATACGCAGCACATCATCCTCATCCATAGTGGATATGTCACCAGTTTTTCCTGTATCCTCTTTGCTCAAAGGATCACCGTCCTCATAATCCAAATGATTCCGGCAACTATTATGCCGATAAATGTCTCGTTACGCCCATAACCGGGTCTCATTCCCAGCACCATTGCCAGGAGGAACACACCAATGGTTATGGTTATGTATTCTGGTATGAATGTTATTAAAACGCTGTTAAGTGTTAATGTCCAGCCGATTATAGCCAGTACCACGGCCAGGGCATCAAGCTTTCCAATGGCATAGGGTGCTTTGTATTTCCGATAACTTGCAACCAGTCCCAGCAGGGATCCCAGTACAAAGGAAAGTATGTAAAGTAGGTAAATTGTTTCATTCATTTAATCACCATTTAAACAGGGCGGTAAAGGTATATGAAGGCGGCTATGAACACCAGGAGAGTTAGGATCATGGCCCATTTTTCAGCATTCTCTGAAAAGTGAACTGCTCCTTTTCGGTGAAGTAAGTAGGTGAGAATCATTAAGAGAAAAACTGCTATGGTGAGTGGTAAAACTACAATCCACTGTATAAATGTGGCTAATGCACTGGCTAAAACAGCACCAAAGGCAGCCAGGGTCATGAGGAACAGTGTGTCTTTTTCTTGCATTTCCATTTTTTTGTTTCTCCTGTCAGATGTAGTAGAAATGTTTTTTTATTAGGTATGATGTTCTATTAGTATTTTAATCTTTATTAGTACTATAATCTCCTCTTAGGTATAGTGGAAGCGCTCTTAGTATAGTAGTAGCGCAAAGGAACCTATGATTCCAATTATTGCAAAGGAAACCTGCATCATTATGGAATGATTGGGGTTTAAGATAGGGGTAGTGGCATTTATAAGGGCCACAATTGCAGACATGAGGACCATGCCCACCAGGTACCACAGTGGACTTAATCCACCAATGAATACTGTTAAGAACACCCATAAAAGCATGTACCATGCTATTGACTCTGACATCATCAGGTAACCACGTAGCAGTCCAAAGTGCTCTGTTTCGTATCCTGAAATGATATCTTTACCCTTAGTTATGGCGAAGGGAGAGTAAGGTGCCTTTGATAATATCAACACGAAGAACATGGCTGCTGCCAAGGGTATGCTGTATAATAACGGGCCGTTAACTGCCTGGAAAGCAGCAATGTTACTTATAGTCATGGTACCCGTTTTAAAGTAGATTATAATTATAACTGCAAACAGTGGTACCTCGGCTGCTGCTGAGAAAACTGCCCTAACACAGCTTAGTTTACCATAGGGGGACCCTGATGAGGATCCTGCATTGTGTTCCACGATCTTGTGGATGGCGTAGATGGCAAATATTAATAGAAGTGACCCTTCAGTTACCGGACCTACTATAACTGCTGCCACCCATATAACACATAACATGGCTGTTATGGCTATATAGAAAGGCATTGCCGCTGTTTGGGGGAATGATGATTCTTTAATGAAGAATTTTAAGGTGTGTAAGAGGTGCTGGATGATGGGTGGTCCGGGCCTCATCTGTATCCTGGCCATTATCTTCCTCTGCAGTCCGAAAAGGACACTTCCCACCAGAAATGCGATGAGAACGTTTAACAGAATGTTTGCCATTAAGTTCAATATGATCACCGATTAGTTAGTCCTAATATTTTGATTACCTGTTATGCGGTTTTATATTCTATAAATGGTATTGATATGGTTTAATTTTGCTATAAATGGATTAATATCCTATAAATGGTTCCCGGGTCTTGTCTTCATCATCATCCTTGGGGCCCCTGGCCATTACCAAGAGTCCAAAGGATAGTATCCCTGCAGGTATGAATATAATGGAAATTCCATAAACCACCCAGCTGGGTGGATTGAACAGGAGTGCATAGATTATTCCTGCCACCGAGATTATAAATATTAAAGAACTTGTTACCTTCAGTTTGTCCATTATTTCACCGGTTCGATTTTTCAGATGAGTTTAACCTCATATTTATTATATTTTTGAACATGTCACTTTTAAAATGGTTTGTTAATGATTAGGAGTATTTCAATTACTCGAACAATTACCAGTAACGAGCTTAAGTGAATTATAAGCAAAAATGGGGAACCCGGAGTACGGAACATCTCTGCTTTGGTGGCATAGAATGGTGCCACACCGGTTTCACCAGCCACTCCCAAAAACAGTAGGAGAGAACCAAACACCATCATGGCAGTGGTGGGTATATTCACAATTTCCAGTAAACTGATGGTACCGGTTGCTGCCAGGATCAATGCTGCTCCCCCAAAAAGGGGTAAAGTGGCAATCATGGCCACCAAACCATACTGAAATGCAGCATCTAAAACATCCACCTGTTTTACAGCGGCTACTATTCCGATGTTAACGATACCTATCAAACAGACAAACAGGGTGAAATCGAATACGTCTCCAGTGATCATTGCACCGGCAGTGGCCAGTCCGCATACTATGGCCAGGAATCTGCGAATTTTAAATTCCTTTTTATCAACAGTCACTCCCTTATCCTTAAGGGTCCCGAATTCCGCTTCAACCTGGGTTTCAGTTTTACTGATGGCAATGAGAGTAGTGAAGGCCAGTGCACCGGCGAACATGAACAGATTGAGGGGAGCCATGTAAAGGACGATATCTCCCAGTGGGATGTATCCCAGTAATTGTTGGCCCAGTATAATAATATCCATTTTATTTATCTCCTACTACTCCTTTTTGAATTCTTCACGGCCCATAACTCCTATAAGGCCCATTTTAAATGTTACTTTAATAAACACACCGAAGGCTGCCAGGAACAATGCCAGAAGCCAGAACTGAGGGAATACAAAGAATATCACAAATCCCACCAGCCACAGGCACCATGCAATACCTGAAACCCCGGCAACACCTTCCCATATGTCTGCAGGAACTCCCCTCATTCTTTGGGACAGTGCATAAATTAATATACCTCCACCAGCAACTGCTCCTCCAGTGAATCCACTTAGGAAAGCTCCGTATGCTATTAATATAATTGCCAAGAAGGCAGGGGCAGTGGTTAAGATTTCCATGTCCATTTTCATGGGTAATGGAATAATGTCCACATTTTTTCCTTGTTTTCGTATTTCCCTGCTCATTAAGATTTCAGAGATAGCCAGGATCTCAGCCAGATCAACCACCAATCCTGGTAGTATTAGTGATTCAGCAAGGTCAGTTCCCACTGCTGCCACCATGATCAGCATTCCTATTCCCACTATATCTGTGAGAATCAGAGCGCTTAAATCGTTTTTCTGGTATGATATAGCTAAAAGTCCTATTATTCCAACTAACAATCCTGTAAATATTGCTGGAATGTAAAGTGACACCACAATGGGGGACACAACGCTTGGAACCAGTACAGATGCACTCATTCATCTTCCCTCCTTTTCATGGTGAAATTTAGTGCCACCCATGATGCAATAACAAAGGCCATCATGAGTATGCTGGACTCCAGTACTGTGTCGAATCCTCTTGAATAGTATAATATTTCATCTATTAATCCACCAGGGGATGAATATATCGATGTACCGAAATAGAGGGTTGTATTACTAACTCCAATTGCAATAGGGGATAAATAACCTGTTACCATTCCAGATTTTGCTGAGAACTGGGGGTACTGTGATTTAACAATTCCAGGTTCTGTTAATGGTGATCCCCCACGGTCATAAGGTGCTAATGGGTCTTGTTCATTGATTTGTAATTGAGGTGCTGGTCTAGGGTACAGTTGGTTGTCGTTTAATCCCATGGGTACCAGAAAACCGGCCAGTAATAAAACTCCAAGTATCACTGAGAATAATCGTGGGATTCTCTTGGGATTGGCCAGTGCATTCCACAATCGACCTATACTAATCATAATTTAGCCCCCACTTCTTCCAACCTCACTATAGCCCTCAAAAGGATCATGGTAATTATGGTACTTGCTGCAATGTAGGTTACAAGGGCAATTGTGTGGTTATAGGTTAAAAATATGAGTGAAACACCAACTGCGGCAATTTCTGTGTTCAAGGTTCTAACAAGGGGGTCTTTAACTCCGGGACCTATGGCGGCAGCAACACCTCCAAGGATGGTAAGTGCCACACCAGTATAGAACCATATGTAAATATCAAGCAAGGTTCCCTTCCTCCTGGGATTCTCGATTTTTCTTTCTTACTTCATTTAATTTAATGATTCCAATCAATAATATGACAGTGGTGATGGGGTCGAATATAGCTGCGGCCATGGCCACGTCCAGGTACTTGGCAGCAACGATCATTCCGATAAACCCACCCTGAAGAAGCACGAACATGATCACTTTATCCAGTGGTTTTGCAAGGACTATGATCCCGGCAGTTCCAATTAAGGTGAGTGCTGCTGAGACAGTGGTTAAGTTTATAAAGTCAAGATACATTTTATTTCACCATGATCTCTTCTTTCACCCTTCCCAGAGAGTAAGCAATGGCATTGGAGCTTAGGGTGGATGTGATAAAGAATGCGATAGCTATTATTGCTCCGAAGGGTGTCTGTATGTACAAGGCAATGATTGCAGACATGCTGAAACCAATAACGTTAAGGTAAAGTAAACGTTCTGAACGGTTCTGGGCTACCAGTGTGCGCAGTGCCATGAGTACTACTATTATGCCCAATATTTCGATTAACATGATTAGCACCTTAGGTTAACTTGGTATGTCTCCCCATTTTCTCGGCTATTTTCCCTAAAAGACGTGATGCTCCAGGGTGATATAATCCCTGTATGGTTACAATAGCCAGGACCATACCCACAATAAAGTATTCTGGTTTAAAACCAATATAAGAGGTTAAGAATATTATGACCGTGATGGTGAGGGCGCCAGTGGTTCCGGCATACCCTGGGTCTGCACATAACCGGTTACCAAAGTAGACCAGTACTGCGGCTATTAAACCTCCTTCTGGAGTTCCTATGGCGTAACAGCCAACTGCAGCCAGTAAAGTCCCGGCGGATGCATCAGGTGAACAGACAATGTTTCCCTGGAAAAATCCTCCTGCCAGATCCCCTCCTCTTTCCTTGATTGATCTACCAATAACATCGGCACCCTTAACTCCAGGTCCTTCTGGAAGTCCCATCCAGGTATCTATCAGGACAAAATTCAGCCAGGAGATAACAGCGGCGATTACAATTCCTAAAATTTCATTCATGGGACCCTTCCTCCTGGTTTTCAGATTCAGGTACGGGTACTACTTTTTCTAAAATAAATTTGGCAAATAACGCAGTGATGATCCCGGTGATTAATGCCACAATATAACCCTGATAACCTAATTCGTAAACCATGGCATAAAAGCCAATAGCCAATATTGCAGTTGGGAATACGGCACTGATGGTCCAGGATTGCCTCATAGGTCTTTCTGGGAGTAAGGGGAGCCTTAAAACAAGGCTAAGTATCAATGCTGCAGCCAGGGCAATAATATAACTGAACACATTAGCATGAATAATCATGATAAATAGGTGGTCTCCTTTATGTATATAAATGTTTTTACGTGAGTATTATCTTAAAGTTATTAATCTTAATCACAGGATAAGCACAATTTGGGGTTAAACACCAAATTATTAATCTGTATAACTGGATAACATTATTTCAATTAACTTATTAAGAATACTTTAATCTTTTTTAATTGTTAATAAATCAATGAAACTGTTATAAGTTCCTTTAGTTTATCTTCAACTTGTAAGTATATTAAATTTTTCTCATAGTTTGAATGTAATGGATTGTTCACAGAAATGATTCATAAGGTGGAATAAAAATAATATACTAATCATTACGAGGATTTAAGTGATTCTGGTACCTATTTGGCATCCTATCTAATTATTAATTATAACGTAATTAATTATTAATTATCAATGAAAATATCACTTATTTATAGATCAGGAATAATATGCTTTTCCTTGCTAAAACCAATCATTCTAAGTTTGAATCCATTAAAAAAGGTATTTTTACATATTTTAACAATTACTTTTCCCTTCCCTCAATTCACATAAAGTTATATAAATTTATTTATAGTCTGTGAATTTAATGTATTTTTAATATTAGGGGAGGTATTTATTATATGCAGGATAATAATGATTCCAAATTCAAATTAACTAAAGGGATTGTAATATTAATAATAGTTTCAATACTTGGTATAGGTGCTTTATTTTATATGTACACGATTTATTCTGAACAAGCACAGTACAGTACAATGCCGGAGATAAGTTCATCGGATCGAGTTCTAATTGTATCACCTCATCCTGATGATGAGTCTTTAGGTACTGGTGGAATAATCAAAAAAGCACTGGAAAAGAATGCTTCGGTGGAAGTAGTAATGGTGACCACTGGTGATGCCCTGAAACCGGAAGAATTCCAGGCTTATCTTAAAGCCACCAATAATACTGGTTATAAGGGCACAATTGGTGACTTGCGCCATACCGAAGCTATCAATGCAGTAAAAGCTCTTGGTATGAATCCAAATAACCTGATCTTCCTGGGGTATCCTGATGGTTCATTGAAGAATCTGCTGGAAACAAACTGGGATACACCGTACAAGAGGACATCTGGTTCAAATCAGTACGATCATTCTCCTTATAACTTCACCTATGAAAAGAATGCACCCTACACCGGTGCTAATGTGGTGAAAAATATGGAACAGATCATGAAAGATTATAAGCCCACCATCATTTACTATCCTGATGATGGGGATGACCACCCAGATCACTTTGCTACCAGTGCTTTTGTAAGGTATTCTGCTTTAGTTACCAACTATACTGGTAAAAGTTATACATACCTGGTTCATAAGGGCACTTCGTGGCCCAATCCATTGAATTACCAGCCCAGCAGAACACTCTACTTCCCAGATGAACTATCAATACTGGACGCGGACTGGTATATAACCTCATTAAATGCTACTGAAGAGTCTGCAAAAGAAAAAGCCATAAAAGCTCACGCATCACAGGTAACTGCACTCAGAGATCTTTTAATGTCATTTGTAAGGACCGATGAAATATTTGCATCGTATCACCTGATCGATATCCAGAAGGTATCAGATGCTAATTCCATATTCACCAATTTACCATCCAGTTACTATCAGGATGTTAAAAATGACGATAAAACTGGAGTACTGGAGACTGGGGATGATTTAACTGATGCTGGAGTGGCTTATGATGATAATAATGTTTATTTATTCTCTCAGTCACAATCAGTAAAACAGGGATTGGCTTATAATTTCCACCTTCGATTGTTCAATGGAACTGACTTTAAACGGATTGATATACTGGCTAAAAATGGAAAAGCTGAATATCAGGTACTTGCAAAAAACAGTATCAACTCCACTCAGCAGCCCACAGTGACCACTAAAAATAATATCATTGTGATCACCTTACCTCGGGGTGTTTTCAATGGAACTAAGTACATGATGGTCAGTGTCGATCTGGTAAACCCTCAGACTAATAAATTCCTGGATTATTTATCCTACCGGGTATTCAAATTCCCAGATTCAATAGCTTCGGCTAACAACAGCTTAGTAGGACAAATATCTTCAGGGATAACCAGTGTTTTTGTGACAAACAATCCAGGCATCACTGCCAGTGGACAGATTTCTGGCTCTGGAAGTGGTTCCAAATCTGAAATTGGTATTAATTCTGAACAGTTAGGTATGGTTTCACAGGAAGATTCTGATCAGGTGCTAACGGCTGTAAACGTCACATTTAACTGAATACAAGTCAGAACTTTAATTTTTTTCCATATTTTTTTATTTTTTACTGTAATGGACATAATGAATGATTATTCACAGAAAAAATAGTGATTATTCGCAGAAAAAAATATACATTTATATGATTTTTTATGAAAAGCACTAAAATTTGACATTTAATAGGTATGGGATGATTTAATGGGTGAAAATGTTAATACAAACAGTACTAACAGTACTGTGAAAACTAATGCAGTTAAAAAGAGAAGAGTGATATCTCTGGACGTGTTTCGGGGGTTGGCGGTTGCCGCTATGATATTTGTAAATGCAATGGCCTTTTCTGAATTTACTCCTGGAATATTTGAACACGCAACCTGGAATGGCCTAACATTTGCGGATCTTGTTTTCCCATCGTTCCTATTTATTGTGGGGGTATCAATGGCTTACTCATTTGCCGCCCGATCTAAAAATTCTAAGCGTGACCTCTGGGGTCATTTCCTTTTCAGAGTGGGAGCTTTATTTACAATTGGTGTTGCTCTTAACTGGTTCACCTCTGACTTTAGTATGGTGAGAATACCTGGAGTACTGCAACTTATTGCTCTTGCATCACTCTTTGCTTCACCAATGGCTCGTTTTAAACCTCGATGGATCCTTCTGGTTGCTGGTGTTCTGTTACTGATACATGGATTCATTCTCCTGGGAGTTGGAGCTCCAGGAATACCTGCAGGCACACTGGAAAAAGGCAATAACATTGATGATTGGATCGATATCCAGGTTTTAACTGTAAACCACACTATTGATGCCAATGGTGATCCAGAAGGTATTCTGAGTATAATCACAGCCACTGCTCTGGTTCTTTTGGGATTATGTGTTGGGAGAACTTTGCAGCTAAGAAAACATAACCTTAAAACCATTGGTATTCTATTAGCTGGAGGAGCTATTTCACTCCTGCTGGGATTGGCTCTATCCCAGATTTTACCCATTAACAAACAACTCTGGACTTCCAGTTTTATACTGGTCTGTGCAGGCATTGGCACGTTGTTTTTAACTATTCTGTTCTGGTACCTGGATATTAAACGACTTCCCAATGTGTTATTCTGGGCAATTCCAATGGGCCTAAATGCACTGATAATTTACATATTATCCATTGTCTGCACTATACCCATGCACATGGACTTTTTCACCAACTTTGGAGAAATACCTCTCAGTTTCTATGATGTAACCACAATGTACTTCATGCAAGTCCTAGGTTCATCAGCAGGTATTGTTGCTTATGGGCTGCTGGTTGTTTTAATATGGTTAACAGTAGCTTCAATAATGAACTGGAGACGTATCTACATTAAATTATAAGTAATTTAACTGTAGTAATTGCATATTCCCTTTTTTTATTTCCTATTTTTTTAATTTTTCATTGGAAAACACCCTTTTAAATTCATGGAGCTCTAATTTTTTAAAAAAATTCTTCAAAAAAAAGTAATTGATAATTGATTGATACAAAATTACTTCTATTCTTATAGATTTTCAGTTATTTTAGATTATAGATTTTCAGTTTATTCTAGATGGAATTACCTTCAATTTTATATAATTCTAGATAGTCCCAGATATTTTAATTAGTTCTAGTTAGTTCTAGTTAGTTCTAGTTAGTTCTAGTTAGTTCTAGTTAGTTCTAGTTAGTTCTAGTTAGTTCTAGTTAGTTCTAGTTAGTTCTAGTTAGTTCTAGTTAGTTCTATATAGTTTTAGATAGTTCTAATTAAATTACGAATATGGTTTTTTAAATAGAAGAATTGGAGTTTTACTGAAGGTAATTCTTAAAAAGAGCAAGATACTAGATTCAAGAATTCAGGAATAGAATAAAAATAAATTAGAGAGAGAGAGAGAGAGAGTTTAAATTGATTTAATGGGAATAATCTAATTTACAGAAAATTTAAAATAGAAAAAAAGAGAAAAAAGAATTTAAGCACTTCTATTCTCTTTTTTCAGGAAATAGTTGAGTTGATCTTTCAGGATGTCATTGAGAGTATAATCAATTTTACCACCAATTCCCTGTATCTTTTTAGTGTCAGCCAGTAAGATAGGAACTTCAGCTGGTCGGAAGCGGTCTGGGTTGAATTCAATGGTAACTGGGCCTTTATCAGTGTTAACCTGTATACCTTTATCTTCCAGGGTGTATTCCAGATGTCCTTCCAGTATTAACTGGTCAATTTTAGTTTTGGGGAATTTGATTCCGAAGATAGAACTGTTGTCCATTTCATTGGGGTCCTGGATCTTTTTATCTCCTTTGAGGGTTTCGATGTTATTCACGTTCCATCCAGCTTCTTCCAGTCCCATCAATATGTAACTGAGGACGGAGTTGGTTCTCATTGATCCCTGGTTGTAAACTTCTCCTGATTGTCCTTTTTCAGCCAGTAAAAGGTATCCCTGAACTATATCTTTAACATGGGACCAGTCACGTAAAGAATTGAGGTTTCCAATAACAATACGGTCGGTTTCACCTGCTTTCAGTTTCATGATCTGATTGGTAACCACTGAGGTTACGAACATAATTCCTCTTCCAGCTCCTTCGTGATTGAATGCCCTTGACACCACGGTGTCCAGACCATAGGAGTGGTAATAGTTTCTCATTAAATAATCACCGTATACTTTAGAAACTGCATATGGTGACATTGGTCTGAGAGGGTTAATTTCTTTAATTGGCACTTCTGGCATTTCTTCAGGTTCTGGGAAGATGGTACCATAATCTTTTTTAGCCTTTTCGTACTGTTCATTGGAAGATAGGACCAGCCCATATTCTTCACTTGAACCAGCAAATACAGTTTTAGCATCTGATTCACTCATTCTAACGGCTTCTAAAAGATTTGATGTTCCAATACAGTTTATATTCTGTGTTTCCTGGGAGTTGTCGAAGGATCTTTCGACAAATGACTGGGCTGCCAGGTGAAAAATGTAATCCGGTTCTGATTCTTCCAGGGCATTGGTAAGGGATGTAATATCAGTAAGGTCACCTTCAACACGGGTTAATTCTCTGGCAATTCCTCGGTCAATGATATTTTTAGCTATTGTACCGTCAGCTCTCCTTCGTACCAGTCCGTAAACATTAGCTTCATTATTGATAAGCTCTTTAGCAAGATAAGAGCCGGCGAATCCACCTACACCTGTTATAAGCACATTTTTGTTTTTCCAATTCATTTGAATTCCTCTAATATTCCTATTACATATGAAAATGACTTTAATAAAACATAAGAATATGATTTTAATAAAAAATGAGAAAATCACTTTAGTAAAACCATATCAATCCTATCTTCTATTGGGTCTTCAATGATTTAAATCATATCATTGTAGTTTTAAATTTATTATTATTAAGTTTGGAGTTTTGATTTTTGTAAATTGTACATCTATTGTTTAAATATTTTATCCAAATACTACTACCTTGAAAAAGATGTTTTGATGGTCACATTTAATAGATCTTTCTATTGGGATTCTATGTGTAGGGATTTACACTCTTTGGTATAGGACAACCACTCCAAATGTCTTGATAATCTTGTAACTTTCTAGGTTCGGATGATTCTGATTGGTGGAATCAATAAAGTAATCCACATCATTTGACGTAAGATAATCATTGAATTCACTAGTGGTGTTATACAATCTAGGATAAGCTCCTAAAATATCCATTTTCAGGTACCATCCCACTGCATTGGGATAATCAGACCTTATATTTTTATTTTGGTAGTCTGGATCATAGTCAGTTAACCAGTTGCTTGCACTGGAAATGTCCAGAGTGAATGTTTTTTTAGGCGCATGGCCGGTGTAGGTTGCTGTAGCTGAAAATAACAATATGAGTGCAATTATTATCCAAACTCCACATTTTCTGGAACTGGAAAGTTTCACACCGGGTTTTATTCTGTAAACAAATTTAATAAATTCACTTAAACCAAGGATAATGAAATATACCATTGCTGGGGCCATGGTAATAAAGTATCTATCAACTTTAAATGGTAAAATGCTGTGAAAAATCAAAAAAGCAGCAAACCAGGATAAGAACATAAAATCCAAACCAGCTTTACTATTTATCGGAGTGTTTTTTCCAGTAAACAGGAACCTGTAAATTGTATACAGTGTGGAAAATAGTAGAATCTCGCTGATAATTAGGGATTGATAATAAAAACTGATAATGAATCCAACTATCAGTACGGTTATCAATGTGGATTTCAATATCAAAGCCTTTGAAGCTGTAAGATCAACCTCTTCAAATCTTGATTTGGCGCCGTTGTAAATGTAAATTAAAAGTCCAACTGCAGTGATTATTGTAATCAGGTATGATATTATTGATGGAACTCCTAAAGATGGATTTAATATCTGCTGATATGTACCCTGTAGAGGGCCAAGAGAGATATAATTAAGTAAATTCTGTAGATAGTACAGATTATTGGGGTTGTACGCAACATCACCTGCTCCGGTTGAGGTGGCAGTTGCCACTGCAAATATCAGATTTAATATGGAGGCACCAGCTCCCATTTTCACAAAGAAATATAGAACACCAGCAATAAGAACTCCAAATTCTATTAAGATGCCTGTTACGATTTTTTTAAAAGTTTCAATCCTTCTAAAATCATTTAAATTAATCAGAATGTAAAAACACAGGGGTATAATTATTAATCCTGATGTATATCGGGCCATCATGGCAATTATCAAAGTGGGCAGAACCAGGTAAAGGAGGCGTGAATCCTTTTTCAAACCAGTAATCAGGAAATAAACAGTCCAAACTGAGAAAACAACTCCAGGAATATCAATCCCGCCGCTTACAATCCACGATGATATTACGGGAATGGATATGAATAATATGCTTCCAGCAAAGCTTTGGATTGGATTAAAACGTTCCTTCAAAAGGAAATAGAATCCAATTACTCCAATTAAAAATATAAAACCACTTACAAGGAAAATGGCATTGATTGAGACATAACCCAATCGAAATATTAATGATGTTAAAATGGGAATCAGGGGTGGTAAAAATAGGGAAACACTGCCACTGTTCATTCCTGCAAAGTAAAGTGCATTGTTCAAGTAGTTAAAAACATCCCAGTAAGGAACACCAATTCTCATCTGAATACTAATAATATAAGATATTACTCCTAGTGTAATTAAAATCAGTAAAATCAGAGGATTATCACATATCTGCAACAGGCCTCTTGAGATTATGTTACCCTTTTTCTTATCCTCATCCAAATTAATCACCAGAAAATTAGTATTATAACTTATATTTAGTCGATTTTTCCTAAAAAATTGTAAAATTAGATCAATGATCTAATTCCAGTTCTAATTATTCAATTCAAATAAAATCATGGGCTTAAGGATCATTTTACTGATCGGTCTGATTGGTGTTCATAAACCAGTTAACAGTTTCTGTTAATTCATCCATAAAATCGTTGGAAGGTTCAAATCCCAGTGCTTTGGCTTTGGAAACTTCTGCCAGGGAGTGTTTAACATCACCCGGTCGGGGGTCCGCATAAACCGGGGCAATATCTTTTCCCATACTCTGATTGATAATTTCTACCAGCTGGTTAATGGTGGTACTTTTACCAGTGGCCACATTAAATGATCCAGTTTCTCCGGACTGGCATGCTTTTAAATTGGCCTCTACGATCTGTTTAACATAGATAAAATCTCTACTCTGCTGGCCGTCACCAAATATAACTGGTGGTTCATTTTTTAACATTGAACTTACGAAGTGAGGGATCACCGATGCATACTGAGAATTTGGATCCTGCCTGGGGCCGAAAACATTGAAGTAACGGAGGGACACTGTTGGTAACTGGTAAATATCGCTGAATAACTGACAGTACATTTCTCCAGTAGCTTTACTCAGGGCATAGGGAGATATGAACTTTAGGGGAGTATTTTCTGAGAGAGGAAATTGTGTACTATCTCCGTAAACTGCGGCAGAAGATGCGAAAACAACTTTTTTCACACCACTATCTCTGGCTCCCATAAGAACCTTCAAAGTTCCAGTTACATTTATTAAATCACATTTTAATGGATCTGCAACGCTGGCCGGGACACTGGCCATGGCGGCATGATGAAAAACATAGTCACATCCTTCAAAACTTTTTTCAAGATCAATTTCAGTGATATCTCCCAGATCCAGACTGATGTTATCAAATTCAAGGTGTTCAATGTTTTTAATGCTACCAGTTGATTCATTGTCCACAATAACCACTTCATTTTCCTGGCATAGTTCTTCCACCAGGTGTGATCCAATGAAACCAAGTCCTCCTGTCACTGCAACTTTTTTATTCTTCATTTCAACACCTTTTTAATAATATTTTTAGTTGGAATACTTACAATTGGTTAAATCTGTCTATTAATCAATAACCTTTAACATTAACCCACAGAAAGACTGATCTGTAAATATTATTAGTATCGGGTAGTTTATAAAGGTCAAATTCCAGTTTATACTGGCCAGTGGTAGCTGCTGTGAAATTATATGTTATTTCCTTTTTTTCTCCATTTCCAAGAGAAACATTTTCTTGTTTAAGCAGAGTGTTATTCCGTTTTATCTTGACTAGATAGTTGGAATTTAAATGTTCGTTATTAGTTATGCCAATGATAATGTTTCCCTTATCCCCAATGGTTAAGTTGGTTGGATAATTCCCAGCACTTCCATTACTGTTTAAGATGTAAAATTCAGTGAAACCTTTACTTTCAACTGGATTTAAGATTATGTAAACTACTCCTATCACTCCAATGATAAGGATGATCAGTATTATAATTGATACAGTTTTATCAAAGTCCATTATGACTACTTCCAGTTACAGTTTTTGAATATTGGATGTTAATCTATCATTTACCATAAATAAATAATCTAGATATTTCTATTGTAGCATAGAGTTTCAATCAGGTATAAAAATTTACCAGAACATGATATTCTGTACTTCATTTATGTGTTATCTTATAAAAACTATATTTTGTGTTATATTTGCTTTTTGATATTTATATTATAAATTGCCGGTTTTTTTAAACTGATTCAGAAATTTAAAAATCTTCATTGAGGTGTAAATTAATTGATTCATAAATTAATTGATTCATAAAATCCCAAAAAATAGAAAAATGAATTCTGGTTTAAACCAGAAATTCTTTAAAAAATCAGTTTCTTGCTTCGTTGAAAATTGCAGTAGCCATTTGTAATATATCTCCATTACACACCAGGAAATCAAATCCATGACTGATCATGAATTGATCGGGATTGTTTAATCCATCAGTCAGTTGATTTTTGGAATTATAACCCCAATCAGGCAGATAAGTACTGAATGTATCATCATGGGCTCTTGGGAGGAAATTCACACCACTATTATAAGCTTTTGTGGGTAAATTGGTTATATCCCATCCGCCATTTTCAGTGGTCCAAATGGAATAAACTTCCCTGTTTCCTTTTATGCCCTGATAATAACTTCCAGCCATTGCGTAGATTGTTCCAGCACATGCTCCTCCATAGATGTCCACCACTAATGCATTATCTTGCACAGAACTGGATCTAAGAACCGCATTTTGTGTGTCTGGACCTACACCAAATACATTGGCATCCGCTCCCCAACTTCTTAAAAGGGCAACTATTGCGTTAAGTCGATTGTAATCTGCATCCAGTGTATCGGATATGCGGTCACTGGTAATCCAAATAGGTTTACATAGACTTTTAACTGTAGCAGTTGCAGGTAAGGAGTTAGTGGAGTAATAGGTGGCCAAAATCTGATTGAAAAGATATATCTGAGATTGGTAGCTAATTTTCCCAAGTCCAATGTATCCATAGGGTGGTGCCTGGTGGTTTTCGTTAATATAACTCACGATTCTCTGGGCAAAGTCAACGTATTCTGAAGTACTCAGGGTACCGGCAGTCAATTGTTCTTCACTGTAACTGGGAACTGTGACTTTTTGCAGTGCTATTGTTGCGGTATTTTTGTTTTTAAGTTGTACAGTAGCCATAGTTATTAAATATAGGTACTGTCCCATATTCACTGGAACATTGGCCACTTCTAAATAGCTGGGTAGATGTTTATACGTATCCATGTAACTCTCAATAGAATTTGCCGAAGCTAAAATTTCATCCAGAGTAAAAGCACTGGGTGGTGTTTCCATTAGAGGGATATTATCAGAACACCAGCTTTTTAGAACCGCAATATTAGGTAAACAGTGATTGGTGTTGTAAGAACTTAAAATACGACTGTAAAGATAAACCTGAGATTGGTAACCGACTTTTCCAAGGCCTACTAATCCGTAAGCCGGGGCGTTACTGTTACCATTCATGAAATTGCTGATACGCTGTGCCAAATCAACATACTCATCTTTGAACAAAACACCACTTACTAAATCCTCAACACTGGAACTAGGTGCCAGATCAGTAGCAATTAACAATATTGGAGAATTATCATTATTGTTCAATTGTACGGTGGCCTGCGTAGCTAGGTGTAAGAATTGGGCAATGCTGACTGTTTTTCCACCAACTATTACCGAACTAGGGATTGTTTTAGTAGATTCTATGGTAGTTTTTAGAATAGCTGCTGCTGCTGCGATTTGTGATGGTGTAA
The DNA here is from genome assembly GCF_000302455.1 of Methanobacterium formicicum DSM 3637. Taxonomy (NCBI): domain Archaea; kingdom Methanobacteriati; phylum Methanobacteriota; class Methanobacteria; order Methanobacteriales; family Methanobacteriaceae; genus Methanobacterium; species Methanobacterium formicicum. The sequence continues at coordinate 130,686 of NZ_AMPO01000010.1, forward strand.
AACTGGTCGTGGGTGTATCTACAATG
>NZ_AMPO01000011.1 GCF_000302455.1 Methanobacterium formicicum DSM 3637
TCCTATTTTGCCGGGGCCGATCAGTCCGTAAGGGGCTGCTTGTTGGTTGTTGTTCATGTAGTCGTTTAGTCTTTGGGCGAAGTCGACGTAGTCGTTGAGGGTTAGGCTGCCGGTGTTCAATTGTTCCTGGGTGTATGATGGTGCTTGGTCATTTTTAAGAAGTATAGGGTTGTTATTGTTATTTTTTAACTGTGTTATTGCTGTTATGGCCAGGTGTAGGAATTGTGCGGTGTTGATGGTTGTTCCGTTGATGGTTACGGTGTTGGGTATTGTTTTGGTGGTTTCTATAATATTTTGTAGGTTGGTTGCTGTTTGGATGATCTGTGTAGGTGTGAATGTGGTTGGTGGTGTGTAAGGTATGGGTATGTTGTTGGGTGTGAATGGTTTTATGGTTACTGCAAGTGGTAGGCTTCCTGTGCTGTTGTAGATGGCTAGTATTCTTGCGAAGAGATATACTTGTGATTGGTATCCTATTTTGCCGGGTCCGATCAGTCCGTAAGGGGCTGCTTGCTGGTTGTTGTTCATGTAGTCGTTTAGTCTTTGGGCGAAGTCAAGGTAGTCGTTTTTGGTTAAGGTGCCGGTGTTGAGTTGTTCTTCAATGTTTTTTGGGGCTTGGTCTTTTTGTAGTGTTATGGGTGTGTTGTTATTGTTCTGTAGTTGACTGGTGGCTTGTATGGCTAAATGGAGATACTGAGCTGTGCTGACGGTTTGGTTACCTATTGTTACGTTATTTGGTAGGTTATCGTTGGTTTCGATCTGTTTTTGAACTGTAACTGAAGCATTTGCGATTTCACTGGGAGTAAAACTGGTGGTATTGGTAGAATTAGCTGCAGATACTGCACTGACACTGGAAACAAACAAAATTCCTATGAATAACGTCAAACACAAGAGTCTCTTAATATTAGCATTATTGAAAATTTTAACGCCTCCATCTTGCAAAAAATTTAACATTATATTAGGTCCAAATGTGTGAATCCTAAATAATTTAGGTCCAAGTGTATGAATCCTAAATAATATTAATTATCATCTAATGTATGTCATTTTAAATATATAAACTTACTTTACTCTCTATTAAATCTCATAAACCTAATTTTTATTCTATCTAAACCTAGATCATGATAATAAAACTTATTTGTTTTTTAAATAGGATTCTGCTTCATTTTCTTAAATTCATAGCAACATAGATCCAGATTAAAAGGGAAGGCTGGTATAGGTACCCTTTAGAACATAAGATCCAGTATCCCAGTTGCTGATTGTTCCAAAATCATTCCAGTAACTGGTAGCATCTGCCCAGTACCATTGATTGTTAACATAAATCATGGCCCACACATGACCGTACCAGTTACCACTACTGAAGTAACAGTCTCCCTGCACATACCTGGCAGGTATACCTGATGCGCGACATAGAGCTACCAGTAAATGGGTAGTATCAACACAGTTACCTGCTCCGGATTGTAAAGTGCCCACTGCACCTTTTACTGTGTTATAATAGAATTCAAAACCAATATTATCCCTTACCCATTCAAATATAAGCACGGCTTTATCATAAACCGAAAATGCACTCACTGTAATGCTATTGGCAAGAGCAATTATACTTGGATCATCAGACTGACAGTAGCGTGTTGGCACACAGTACTGTTCATAGCCAGCTGGTATATTATAAATAACTGACAACCAGGGTTTAATGTTATCTGAAACAGCAGGTAATGAACCCCTTATTCTATAGGAATCTAATATGCGGCTGTAAATGCAGACCTGCGATTGGAAACCAATTTTACCCAGTCCAATGTATCCGTATGGTGGGGCCTGCTGGTTTTCATTCATGTAATCCCTGATTCTTTTTGCAAAATCAATGTACTGTTCAGTACTTAACGAACCAGAACTCAACTGTTCTTCACTATAACCTGGTATACTGTAATTTTTAACTTTAATTGGACTGGAATCATGATTGTTTATTTGTACCACTGCCTGTACTGTTAAATATAAAAACTGGGCAATATTAACTCTTAAACCTTCAATGTATGCAAATTCAGGGAGCGCCTTGTAAATTTCTACATTATTCCTAACTCCATTGGAAGTTAATGCAATTTGATCAATGGAAAATGCAATATTAACCTGGTTAAGGGGTATATTCTGAGAAGACCATGATTTGACTACAATGTTATCTGCTAAACTTTTTGAAGTATTATAATAATCCAGAACACGCACAAAAAGGTAAACCTGGGACTGATAACTGATAGTTCCCAGTCCAATGTATCCATAGGGTGGTGCCTGGTGGTTTTCATTCATGTAATCAGAAACACGCCGGGCAAAATCAAGATATTCATCCTTAAACAGAACACCATTAACCAGTTCCTCCTTACTGTATCCTGGAGGTTCATCAGATTGTAAAAATATTTTATTACCGTTATTTTCATTTAATTGAACCGCAGCTTCCACAGCCAGATGTAAAAATTGTGCAGTGTAAATGGTTATACCATTTATAACTACAGTAGCTGGAATTGTTTTTGTTAATTCAATTGTATTTTTTAATTTAACTGCAGTATCAACAATCTGTTGTGGTGTAAAACTAACACTCTGCATTGAAAGTATGGGTATATTGTCAGCGGTCCAGGATTTAACAATTATAGAAGAGGGTAAACTTCCAGTACTGTTGTATATTGTTAATATTCGTGTGAATAGGTATACTTGTGATTGGTATCCTATTTTGCCGGGGCCGATCAGTCCGTAAGGGGCTGCTTGTTGGTTGTTGTTCATGTAGTCGTTTAGTCTTTGGGCGAAGTCTAGGTAGTCGTTTTTGGTTAGGGTGCCGGTGTTCAATTGTTCTTGGGTGTATGATGGTGCTTGGTCATTTTGTAGTGCTATTGGATTGTTAGAAGTGTTTTTTAGCTGCAGCGTGGTTTGTATGGTTAGATGTAGGAATTGTGCGGTGTAGATGGTTGTTCCGTTGATGGTTACTGTGTTGGGTATTGTTTTGGTGGTTTCTATGGTTTTTTGTAGGTTGGTTGCTGTTTGGATGATTTGTGTGGTTGTGAATGTGGTTGCGGGTGTGTAGAGTATGGGTATGTTGCTGGATGTGAATGGTTTCATGGTTACTGTAAGTGGTAGGCTTCCTGTGCTGTTGTAGATGGTCAGTAGTCTTACGAAAAGATATACTTGCGATTGGTAACTTATTTTTCCGAGTCCTGTAAATCCATAGGGTGGTGCTTGTTGGTTCTGGTTCATATGATTTGTAATTCTCTGAGCAAAGTCCAGGTAGTCATTTTGGGTCATAGTTCCCACATTGAACTGTTCTTCAGTGTAAGTGGGTTGATCATCATTTTTTAGAAGGATGGGATCAAAAATATTGTTTTTTAGTTGCGTGATTGTTTGTGTGGCCAGGTGTAGGAATTGTGCGGTGTAGATGGTTGTTCCGTTGATGGTTACTGTGTTGGGTATTGTTTTGGTGGTTTCTATGGTTTTTTGTAGGTCGGTTGCTGTTTGGATGATTTGTGTGGTTGTGAATGTGGTTGCGGGTGTGTAGAGTATGGGTATGTTGCTGGAAGTGAATGGTTTGAGGTTTATGTAGAGTGGCAAAGTACCGTTGGTGTAATATATACTCAGGATTCGGCTGAACAGATATACTTGCGACTGGTAACTTATTTTTCCAAGCCCTATGAATCCATAAGGCGGCGCTTGATGGTTGTTATTTATATACTCATCTATTCGGTTTGCAAAATCAAGGTAGTCTGCCCTGCTTATACTGCCACTAATCAAGGATTCTTCACTGTACTGTGGGATCTGGTCATTATTCACACTTATAGATCTGTTGTTATTTTGCTGTATCTGATTGGTTGCTTCAACAGCTAGATGGAGGTACTGTGCGGTGTTAATAGTTTGATTACCAATAGCTACCTTATCCGGTAGTTTTTTGTTGGTTTCGATCTGTTTTTGAACTGTAACCGAAGCATTTGCTATTTCACTGGGAGTAAAACTGGTGGTATTGGTAGAATTAGCTGCGGAAACAGTACTAACACTCGAAATAAACATAATTACGCAAAAAAAGACAAAAAAACTAAAGATAACTTTCGGAACAAATTTAACATTCATACCCACCCCTCCAATAATAACACCAACCCCTGTTTTTGGATAGAGAATTAAAGAAAGTTATGTATATATTAAAAATATTTAATAATAAATTTTTCCACTGAAGATAGATATAAACTCCATCCAGATTTGATTTACATTAACTTTTGACATGTATATTATCTGAAATTGCATTATATATATAATTTTTGTTCTAAAATGAAAATCCTTCTACATAAATTCTTAATTTAATTCAAAATCAATTTTAAACACTTTTAACTGCTAATTTAGCTATCACTCATTTAATGGTGTATTTTTTTTAAATAAATATCCAAAATACTCATTTTTAGCAATAAGCGGTTCCTGTTATTAAATACTCAATTTTATAATAGCAATGCATCTCCGATCGGTAACTTTACAATTTCTTCCGTTAATTTAATCATTTTTATAACTTAATTACAGAGTATAATAATATAATTAGGTTTTATATGGTTAAATTAGCTTTTTTTGCAAAAATCTCTGTTGATCCATTGGTTGATTAAAATTAAGAAAGAAAATCTACTATTTGATATTAATAAATAAAATTATTACAGGGGACTGATCCTAACTGATATGATTTCCTCATAAAATGGGGAATTGTTAATAAGTTTATTAGAATTACAGTTTTAGATTATTACAGTTGACCCAATAACAAAAGTATATAAGCTTTAATTAATTAATGATTGATTTTAAATAGAATCAATTTGTAAATAGTCGTGATAATGATATCAACGATAATGATATCAAACTTTCTTATACTGCAGTTTTATAATCAGTGCTGATACCCATGAACACCGCTCAAAAAATTGTAAAAAATACAACCTTGCTCATGGTAGCTCAGGTGTTGAGTTTCCTACTGGCATTTTTCTACACCATTTACTATGCAAATTATCTGGGAGCAGCTGGTTTTGGAATGCTTTCAGCAGCACTGGCTTTAGCTGGAATATTAACTATATTCACTGATCTTGGTTTAAGCTCATTAACTGTACGTGAAGTAGCAAGGGATAAAGAGCTTGCCAGTAAGTACATGGGAAACACTACCATTATCAAGCTAATTTTCTCCGTTTTAACCCTCCTGGCAACTTTTATAATAGTACAGCTATTTGTTCATGAACACACATCAGCCATGGTAATATATATCATTACGGTGGCTCTGATTTTGAATGTAATATCTGGAACATTCAGTTCTGTATTTCAGGCTTACGAAAAAATGGAATATCAATCAGTAGCAACAGTACTTACCAGTATTTTGATGTTTGCTGGTGTTTACATTGCTATTTTTTACAAGGCCGATATCATGACATTTGCCATGGTTTATCTGGTCATTAACTTTATTATTCTAATTTTTAACGTGGTTATCTGTTTATGGAAATTTGCGGTCCCCAAGTTTGAACTGGATTTTGCCTTCTGGAAAGACCTGATTATGGAAGCATATCCCCTGGCAATTGCCAGTATATTTGCAATCATTGCCTTTAAAGTTGATACAATAATGCTGGCGTTTATCTCAGGAGATGTTGCTACTGGACTTTACAGTGCTGCTTATAAATTACTGGAAGCATTAATGTTCATTCCTTCAGTATACGCCACTGCAATTTTGCCGGTGTTTTCCAAATTTCATGTTTCATCTCAGGATTCTTTACAATTCTCCTATGTTAAATCATTCAAATATCTCACAATGCTGGGTATTCCAATAGCGGTGGGTACAACTTTACTCGCGGATCAAATCATTTCATTAATCTACAGGAATGGATTTGCTGATGCAACCATTGTGCTTCAGATACTAATATGGTCCATACCCATAATCTTCGTCAGTTACGTGCTGGGAGCTTCTATAACCTCTATCAATCGTCAGCATGAAACTGTTAGAATTAGCTTTCTGTGTATGCTTTTAAATGTTGTACTGAATATCATTCTTATTCCGACCTACGGTTACATTGGTGCGGCAGTGGTAACAGTAATCACTGAACTATCATTGTTCCTGTTCTACTTCCATCTAATCTCCAAACATATGTACCGGATAAAACTTCGGGAGGTGCTGGTTAAGCCAATTATCGCCAGTTTAGTCATGGCACTTTTCATAATACTGGTTAAAACTAACCTGTTCGTGGTTATAATCCTGGCTACTGTCATCTACTTTGGAGTTCTGGTTATTCTCCGATCATTTTCAGAAAGTGACCTGGAAATATTCAAACAGATCACAGGCAAATACCGGAATTAATTAGAATTATTACATATAATGTGACAAGGATATTTTAATTATTATATTATTATTCCCGATAGATGGGTTTATTTCACATATATGGGTTTTATCAGATGGATATGGGTCGAAAAATAAAATTAACTGGAAATGTATTTTTAGATGGCATATAAATCTCTAAACGGTGTTAAAATGGAAGTATCTGTTCTTATAAATACGTTAAATGAAGAGAAAAATATAAAAAATTGTCTTGAATCTGTTAAATGGGCTGATGAGATAATTATCGTGGATATGCACAGTGAAGATCGTACCGTGGAGATAGCCAGGGAGTACACCGACCAAATTTTTTTCCATAAACGAATGGGCTATGCTGATCCTGCTCGCCAGTTTGCTCTGGATCAGGCCTCTTGTGAGTGGGTTCTGGTGGTGGATGCTGATGAAATAGTTCCTCGGAAATTAAGGGATAGATTAAAGGAGGTAATGGAAAGTGACCTGGCTGATGTAGTGAATATCCCTCATAATAATTACTTTGCAGGCAAACAGGTATGCCATATGGGATGGGGCCCTCTGCAGGATCTGCATCCTCGATTTTTCAAAAAGAAATATCTTCATTTTGGCGATCAAATCCATGATTTTATGAGAATCAGTGAGGAGGCCCGGCATTATGATCTATCTGATCCAGAGGAAGGATTTATCCACTTCAGTTACCTTGATTTTGAACACTACATTGACAAAGCCCTCAATCATTATACTACAATAGAAGCTAAAAACATTTTTGAGGGTAAAAAAGTCGGTTATAAATTGGGGGAACACGTTCCTGGAATATTGTTCCGGTTATTCCGTGGATTTTTCGATGTGTACATCAGGGATAAAGGATATAAAGATGGTTTCAGAGGATTATCCATTAGCTTTCTATCGGTTATTTATAATCTGATTGTTTATTTAAAGCTGGGATTAATGAAGGAATATAATACCACCCATACCCGCGAAAAAATAAGAAAAGAGTACCAAAAAGTTACTGATAATGTTCTTTTAGAATACAGGGATGAATAACCCGTATTAAAATTTTGATAATTTGTTGATGGTAAATAATTCGTTGATTGTAATATTAATAATTTAAAAATTTTTAACTACAAATTATCAATTTAATATAAAATTCACTTCTAACGGGTGTTTCTACCTGCAGAAGGGTGTTTTCACCTGTAAACGGTGTTTTTACTTGCAGGATGGTGTTCTCTAAATCTTAAAAAAATTAGTGGTGATCTTCCAGATTCCTAAAAAGATATAATAAATGCCATCTAATTGTTACATATTGAAATCTGTTTTCTCATATTTTAGTAGGGTGATTTAATGAATGTAGGTATTTTGTCCTGGATTATTGACCGACAACGGACCGGTGTGGATAACTATCTTTATGGCACAGTAAATGAAATGATTAAAATGGGCAAGTCCAATAACATTACTCTTATTCATCATAAAAAAACGGATGATGATATTTATAAACACTGCAGGGAAGTGCTGATTCCGTATCTACCCTTAAACCTCACCTGCCATCTGGGAATGCCCTACGCACTAATGAAGTCTAAAGTGGATCTGGTACACTTTCCCGCACACTGGCATACTCAAACTTCTGCATTTTTTTTAAACCGGGGTGTTAAAAAAGTATTGACTATCCATGACCTTATACCATTACTTTACCCTGAAAGTTATCCTCCTAACCTTGCTCGGCGATGGAATACATCTTTAAAAATGATAGTTAACCATGCTGATCATTTTATTGCGGTTTCCCAAAAAACCAGGGAGGACTGCGTTAAACATCTCAACATGTCCCCTGATAAAATTACAGTTATCCCCAACGGTTATAATCCTATTTATCATCCAATGGATAATCGGGATGAAGTCAGAAAATATATGAAAGATAAATACAATCTTAATCAATATATTCTATTTGTGGGAAGAGTTGAAGCAAGAAAAAATATCATTCCAGTTATAAGAACTTTACATGAGATCAAAAAATCAGGACTACCTCATAAACTGGTTATAATTGGTGGAATGGGTTGGGAACATGAAAAGGTTCTTCAAGAAATTGAAAAATTGAATCTAAATGACCAAGTGATATTCCCGGGATACATATCAGTGGAAGACCTGGTCCGGTTCTACAATGCTGCTGACCTTTTTGTTTATCTTTCATTCTATGAAGGGTTTGGTTTGCCTCCTTTGGAGGCTATGGCTTGTGGTACTCCGGTGATAACTTCAAATACCTCTTCTTTACCTGAAGTGGTGGGTGATGCAGGGGTCATGGTTGATCCTTTAGACGAGGAGGCCTTAACCTCTTCCATGCACCAGATTCTCTGTGATGAAAGAAAGAGAAATAAATTAAGAGATAAAAGTATACTAAGAGCTAAAGACTTTAGCTGGCACAAAACCGCTAAAGAAACATGGGAAGTCTATGAAAAAGTTTGCAGAATATAAAAGGGATAACTATGCATGATAAAATTAGGGTTAATGCTATTCTGGGATTATACTCCGGAGAAATGTACGGAAAATACAAAGTTTACCTAAAAACAGCAGAAAATTTAGATGATCTGGCGGTTTTTAATGAAATTCCTTACCAGTTACCAATGTTTAACATCCCTCATTATGATTTAATTCATAAAATCGTCATTTATCCCCATAGGGTTAAGAAATCTTTAGATGGTAATGCTGATCTGACCCATATATTTTCACAGGAAGAAACATATTTACTGAATCGGATTGACTTTAAAACTCCAAAAATTGCCACTTGTCTGGATATAATACCTCTTCTATCTGAAGAAAATACTCAAATGTCCATGAAGTTTTTAAAATATTCCATGGAAGGAATGAAAAAGGCAGATAAGATTATAACCATCTCCGATCACACTAAAAGGGACATTATTCAACACCTGGATATACCTTCAGAAATGATAGAAACTGTTCATCTGGGAGTTGACCCTTACTTCCAGTTAATGCCCCCAGTGAAACTTCAGGAAATCCGCCAGAAGTACAATCTTCCTGAAAAATTCATTCTGTACGTGGGATCAGAACAGCCCCGGAAAAATTTCAACACTGTGGTCAAGGCGTTCCACAGTTTAAAAGAAAAATATAATTTAGACGAAATGAAATTGGTAAAGGTGGGAAAACCTCAGATAGGCGAATCAGACCGCAAAATACTGTTCGATCTTTTGGATGATTTGAACATCACTTCTGAAGTGTTTTTCATGGATTATGTTCCTGAAGAAGATTTACCGGCATTTTATAATCTGGCTGATCTGTTTGTCTACCCTTCACTTTATGAAGGGTTTGGTTTGCCTCCTTTGGAGGCTATGGCTTGTGGTACTCCGGTGGTAACTTCAAATACTTCTTCTTTACCTGAGGTGGTGGGTGATGCAGGTATCATGGTTGATCCTTTGGACGAGGAGGCTCTGGCCAGTGCTATGCACCGGATACTCTCTGATGAGGAACTCCAGTGTGAACTACGAGAAAGAGGCATCAGTCGTGCCAGAGATTTTAGCTGGCAAAAAACAGCTCAAAAGACCTGGAAAGTTTATCAGGAAGTTTTGGGGGAATATTAAAATGATTCGCATTATTAGCATAATTAATGGTTGATTATTCCATTTAATGGTTGATTATTCCATTTAATGGTTGATTATTCCATTTAATGGTTGATTATTCCATTTAATGGTTGATTATTCCATTTAATGGTTGATTATTCCACGTGAAGATATAATTTATACAATAGATTTAATACGGAGATTTGAATGTCAGAAAAATTAAAAATAGCAATTTTCCATAACCTCCCTTCAGGAGGAGCTAAAAGAGCTTTACATGGATTTGTAAAGTACTTATCTACTTCCGGTCATACAGTTGACCTTTACATTCCGGAAACAGCCAATGAAGAATTTCTGCCCCTGGAGGGTATGGTGCGGGATATGCATGTTTTCCCGGTTAAAAAGAGTTGGTTCCGCTCCCTGGTGTACTCCACCTTTTCCTATGTACCAGCCATATTCAAACCCATATCCATAAAAAATGTGGACCAAGCTGAAAAAGCCATTGCCCAGACCATCAATCAGGGAGATTACGATGTGGTATTCAGTGAACAGGACCAGTTTGTCATGGCTCCTTACTTCCTGAAGTATGTTGAAAAACCCACTGTTTACTACTGCCAGCAGCCTCCACGCAGAGAAAAAATACTGGAAAAAATTTCTGAGGATAAGAGGAAAAAGAGGTTACTGGAACCCCTGATTAAGCGATACATCAACCATGTGATTGCCAGTGAGATGAACCTGGACCTTAAAAATGTGCAGTACGCAAGGTACATGATTGCTAATTCGTACTACTCTCATGAATCTATTTTAAGATCATATGGATTAAATTCCTATGTTTCATACCTGGGTGTGGATGTAGAACTCTTTAAACCACTGGGACTTCCCAGAGAAGGTTTTGTATTATCGGTGGGTACCTGCATACCTCCCAAGGGTTACGATTTTATCATAAACTCCCTGGCCCTGGTGGATGAGAAGGTCCGACCCAAACTGATTATTGTCTCCAATATGGGTGATGAACAATGGAAGGATTATCTCCGGGAAATGGCAACTGGTTTGGGAGTAGATCTGGAAATATTAAGGGGTATTGATGATGATAAACTGGTTTCCCTCTATAACCGGGCTAAAATGGTATTATACGCACCTTATCTAGAACCATTTGGACTGGTCCCCCTGGAAGCAATGGCCTGTGGAACCCCTGTGGTTGCAGTTAAAGAAGGGGGTGTTCGGGAAACTGTTATCCACAATGAAAATGGATTCCTAACTCAGCGAGACGAAATACTATTTGCAGAAGCAGTTACTCAACTATTGGATAATGAAGAAAAAAGAATAAAATTAGCTCAAAATGCTCTGAAAATGGTTCAAAGGGACTGGTCACTTGAAAGTGCCGGTGAAAGATTGGTTGATCATCTTAAACGATCAATAAATGGGTATGATTAACGATAAGGGATGGTTAACGATCTATGAATATGGTTAACGATCTGTAAAGGAAGATTAATATCCATAAGAGATGTGATTAACATATTTGGGGAATTTACTGTTTGAAGGTTAAAATCATCAAATTTATAGGGAGTTAATTATTATTTTGGGATAAATTTGTTCAATCTGATGATTAAACAATCATCTTGAGATTTTTCAATCACTAAAATATATCATGAATTCGGATATCCATGAATTCAGGGGAACAATTTATAATCATGAAAATAAATTAAGAACTATTCATGATTAATCCTAAAGGTAAAATTAATTTGATTTGTTTATAAATTGATTATGTGGAAGATACTATGAACTGGAATGGAAAAAATATTCTGATAACTGGGGCCAATGGATTTGTTGGCTCTTACCTGGCAAAAGAACTATTGGATGCTGGTGCAGAGGTCTACGGTTTTATCCGGCCAGAAGACATGGCTGCAATGGAGAAAAACCTGATAGACAAAGGTATTAAGGATAAACTTATTATGTTGGAGGGGGATCTGACTGATATAACCTCACTGGCCAGTGCATTTGATGCATCTCAACCAGACTATCTTTTTCACCTGGCAGCACAGTCTTTTGTGGAGTTATCATTCCGCCGTCCTCTGGAAACCCAGCATATAAACTGTATAGGTACTGCCAACCTCCTGGAAGCTGCACGTGTTAAGGATATGGATACCAAGATGATCTTCGCTGGTTCCAGTGAAGAATACGGTATGGTTCTATCCTCAGAGGAACAGTACCACAGTGCACTTAAGGATGGTAAAACCATCTTTCCAGAACCTACCGCCATACCTGAATTACCGGTCAAGGAATCCAATCCTTTAAGACCAATGTCACCTTATGCAGTGTCAAAGGTTTACGGAGATCTCTTGATGCAGAATTACCATCATTCCTTTGGCATGGACACAGTAGTGTCACGGGCCTTTAACCACGAAGGAGCTGGAAGAGGGATCATGTTCGTAACTTCGGTGATAACCAATCAGATCATGAAACTCAAACACCAGGAAACCGACCGCATTCTCATTGGAAATCTCAATGCCTTCCGGGACTGGTCCCATGTAAACGATATAATCCAGGGATACCTTCTCCTGGCAGCTAAGGGTAAAAGTGGAGAAGCATACAACCAGGGATCCATGCGAACCAACTCTGTCCTCAGTTACATACTGCTGGGACTGGATAAAGCAGGATGGAACATCAACAGTATCGAAACCATCAATGGTGATAAAAACGTGGATAACCCTGTAGAAATCAACAAAGACCCTATATTTGGGGTGAAGTTCGATAAAACCAGGGTGGACCAGATCATGCTGGAAGAAGGACTGGAATACACCATTCAGGATAAAGGAATCAACGTGAACACCGACCAGGGAAAGGTGGTTATTGAGTTCAACCCGGACCGTTTCCGACCAGCGGAAGTTCCAATGATCCTATCGGATAACCAGAAAATACAGAAGATCGGAGGAAAAATCCAGTACAGTCTCAGTGATGTTATAGAAGACCAGTTGAATTACTTCGATTTGAAAGAAAACCGAGTGTAATTCCCTTTATTAATTTTTATTTTTTAAATCAGAGTACTAAAACATCTGTGAATTATAACTAAAACATCGTGAATTATAACTAAAACACTGTGAATTATAACTAAAACACTGTGAATTATATTTACCAACCTTAAAATCCTTAATAAGGGTATTCTACTTAAAAATCAGTTATTGACAATTAGTACTGTCCAAATTAATATAATAAAAATAGTATTTGTAAAAATATAATCCAATGATTCCCATGCACCCTGAAGTTGCAATTATACTGCTAAACTGGAATGGCTGGAAAGACACTGTAGAGTGTCTGGAGTCACTTTACCAGATCGATTATCCTTCCTACAATATCATCGTGGTTGATAATGATTCCCAGGATGATTCCCTAAAAAAAATAAGGAAATACTGTGAAGGAGAGATGGAAGTAGAGTCCAAATTTTTCCATTACAATTCACTCAATAAGCCGGTAGAAATATTTGAATTTGATGAAAATGAACTGAATTCACTTAAAAAAAAAGATTTTACCATTGAAACCCTTACAGTATCTGATAATACTGGAAAAACCATCGCGGATGATCTGAGGTCCATCACTAACCGGATAAGGAATACTCCCTCCAGTGGTAAGTTAATTCTTATCAAAAATCATGAAAATTATGGATTTGCCAGGGGAAACAACATTGGGATAAGCTTTGCCAGGGAAATATTAAACACTCCCTACAATCTTCTTTTAAACAACGACACAGTGGTTGATAAAAATTTCCTCCAGGAACTCGTTAAAGTTGCAGAATCAGATGAGGAGATAGCCCTGGTTGGTTCTAAAATATACTATTATGACTTCAATGGCAAAGATGATGAAATATGGTGTGTTGGTGGTAAAATAAACCTGAACCACTACCCAGGTCACTACGCTGTAATGGAAGATGTGGATATAGATTCATACCAGGGCCAGACACTGGATGTGGATTGGGTTTCTGGAGCAGCAATGCTGATAAAAGCAGATAAGGTACCCTTCAACTACCTGGATGAAGATTTCTTCTTTGGATGTGAAGATGCTGACCTGGCAATAAAACTCAACAATCACGGGTATAAAGCCAGAACTGCCCTTAATTCAATAGTGTGGCACAAGATCGGTGTTTCCAGGAAGAAGGGTAAACTGATTAACACCACCATTTCCGAGATAAAAACCAGTTTAAAATTCATGAAGGCCCATAAAAAAGGTTACGGGCGCAGATTGCCGATTTATTATACTCAGATTCTCTATTTTTACCTATCTGGATTCTTGAAGAGGTTTTTTTAATCTAATATTTTAAAATTTAGTATTTTGAATTGAGGGTAGTAATATTTCTTTTTTTAAAATTAGAACTTATTTAAACCAATTAGAACTTATTTAAACCAATTAGAACTTATTTAAACCAATTAGAACTTATTTAAACCAATTAGAACTTTTTTAGATTAATTAAAATTTTTTTAGATTAATTAGAACTATTTGAAATGCTTAAAACACTAAATGATATAAATCTATCAATAATTGCTTTTTTCAGGACACATACAAAATTTGAGGATATTGAAGGTTATGTTTTAGATAATATTGTCTCATTATTTTCTCAAAACATAATTCACTGCTTTCTGGAATCCTTCCACCATGTGGGGATAACAGAATCCTTCCTGGATAATCTGGAATGATCTTTGACCCATCTTAGATCTTAGATCATCATCTTCCATTATCCTGTCAATGGCCTCCTGAAGTGCACTGGCATCCTTTTCCGGGACAGTGAATCCGTTTTCACCTTCAATGATCATGTCACTGGCTGCGCCCACTGCATCGGTGGCCACTACTGGCTTTTTATAGTACATGGCTTCGTTCAGTACCAGCACCCAGGGATCACCAATTCCCAGGGTTATGGAGGGAATCACAACCAGATCACTCTGAAAATAGTAAGATACCAGTTCATCCTGGGAAACATTACCTGTAAATATCACCCGGTTCTCCAGTCCCAGTTCCCGGACCATACTTTTAAGCTCATCTTCATATTCCCCACTACCCACTATTAACAGAACCGCATCTTCACTTTTGCTCATTTTAATAGCCTGAATAATGTACTGAACCCCTTTTCTTTCAATTAACCGCCCCACATAAAGAACGATTCTTTTCCCGGAAAGATCTTCCATCCCTTCCCACTGAGTTATATCTTCTGGGTCATGTTCTTGAACGGTTTGATTACTGACATTGGGCATGATAAATGTTTTTTCAGGTTTTGCACCCAGATCAAGGAAGTATTCCCGGTGTCTGGTTCCAGGAACCACGATGGCACTGGCAGTTTGGACCATCCATTTAATAAACGGCTTCAGTAACCTGGATTTCAGGGACTCATCTTCCCAGCCCCAATCCTCCCTCCAGAGAATAACTGGTTTCCTTCGAAGCCAGGACACACTAAAACAGTAAATACTCTCCATGATCTCAGGGATACTATCCCAGCTACCACCTACCAGGACCTGATAATCACCCCACACTGCACCGGTTAATCCCCAGGCAACACCCAAATGATTGGTCAGGAGTGTGTAGTTAACACCCTCCATGCCATCTATTTCGCCCTGAGTTTCCACTCCGTAGAGCGTTTGGGAGATGTCTGGATGATTGAAAAGGTAATTCATGGAATAAATATCAGATAATGCCCTGAAAAAGGGTATGCGGTACCACATTATGGTGTTGTGTATGAAAAGTATCCGGGTTGATGAATCATCGCTCATTGGTAAACCTCGGCGTAGTAGTTATCGTAGATCCTGCTTTTATCCTGGAAAAGGTAGTTGAAACTGGACCAGTCACCAATAACATCCAGGGTTTCATAGACATTTCCCTGTCTGGTGCCTACATATCCCAGGAAAATATAACCGGGCAATGTTTTGTTTGTCTCGAAATTTATTCCACTGGGCCGGTAAATGCTGATATTGCCCAGCATAAGTCGGGAACCACCAATAGAATCTGCATATATCTTTTGGTTGGGATCACTGTACTGGTTCAACCACTGGGCAGCGATCACTTCCTGGTCGAAGATGAAATTCTCACCCCTTATACTACCCGTGCTATCGTACTCTGCAGAGTAGGGTGTTCCGGTAAGGTGATACTGGAGATGAGTACCAACCATGAACATTGATATTAACAGTACCAGGAATATGGCGGGTTTCCATTGTGGTTTTTTGATTATATTGGAGAATTTAATAACTCCAATAATGAAAAGTGGGGCAGTGAATATTAAAAGCTGGAAGAAAAGCCGATCTGCTCCGTAGAAGAATGATACTCCGGGTAAGATGACGAACATGGCAAGTAAGGTGATGGAAAGGAGTATACCTACTATGAATTCATCATCCAGAATCTTCCTCCACTTTTTATGATCCCTGAAGATGGCGAAAAGTCCGATTCCCATCATCAGGAATACAGCATCGTTTACAATAGCGCTGATGGTGTTGGGCAGTGATTTTAAACCTATTCCCAGAACACTTAAAACCAGGGCATCTCTACCTCCGCCTGCACCACCACTAGCGCCCCCTGCAATCCCAGCAGTGGCTGCCACAACATCTCCAGCAGCATTGAACTGTACTTTGGCGTAAATCATAAACCAAACCGCCAGGAACAGCAGGTACAACAAGATAAGGTCGAAATTTTTAAAGTTGAGTTTTCGTTCCTTGATGACTCCCTTAACAAATGGTAAAAGGAGTATGGGAACCGTCAATCCCAGAGCCACATAGGAAGTGGTGTAGTGGGACATTATCAGTGAAAAGATAAATATGAGAAACAGGAATTTCCTCTGCACCATCTTTTCCAGGTAACTATCGAACAGGATCATCACTGCCAGGAAGAAGAATAGAATTGCTATTTCCTGACGCACAGCACCGGTTAAGTTTATGAAGAACAGCTGGAATACAAACAGAAGGCCTGCGAAAAAGGCGTATTCTGTTTTGAAATATTTCCTGGATACCAGATACAGCACCAGGGGAATAAAAGATCCAATAAGACTGAAGTAAAGTTTAAATATGTACTCCCCAGCCATACCTGTGAGAACCTGGTACATGGTGGGTAATATTGTAATGTCCAGACAGGCATTGTAGGGGTTATAATAGGTGTTGATATCCCAGTGAAGGTTGGATAGAGTTAACTGGAAACAGTAATATTCAGCGTGCACATCCCTGCCCATTATATGACTGGAAGTAAGCCCGTGCATGAGTAGTATTCCCATTCCAATTAACCACAGTGATAACGGAAATGTAAGGGGATTTAAACGGTCTTTAAAGTAGAAGATCACAACCAGATACAGTGGGATGGAAAGTAGCAAAACCATCAAAATAATGTTATTCAGATAGTTATTCATGAGATAAGTGCCCATGATCGCTAGTACCGGAAACAGCAATGGGAACAGTAATGGGGAAACTAGTTTTCCAGGGTAGTTTAACTGAAAGTTAAAGATACGTTCCATACTGAAAGATTGGCCACTGCGATGGTAATCCAGCAAGGTGAAAATGATAACTTCCAGGTTCAAAGCTAAAAGCAAAGGTTCCATTGCCAGGGGCTTAGACAAATATGGATAAAGAAGGTTAAGCACAAATCCAGTAAATATTAAGAGTGAAATACTTAGACCCACACTTAAAACTATTTTCTTCAAAAAATCCATTTTATGCATTTTTAAAGCGTTAACCAGGAGTAATCCAGGGACTACTGTAAAGAAGATAAATGGAAGGGTTTGTTTTAAAAGACCAATGTCAAGTAAGATGATGAGATCGGTTACAATCAGTAAGATTAAGACTGATAAAACCCATTCAAATCGATTGAAGTTTTTGATCCTGTTTAAAGTACTTTTAATCATTTCACATCCCATTTCTTTGTGGTGGTGTTTATAAATATTATTTTTTGGATATTATACCAATTATTTCAGAATATCAATTTATTTCAGATATACCCATTTATTTTAGAATATTATACCAATCTCATAATCAGTAACAGTGGATTTAGATTTTCACTGTAATTTTAAAGTTTTGTAGATATCTTCAAATGATTTAACGTAATTTTCCATACTATAACTGGATGCAGATTCAAATGCACCCTTTTCAAGTGGTTTTAATGATTCTGGATTTTCAATTATTTCCTCCAATATCATTCGAAGTTCTTTTTCATTTCCGGGCTGGAAAAGATAGCCATTGTGTTTGTTTTCAATTAATTCTGGAATTCCACCAATTCTACTGGCCACCACAGGGGTGCTGCTGGTCAAACTCTCGTAGATCATCATTGGTGAATTATCGTAACATATAGAAGGAAGAACAGTAAGGTTGGCTTTATGATATGAGTCCAGGAGCTGATCCCGTTCCAGGTAACCATGGAAGATAATGCGGGGATCACCACCAGCAATCTCTTTAAATGCATCTTCATCAATCCCCTTACCATAAATGTGTAACCGAATATGCTCATTTTTTAGTTCCTTAAATGCCTTTATGAGTACATGAACCCCTTTAATCCGGTTTAAACCACCCATATAAGCAATATCTATGGTTTGGTAATCTTTAGTGAATCTCTCAGAGTCTAGTTCAACACCCAGCGGTATCCTGGAGGTTTTAACATCATTGAAGAAGTTAAATGACTTTAATTTATCGATTATGAACTGGGAAGGTGCAGTTAACCAGTCCACTTTCCCATTGATTAACCTTCGCTGCAGGTTACGGTACACATTACACACCATCTGGGGGTCTTCACAGATCTCCCCATTTGCGTGTAAGAGATTGGCCCGTGGACATATCAGGGAACAGTCATGGGCCGTGAATACCAGTGGAATGTCACAATCTTTCACTGCTTTAAAAATGGACATGGAAAACCCTTTGAAGTTGTTAACATGTACCACATCTGGTTTTTCATCTTCTAAAATCTTTTTAACTTTCTGGAGAGAATTAGGATTCCAAATATCAATACTGTGCCATAATGCTTTTTTAGGCGCAGATTTATCCTGATGATCGTAAACTGTGTAAACATTCCATGGATTGATCCGGTGGACCTTCACTCCCCTTACTGAATCTGTGGATTCTTCCTTCTCAGGGCTGGTGGTGATCACCAGAACCTCATGACCCCTTTCAGTGAGGGATTCGGCCAGCTTAGCCACTATTATTTCTGCCCCACCAATGATATGGGGAGGGTAAAGATTGGAAACAATACAGATCTTCATTTTAACTTTCCCTTATTTTATATTATCCCTGTTTATAATTTCGGAAATTTTCTTTAAACCATTAATTTTCCTTAAACCATATATTTGTGAATTAAATCAGCTCTTTGTAAATTGCTTCGGTCATCATGGCCACTCTCTTCCATGTGTACCTATCTTCAACAAGTTTACGGCCGTTTTGTCCCATTTTTGAACTGTTTTTTGATTTTAGAACATCAAGTATGGCACCGGCCAGAGATGCTGAATCTCTGGGGGTTACAATTACTCCTGAATTGGTTTTTTTAATATCTTTAGATATTCCAACTATTTCAGTACTTATCACTGGTTTTGCACAGGCCAGGGCTTCCAGGGCCACAATACCAAAACCTTCCTGGGCTGAAGATATGGATGGAAGAACAAATGCCTGGCATTGATTGTAATATTCCAGAAGACTCTCTTCTGGTATGAATCCATGGAACTCCACGTTTCCTTCTAAGCCTAGAGATTTAACCTGTTTCTGGTAGTAATTGATCAGATTACCCTTTCCACCTACAATAAGTTTAACATCAGGTATTTCCTGTTTAACCTCAGTCAGGGCCTCTAGTAAATAATCCAATCCTTTATATTTATGAAAATCATCCAGAACACTTAAAAAGAACATATCACTTGATTTTTCGTCTTTTTTGGGGTTTGTGGGATAGAATGTGCTGGTATCCACTCCACAGGGTACCACCACCACTTTATCCTGATATTCTTCCAGGTAGGGTGAAAAGTGAATGTAATCTTCCTGGATGATTATTATTCGTTGGGCTGCTTTTAACAGGAGTTTTAAACTGGTGGAATTGTAGAATCTGGCAAAGTAGTTGGATAAACCGGAACCAATAATATCGTTGTAGTAAGAAAGAACCAGTGGTTTCTTTTTCAATTTACCGATGATCATACTCCAGTCTGCACTCCATGGTGTGGGTAAGTGGGTGTGCATGATATCAAAATCAGTTCGGGAGATTTCCAGGGGTAAACTGGGTGTAATATTAGTATTGGCAATTTTACCATAGTAAGGAATTCTTTTAACCTTTATTCCCTTTAAAATTTCTGTTTCAGGTGATGGGGGATCGTTTGCACAGATAACCTGTATTTCATGGCCTGATTTTACCAGTTCCTGTGATAAATAGTAAACGTAATTTTCCACTCCTCCAATAAATGGATAAAACCTTACTGGGGTCTGTAATATGTTCATAATTAACTCCCTATTCCGTGAATAGTAATTGGTAGTGAATAGTAATTGGTGAATACTGTTAATTTGGTAAATGGTTAATTTAGTAAAAATTATGGTTTTAATTTTTCTTTAAGGTTTTAATTTTTCTTTAATCATTCGTTATCTATACTTCTTTAATATTGGCGTTAATGGTTAATATTCCTAACTGGTTATTTAGAGGCTTTCCTGGTAAAATCTTTCCAGTTTACTTACAATTTCTTCCCAATCATATTCCCTAGCGGCATTAACACAACTTTCTTCCATGGTGGTACTGTTTTCCAGGGCCAGAACTATTTTTCTGGAGAGGTCTTCTGGGTCTGAGTCAGCAATAAATCCATTTTTATCGTTTTCTATCAGGTCCACGGCAGCATTAAGTGGGCTGTTAATCACCACCACCGGTAGTCCGCAAGCATTGGCTTCCACTACCACCATTCCAAAACCTTCTCTCCTGGAAGGCAAAACCAGAATTTTAGTGGATTTAAAGCGAGAAATAAGATCTTCCTGATGTTCTAAAAATCCGGTGAATTCCACCGAGTCTTCCAGATCCAGATTTTTACACAGATTCTGCAGTTTATTTTCTTCGGGTCCTTCTCCAATAATAAGACATTTAACACCCGGATGAGTTTTTTTAACGTTACTCACAGATTTAATGAGGAGATCAACCTGTTTATCCCTTATGAGTCTTCCTGCATAAATTATATCCCATTTTTCACTATTTTCTGAGAATGGTCTGATCTCCTGGATTCTGTTGAAATTTATTCCAGGAGGAATAACCACGGAATCTTTCGTTTTACTGATCTTATGTAGCTCCCGATCAGTTCGGGGTGATATGCAGATGATCCGGTTACTCAGTTTCAGGGTTATTTTTTCGATCAACTTCCCAAAAATCCCGATTTTTCCCATGTAATGGTACCAGTAATCACCCCACACTTCCAGAAGGGTTATGATCAGTGTGGATTTTCCACGCATAGAATGTTGTTTGGCCGTGAAACAGGAAAAAAATGGAAATCCCTGGCAATCCACAACATCAAATTTTTCCTGGTTTATGACCGGTAAAAGTTTCCAGGCAAATGTTATTGCTTCTTTGATGGATCTTTTATCATCTTTATAAAGATCCATTGGTTTACCCACTCCATGGAGGTGTATTCCGTCAATGGTTATATCGTTCTGGCCATTATCTGGCCACCACCACCCCCATGAATAGCAGTGTACCTGATGTCCTCTCTTGGCCAGACGAGTGGCAAGTTCATACACTCTTTTTTCGGCCCCTCCGGTAACCCAGGGGTACATGGCATCGTAGATAAAGGCGATCTTCATAATTAACCTCAAATCAATGTATCTATAAAAACAGGTTTATTCTTATTTAAGTTATTTTATTATTAAAAGATTTTGCTAAAATATAATCACTTAAAAAGAGTATAAAAGATGCATTTTCAATGATTAATCTGTGGAGACTTCGGTTACTTTGTATTTTAAACTGATGTTTTTTTTTCACATGCATTTTTTTTAATTTTGCACATATAATTTTCAGTTCAAATAACAGTCCATTACCCCTAAAAATGGATTACCCTCTTAAAAAGGAATTACACTCTTAAAAATGGATTACCCTCTTAAAAAGGAATTACACTCTTAAAAATGGATTACCCAAAAAAGGGGACAAGCTCATAATCGCATCGATGTAATTCATTTCAAAATAACTGTCCAGTCCCATGCCTGTTTTTTAAGGAAGAATGGAGGATTTATTTAATCCTTTTTTTCCTCTTTGTTTAAGAGTAACAGACTTAAAAACATTCCAGAGAATATGGTCTGTATTCCCAGTATGGATAGTATCATGGCCAGCACTGTACTCTGGATCTGGTACAGTGGTCCAAAACCACCGGTACTCCAGTTGTAAAGTACAAATAATCCGATAATAATTCCTGCTGCCAGAAGAACTGCACCTAAAAACAGTTCTTTTTCAAGGGAGTGATAACTCATTATTTTTTTGATGGTTCCTGAACTTCTACTGAATCCATAGGCATCTCCGAATGCTCCAAAGTAAATCCAGGAAAGGAGCATCTGGTAACCAATTAACAGTAATAATCCACCTAACATCAGGGAGTGCATTCTGGATATTCCCTGTATCACTACAATTGCAGTAAGCAGTATTCCGAAAAGCAGTGCGATAGTACCGGGTATTAATAAGAATGGGCCCGGTCGGTACATCATCATAAAACGAAGGTGTCTCCATCCATCGGAAAATGAACTGAGCTTTGATTCTCCACCACGAGGATAATAGGTAATGGGTACTTCAGCGATCTTAAGATTCTTACGGGATGCTTCTATAACCATTTCAGACGCAAATTCCATACCCGCAGTTTTAAGATTCATTTTATCCAGAGCTTCTCTGGTCATAGCTCTCATTCCACAGTGAGCATCAGATATTCCAGTGTGGAAAAGCGCATTTAAAACCCAGGTGAGAAAAGGGTTACCTATGTATTTGTGTAGGGCAGGCATTGCACCGGGCCTTATATCTCCTTTTAATCTTGACCCCATGATAAACTCGGCATCGCCTTTCAAAATTGGTTGAATGAATTCAGCCATTTCATCAAAAGGGTATGTTCCATCTGCATCTCCCATTACAATTATATCACCAGTGGCTTCTTTAAATCCACGGCGGTAAGCATTACCATAACCTCTTTTGGTTTCTAAAACAACTCTTGCTCCAGCTTCAGAAGCTTCATTGGACGTATTATCAGTGGATGCATTATCAACCACCAGTATTTCTGTTTCAAGACCAATATCATGCAATTTTTGGATGGGCACTGTTTTAACAGTTTTGCCCACAATACCTTCTTCATTCAAAGCGGGGATAACGACAGAAACTTTCATAGAATCACTTTACAAATATTAAGCACTTTACAAATATTAAAAAGATTATTTAACTTAGTTTTTCATGTTATATAATTTATGTTCTTTCAGTTCTTGCTTAAAATTATTATTCAATATTTTCATGAACTTTCGTTGGTTTACCTATTAAAATCATACAATATACAAGGTTTTGTAACTTAATATCTCTTGTCCTCAATATCTTATAATTCTTTAAACCAATATAATTGATTATATAAATCTATTTTGTGGTTAATAATCTACTCTGCACACAATAAAATCCTGATTTTCGTAGACCTTTGTGGCATAATCAGGTTTTATTCTGTCAAAATTTGTTGTGATATTTTGACTGAAGTAATATAGGGGGAAAAATTCCGATTGAATGCTCATAACACGTAACCAGGAATCTTCATTGGGAACCACCAACCTCTTATCATATACCAGATATCCAATTTTCTGATCTTTAACCTGGGATAAAGTCATGTTAGGGTAAGTTTTAGTGGCATAAAATTCAAAACCATAATTCATAGGCATTCCTGCTTTAGATCCCAGGAACATCCCGGTGAACTGATTTGAAATCACCAGTGAACGGCTTTTGTTACCGTTTTCCTGGAACCAATTGGCAAGATCTACTTCAGAATCGGATGGAGGAGCTATCTGCACCTTTCCAAATTCATTTTTCACACTGAACACTGAAATATCGGGATCAGTAACTGTTAACACGGCACTTAACATAGAAATGACCAGTATTGCTGATAAAAATATGATTTGAACCTTTTTTGATGATAAAAGTTGGTAATTTTTGATTTTATGGTAAGTAATATGTATTCCGTAACCTCCCAGTATGGAGAGGGGAATTAAAAGATATATGAGCACCCGGTAGGAGATTACATTCACACCAAACCAGTAAGCATTACTTAAAAGAATCATAGCAATGATCCACACCAGTATCACATTGTCTTTTTCTTGGTGTCTTTTAATGGCAGCTATTGCTCCAATTACTGAAAAAATCAGGACCAAAGCTCCCAGGTTTTCCAGATAACTGTAAAGTCCCAGTGAACGATTAAATGGAAGTGAAGTACTCATACCAGTAATAGCAGTTATTCCCTGTTGCATGATAGTTTGCAAAAGTTGAGGGGCTATGATCCAGATTGAAATAACACCTATAACTCCAATGGCTATTATCGCCGTGAAAAAGGATATGAAATTTCCCAGTGCCTTAAAATTCCTGTAAACCACCAGTTCCATGAGCGTAATGCTTATAATTGCTAGTACCAGGCAAAGAGTAGCGGCCTGGTGGGTTGCAATTATCACAATCAATAAAATTCCACCAAGAAGAGCAATTTTGCGATTCTTCTCTTTCAATGATCTGTAATAAAGATAAACTGCCAGGGGGAGAAAGATCAATGCAAGGTTCTCTGGAAGGGCTAAAAACATTCTTCCCAACAGTAAACTGGATAACATTAAAAATCCAGCACCAAACCCTGCCAGTTTACCGTAGAATTTGTTGGCAACGTAAGAAACTGATAAAACGATCAACGATGCTAATACTGGTTGCAGGAATCTTGCAACCTGGAAAAAGTCAACACCCAGACCAGTGCCAATAACAGCAATTAAAAAGTGAAACAACGGAGGATATCCAATTTTTTGACCATTGGGTGCGTTCAATAGTGGATCAATTAATGTGAATCCATTATGTGCGTAAACCTGGGCGTACTGCACATGGTAAATTATATCCCATCCCACTGGCCACTGGTATTTCAAAGTAGGAATTAAGGCTATGATAAAAGCGGCTATTGCCGGCAAGAGAATTAAATATTTTTTATTGTAAATTGAAGTGTAATCCATGTAATTTCACCATGTAATGTGGATTTTATATTATAGGCTTGTTATTATGAATATTTAGGATATTAAATCAATGGAACTCTTCTACGCATTGTAATAAGAGCATATTAACAACCGTTGGTTGGTTTTAGATGATTCCCCTATAAAACAGGATATATGCCAGTATCATGAGAACAATAGCACCTATTACTGCAACTGAAACCATATTCTTATCATTTCCAAAGACTATGGGGATAGGTCCGATTAAAATCACTCCCCCTGTACTAACCTTTGCATTTTCACTGCTTTCCGTTTTTCCAGAGGACTGGAATGCAGTGCCTATGAATATAAGTAACATACCCAGAATTACAGCTGCAATTCCAACGAAAATAATGGTTTCTCCCTTGATCATGTACTTTCACTTTTTCATTTAACAACAATCTATTTTACATTTGGTAAATGGGTAAACTGTTTAGGGTTTATTAATGTAATAAATTATTTATGTTTATTCCTTGTTATTTCGATTGGAATTTAGAATTAGTTGTGTATTTTAATTTATTCTAATTTAACTAATTTATTCTAATTTAATGTTTGCAAATTTAATTTTAATTTAATAAAATGTTTTAAATCATTTCAATTGGTCATGTATCCAACTGTTATCTATATATCCATCAAATTTATTCTAACTTACTAATTTTAATCTAGGACTTATCTATTTTCATTCGAGAAATCTTTCTATTCTTGAATCTTTATAATCAATCTTTTGTAAATAATTTCAATGTAATATTTTAATTTAACCTTCATCTTCTTTTAATATCCTATAATAATTAGATTGATCTGTACCGGCCTTATCTTTACTGGCACGTTTTTCTATGAGTTCAAGGGATAACATCAGGTCCAGACACTCTTCAAGGTTTTCATGGTATTCCTCTGAAATAGCTTCCTGGTGAATCCAATCATCAGTCTTACAAAGAATGTTGTAAATGTCCATTGAGCCTATAAGATTACTCTTCAAGGGTTCTTCAACTTCCAGTTCCTCAATTTCCCCTTTAAGTTCACTGGCCAGTTCCTGAACACTTGCTACTTCATTGGCAGGCACTAAAAATATTACTTGGACTTCTTCGGATAAGAAAGAAGTTCCACGACTGATGTGGATGCGGTTTTCCTGGAATAACAATCCTCCAATGTCTTCCACATGCTCTGCCAGATGTTCGAACTTGTACACCCCACCACTAAAATGCAATATTTTGTACATCAATATCCCCCTTTCACTTAAATACCCCTCTTTATAGATCGTGCAGGGGTTGTACATAAAATTTCCTTAGTTTCCTAAATACAATTATTTAGAAATAATTTTTAAAGGAATTCAAGAATAATCTCCAAGAATTTACCTTTCATTCACGTAAAACCCCTATTTTATGGGAATAATTTTTAGAAGAATTTCTTAATAAACAGGAATGGGAAAAAGTAGGGCATGGTAAATGCGAATTTGATTAGGTTCGTGTTTTGTATTCTGCTTCTTGAAAAATGATTTCAAACTGGGTTCCTTGTTTTAAGTCCAGTTTTATTGTACCATCAAGCTGGTTGGTTAAATTATGTACCAGTTGCAAACCTAAAGTTTCCTCATTTAAGTAGTCTTTGCTGGGTAATCCTATTCCATTATCACTGATTGTTAAATGCCTCATTTCTCCTATTAGTTTGAGGATTATTTCCACCTTTCCTTTTTGTCTTTCTGGAAATGCATTTTTTAAACTGTTTGATACCAGTTCACATATTATTAATCCGCAGGGCATTGCTGTTTCCAGGTTCAGCTTTATATCATCAACATCAGTCACCAGAGTGATCTGATCTTTCTGGATATGGTAAGAATAAAATAAATCATTAACTAAACTTAGGATGTAGTCATGGATGTTTATATTGGTTAAATCCTGTGATTGGTAGAGTTTTTCGTGGACCATTGCCATGGATCTGATTCTGTTTTGACTTTCTTTTAAAACATTAACTGTTTCTTCCTCTTTCACGTATTGTGTTTCCATGCTGAGTAAACTGGAAATGATCTGCATGTTGTTTTTCACGCGGTGATGGATTTCCCGGAGCAGTGTTTCTTTTTCAGCTAAAGAATTTTTAAGCTTCTCTTCAGTCATTTTCAGTTCAGTGATATCATGACCAACTCCCTGATACCCTATTAAATTTTCTTCCACTTTTATTGGTACCAGATGGGTTTGGCAGCAGTGTGTTTTGCCATTTTTATCAATGAACCTCATTATAAAAGGTTCTTCTGGGTTTGATTCAATTATTCGTTTTATGATTTCCTGGCGGCTGTTGATTTTATCTTCAGGATGGAATAACCCCAATTCAGTGAATGTTAGTCCTTTAATATACTCCAAGTCGTGACCCAGATCTTTAATGCAACATTATTAACATCCAAAATCTGCCCTTCAGGATTTATAAAAACAGTATAATCTGGATTTAACTCAAATAACGATTTATATTTAGCATCACTTTCTTTTAACAAATTTCCCATTTGTACATGGTGACTGATGTCAAATATTGCAGAAAAAATTAAGTCCTGGTCATCATCCTTTAGCAAACAATTATTGGTTACGATTTCTACTATTTTTCCATCTCTATGATTTAACTGACCATAATCAATGGATAATGGTTTTTCCTGTTTAAGTTCTGACCATATTTCTTCATGGTATTTTGTTTTTAGGTTAAGGTCCATGTCGAATATTTTCATCTGAAGGAGTTCATCTTTTGAATAGCCTGTAATTTCAGAGGTTATTTGATTGACATCAACGATATTCCCCTCAAAATCATGTATTAATATGGCTTCAATTGGATTCGTGACCATAAATCTATAATTATCATGATTCAAATTATCCGTAATCTTTTCTTCCTTTTGCAATTAAACACTCCCTCTATTGAGGAATATTTCACCTTTTTCATGTTTTTAAAGATTGATCTTGTCAGATTTTTCTTTAATCTTTCATTAGCTCCTAATCACGCTGAGATAATTAGATTTCCTATCAATATTTCGCTCAGGTTTTATTTTTTTCCTGATTTCAGGTTATAATATAATATTTACAAAATTGCTTACGTGGCACATAGTTTTCACAATAACTTAAGCATTAAAACTATTTTTGTGACGAATTTCACGAAGTAAGTGATTTAATACTAAATAAATCAAGGAATTTTATAATGGAATTCCTCTTTCGGTTATTGATTGTTCAGATAATTTAAGAAGTATAACTGCAGGAAAAATCTTTAAATACCAATTTCTATTTTTATTGTGCTTATTCTATCTTTAAGTCAATAAAAAAAAATAAGAATAGATAAAAAATTTATCTATTTCTTTTCTATTTTAATTCGTATTGGAGACTTTATGTCCCTTTTCCTGATCTGCCATCCCACAAATAGAATCAAGATCATAATGATCAACCAGCTAGGGAATAAATTCAAATAAAAATTGGATGATTCATGCAGATAAGGTTTTCACTGATAAAATTTTGTTAATAAAAAAATAAGCTAAAATTTATAAATTGCAAACGTTTAAGAAGGGGTTTACTTAAGATCCTTCTTCCTTTTGGCGTATCAAAAAACCATTTTGGATTAACATTGAATATTTGTGCTTAGAATATTTGTTATAAGAGGCAATGTCCGTGAACCGTGAATGAATGTTTTTATCTTTGTATTTGAATTGTGCGGATACTATGCCTAATTTTTGAGATTGAGTTTTTATACCATCTTTTTCAAGGAGTTCTTTTGTTTTGTGGACTTCAATAGAATTCTGAAAAACACCAAGACATGGAATTTTCTCATAGTCGTAAATAAAATTAATAATAGGAATTGTAACGTGGGCAAATTCATAGGTAACTGGTGGTGCAACTGGCCCTGTTTTTAAACTGAAGATAACATCGGTTAGTATAATGTTCATTTTGGATTCACTAACCGTGTATCCTGCAATGACCTTATTGATTATATCTGAATATTTTTTAGTTATTAGTGAGGGTTTTTTGTCATTGTCCATTTTATCCAACCTCCCTATAAATTAACTCCCCATAACTATACATTATACATCTTTTTTAACAATTAAAGCTTTTTAATATTTGATTTTTTTTTATTGGAATTAGTTAAGCTGTTAAGATGTGAAAAAATGTAGATTCATGGATTTTTTCAGATTTTTAATCAATTGATGATTTTATGAATTGGAAGTATGAGTAAATTTTGAACTAGTTTAAGTAAGTCAGTTTGATTACTAAGCCTGATTGAATTAGAGTTTCTAGAACAAATAATGGATATATGGAATTTAGATAAAGGTAATGAATATAATAAATGGAATTATTAATAACATTCTTCCTCTATCTATTTTTCCACATAATATCATTTTCATTTCATTAAAATCTCATCAGGCCGACAAACAGCAATCCCGGTATCTTCACCCAGTTCTTCTATTTGGATTATCCAGTCTGTGTTTTTATTATGGTATTCAAGGTTCAGCTTGTCATACAATTCACCGGATATCTGATTGATTAATTTATCTGGTGAAATGATACTGTCTAGGCCCCTCAACCCCTCATCTTTCAATTGGCATTGTACTGTGAAAGATTCATTCTTATCTATCTTCTGGGATGCCAGTTTAAGAATATCTTTAATTACACTCTCCACTGGTGAAGATACTACTGAATCTAGGGGAACTGCTCTTTCAATGGCAATAGTTGAAGTTTTTCTCAGTTGATTTATGGTTTCAGCGGGGTTTACGTTCATTTCTACAGTAACTATGTCATAAAACTCTGATTCGGTGATATAGAACCAAGCATCTGTGGAGGTAAGTGCAGTTTCTATTTCCTCAATTCCTTTATCTTCTGTTTTTATGCCTTTTATTCCATATTCTGCAAAGTCACCATCTTCTTTAAATTTTACCATTAAAACAAAACAATCTACATTTTTTTCAGATTTTTTATTGTTCATTTAATAACCCCCTCACCCCTCAGTGGGATAAGATATTCGATAAGTATTAATAATAGTATGAAGTTAATAAATTTTATGGTATTTTTGCTTACTAATGATCAGTCAGCAACTCTTAATATTGATTTTGTGATCTCAATGTTGTTTCTGCTGGTAATTATTGGCAGTGTTTTTAGCATTGCTGAAGGACGTTTTGAAACAGTGAATAAAGCCGATGAAGCTGCACAGGCACGTTCCATTTCAGAAAAAGTTGCTATAACCATTGAAGAAGTTTATGCAGGTGGAGAAGGTCATGAAATAAAAATTGAAATGCCACCAGATATAAAAGGGTCAAATTATGATGTAAGCGTTAATCAGTCCGGAGTATTGATTCAAGTGGGTGGTTGGAGCGGATATTCCTATTCTTTTTTTAAAAAGATTTCTAACTATAATCTGAACCAGGAAGAAGTAACAATGCACCCCAATAAAAATTACACTGTTAGAAATGTAAAAGATGGTAAAAGTAATAAGGTGATAATATTTTAAAAATTCAATCCTACCCCTGCAATTATTACTTTCTCCCTATTCTTACACTCCCCTTATCTCCACTTATTACTTTTTCTTTCTTCTTACGTTTCCATATTATTCCTAGCATCTCCCTTATTCCTATAATTATTCCCCTCCCCCAAAGTGATGATTTAATATGGACATTAAAGGACAGCTTCCCATTGAATTTCTATTAATGGTGGGTTTAAGTGTGATAATTTTAATTCCTCTGACTGTTGCTCTATCTGATTCGGTTGAACTCAATCAGGCCATGAGTGCCGCCAGAACAGGGGCGATGCAGGGCGCAATATCTGATAGTCTGGCCATATATCCTACTGAAAGTTTCCAGGATTATACTAGGGAAAATCAGCGATTGCTCAACCCTTCTGGAGTAAAAATTCTTAAAATCACCTATTCAAATCAGGGATTCCACCAGGGTTATCAGAAGACCAAGATTCAACTTAAAATCTATGCATCAGCCCCACAGGTTAATAATAAAACAGATAGAAACTGCTTAGGGGATAGGATCAACTTCAATGCTCGAAAAAAAATAACAGAATCATTCAATACAGAAGATCTTACCAATACTCTTTACAATCCTGCTTTTTCAGAAAGGTATGTATTCACCACTGCCGATGTCCAGTGGCAGTAGAATATTCATGTAGCTTTAATTCTTAATGTAATGAATTGAAAGCTAACAAATTGAAAGTCTCCTGTTTTTGGAGAATAATAAAGAAAATTTAAAACATTTAAAAAACAATTTATTATTGTACAATTATAGTAGCACCGATCACAATGAAGAAGGCTGCTGTTTAAAGATGAGCTATTTATCTTACTGCTCATTTTATTCAGAATTCCGGGTTAATTTCAGAATTTGAATTCATTAAGATAAGGGTATAAAGATAATAGTATTATAAGATAAGTTAGGGTTATAATATAAATGGAGCCTAAATAATCATAAATGAGGGAAATAAATGGCCAAGACTAAGAAAGAAGAGCTGGACGATGTGCTCACAGCCCTTATCCAGGTAGGGCAGATCAAGGCCTGCGGAATAGTTTCTAAAGAGGGACTTTTGATTAACTCCAGAACTCCCCCTGATGTTGATGCCCGTATCTTCTCTGCATTATGTTCCACTATAATGGGAGCAGCAGAAGCAGCATCAGGACAGATGACCACTGGTAAAGTTAGTCAGATTTCAGTTAAAACTGAAAAAGGAACCATAGTCCTAATACCTGCTGGTTCTAAATCTATTTTAACTGCTTTAACAGAACCTGAAGCCCAGTTAGGCCTGATATTCTTTGAAATGGAATCCATAGCCCAGCAAGTAATCCAGATTATGGGTGGTATGTAAATGAAGCAAACTCACATTCCCCAGTTGGATGAGTTTCTGGGAGGAGGGATACCCGAAGGATCATCGGTACTGTTTTATGCTGATCCCGGAGTTGAGTGTGAGGCTTTTGGTTACCAAACCCTGCAAAGCCGGTTGGAAGAGGGGGATCCAGGTTTCATATTCACCAACGTGACAGAACCCAGCTCCATAATTTATGAATTTGATAAATTTGGATGGGACATTGGAAAAAGTGTGGATGAGGGAATGGCTTTTTTCATTGATGGATGTTCATATTTTATAGGGGCCCCTGTAACTGCTAAATATTCTATAAAAGATTATTCTCAAGTAGAACAGGTTGTTATTGATGGAATAATAGATGTTCAGGATGGTGTTGGGGTTATAAATAATGTTTCAACCTTAATTGACTATCTGGGTGAAAATGAAACTGTTCAAATTATAAAAAAATGGAACCAAATTGCAAAATCTAAAAATACTATTTTATTGTACATATTCACAGAATGGGATTATGAAACAGAATTAGTTGATGAAATTAAAGGATCAATGGACTGCCTGGTTAATCTAAACACCATTGAAGAAAGAGTTATCATTGGACAGGGGTTCATGGTCACCAGAGCATCCTGGACCACTCCACCCAGCAGCATGGTACTTTTCAATATATTACGTCCTGGTGGAATAAAAATATTCATACCAAAAATCCTGGTGACTGGACCATTTAACGCAGGAAAATCCAGTTTTGTTAAAAAAATAGCCTCTAATTCAGTTTCGGTAGACAAAATGGCTCTGGGTCAGGTTCCAACCACAGTAGCTATGGATATAGGACACATGGATTACAAAGGATTTGAAGCCGATATTTTTGGAACACCCGGTCAGGAACGCTTCGATCTGATACTGGATGTTCTCTCCAAAGAAGCAGTGGGCGCATTTATCCTCCTGGATTCAACTGATCCTAAAACATTTGCCCGGGCCAAAGAAATGATAAAAAAGTGCAGGGCAGAAGCCATACCAAAGGTTATTGTAGCCAACAAACAGGATCTTCCAGATTCATTATCCATAAATGAAATAAGGAAAGTTATGAACATAGATGAAAGTATACCCATAATCCCAGTAAGTACACTTCATGATGAAGGGATTACCAATGCTCAAGATGCACTTTTAAAAATACTCTATAGGTGAACCCATGATAGTTCGTATTACCTCAGGTATACCTGGTTTTGATGAATTAACCTCCCCTATGAATGATCAAAGCCCTGGTTTGGGTGGGATCCCTGAAAACACAGTAACCCTTATTTATGGTCCCGAAGGAGTTGGAAAATCCATATTCTGTTCTGAGTTTGCTTACAATGGATTATCCCATGATGAGCCATGTCTTTATTTAACAACCGACCTTGGAATAGAAGATATTTATGAAAATATGCTGGATATGGGAATTAAAATTGATGGATATCTTGAAAACGAAATGTTACACATCATTGATGCATCTGGAAGTGGTACTGAATTTGAAAATTCAAACATATACCAATCATCAAATGTAAAAAACCCCACCGACATCCTGGTTAAGGTAACCAGAGGTTTGAATTTTATCACTGAAAATAATCCACGTTCTCGGGGAGTTATAGACTCTGTGACCACCATATTAGAATCTAATGATGAAATGTTAATAATGAGGGTTTTGAAAACCTACATTTTGAGGGTAAAAGAGGCAGGGGGTACTGCCGTAATCACCCACATGGAAGGTGCATCAGATCCTCATATAGAGGTACTTATTAAGTCAATGGTTGATAACATCGTTAAAATGGATGGAGAAACCATAATTATTGAAGCCATGAAAGGCATTGGAAAAAAAGAAGCTCCCTACCATATGAGCAAAGAAGGTATTACTGTGGGTAAAGGGAGATCAATCTAAGTAAAGGTAGATCAATCCAATTAAATGGAGATCAATCTAAGTAAAGGTAGATTAATCTAAGTAAAGGTAGATCAATCCAAGTAAGGGGAGATTAATCCAGGTAAAGGGAGATAAATCCCTAATTAAAGAGAAGATCAATCAGAATAATAGGGCGTAGTGATAAAATGAGCACTTATGAATCAGGTGTACCTGAACTGGATCAACTTATATCATCAACCGGGAAACTGGATGGTTTTCCAAAAAACACCACCACCCTGGTTTACGGACCACCCAAGGTGGGTAAATCCATTTTTTCTTATCAGTTTACATATCATGGGCTGAGTATTAAAGAACCCTGCCTCTATATCACAGCAGATGATGGAATGAAACAATTCCAACAGAACATGATGGATTTCGGATGGTTCCTGCAAAATTCAATAGATGAAAACCTTCTGTATGTTATTGATCCAATATCCGCACTTTCAGGAGCTCAAATTGAAAATACCAACACCTACACTTTATCTAAAATTAATGACCCCACCGATTTCATGGTTAAAGTTGGATTGGGAACTCGTTTTGTTTTCAAAAGATCAAATGAATTCCGTTCTGTTATTGATTCGCTCACCACATTTTTCACATTTAACCCGGAAGCAATGGTTATCCGATTTTTAAAAACATACCTGCGGCGGTTAACCGAAGCCGGTGCCACGGTTGTTGTTAATTATACTGAAGGTGTAGCCAGTGAGAATACAGAGAAAATATTGAAATCTATTGTGGATAACAAAATAATGCTCGATGGAAATTATTTAACATTCAAATCCGGTTCTGATCTCATTGTAACCGCAGATTATGAAATCACAGATAAAGGGCTAATTTTAGGAAAGGGTGAGATATTGTGAATAAAATTGACCTTCAGGAGCTTTACTACTTACTAATGAGTAGCTGGATTTACAGTATTGAAAAAACCAGGGATGAATTACTGGGTGATAACATTGCCTACACCAGGAGACTGGGCTGGAACGCCACCAAATTCGTCATGGATCATCTTGAAAATTCATGTGGCTTCCGAGTGGACACTGAAGGAAAAACACCTGTTGAACTAATGAAATCAATAGTTGAATGTTTGGAAGATGCGGGTTTTATCCAAAAAGGTACAGTAACTGTTAAAGATCAAGGAAACAGGAAACTGTCAATATCCGTGACTAAATGCCGGGCTGATGCCTGTAAAGATCTGATAAAAAAAGGGGTGGCACCCCATGTATGTTTACGTTCCATAATACTGGCCAATTTTCTAGAAAACCTTACCCAGGAACAGTTCAGTTACCATCTTGATGCAGACCCAGAAGGACAGCCCAAGGGTATATGCACCAGCTATTTATGTGATGTTGGTTGAGGATGTAAGTTAAAATGAAAATTAACTTCTAGTATGTTAATTAATCTAAGAATTCATTAATCTTGATGAGTCATTGGTCCAAGTAAATTGTTAATCTTACAATATTTACTTTAACAATTAATTAAGCTTTAGAAATTTATTTAAATACAGTTATCATGATAATTTGAAGGAGGAATCGCCTGTGGGTATTTTTGATGGTAAAAAGGACAATGTTGCTTCCCTTAAAGTGCTCTTAGAACAACTCTGGGAGTATCAGGAAGCTGAAGCCAATTTAATGGTTGAAATTGCAACCCTCCAGTATGAAATGGGAGATACGGATGATGCCATTGCATTTCTAGAAAAAGCGGTGGGAATATACCATGAATTAGGTTATACTGAAGAAGAAGCCACCATTCTGGATCTAATTGGCGATGTATATATCAGTACAGAAAACGTTCAAAAAGCCCTGGATACCTATCAAAAATCTTTTAAGTTGTGTTCATCCTTAGACATACCCTTACGAGAGGAAGTTTTAAACAAAATAAAAGAATGTGAAGTAGAACTTGAAGCTACTAAAACTAAGAATGTTGATAAAACAGCAACTGTTGAAGGTGGTTCTGATTCTATTCCTGAATCTGGAGTATCAACTGGATCTCAAGCTCCAGGTGATGAATCAATTGATTACGTGAAAATTGGTAAAAGGCTGGATGATATCATCGGACTCCTGGATGAATCAGCAGTTTATTCTACTTACCAGGAATTTGAAAACCCAATGGCCCATATGAGGGATGCTATCCAGATGGCCAGCAGTATTGGTGATCTGAAAGGGGAGGCAGCATTACTCCTGATCATGGGTGATATTACTTTAAAAGAAGAAAAAACCCAAAAATCTCTGGAATTTTTCCAAAAGTCTTTAAAGTCCTTCCAGAAAATTGATGATAAAAAAGGAGAATCCATATCCTACCTGATGATGGGGACTGCTTACTTCCTGCTGGGTGAAACAGATGAAGGTTCCAACTATCTTCGCCAATCAATGAATATCATAAAACATTTAAATGATCCTGCAATTGAAAAAGCAGCTCTGGCGTTATTGAATTCCATTTACGACTAGTTTTAATTTAGTAATTGTGATATCTGGATCCAACCCAGATATTCACATATTTTTGTGTATTACTACAACAAAAAGTTGTTATGTTTATTTAAAAAGCATTTTTAAAACATACGTGCTTTTAAAACATAAGCCAGGATTATTCCCACTGCACCAAAGAATATTCCAATGAGCCACACAATCAGAACCACATTTTTTTCTTCCATGGGACGTTTTAAGATCCATCTTATCAGGGAATTAAAACCAGATTCTGGAGCCATAAGTTTCCCATCTTCTCCCACCTGGGTGGGCTGGTGCTGCTGTCTTTCCATTACACCGGCACTGTAGAGTTTGAGCAGCATATCAATTATGTTGGGTATCAGTACAATCAGGGCAATGATCTTCACCCGCCCAATAAAAGCCACCACTACAATGGTTGCCCCTATAATCAGTGTTCCCACATCCCCTGGGAATACATTTGATGGGTGTCGGTTGTAGTAAAGGAAGGCCAGTAATGCTCCAGCCATACACATGCTGATTACTGCTACATCAGACTTTCCCATTATTATACAGGAAATACTGAGGGAGATCATGGCGATTGCCCCTAATCCTGATTCGATACCATTTAAACCAGCCAGCATGTTGGTGAGATTGGCAGCAATGGAAACTGCAATGGGTATGGCCAGAATATATAGTAAGCCCACATTGGGGGGTGCAATCCAGATTAAAGGCATACCTGCCAGCCAGAGAAGGATTAATTTTTCCTTGGAGGATAACATAACCAGGTCATCCACCATTCCCACTATTCCCACCAGGAGGATCACCAGCATAGTGATGGTTAGCTGGAACTGGAGCTCGGGATAGAAATAAATACCCAGAAATATCCCGATGATAAATCCGAAAAGAATACCAATACCACCCATTTCAGCCACAGCTGGCCTGGATGGTTTGTGAATATCCCTGCCCACGATATCTGCATCTTTCAACTTTTTAATTAGGCGGGGCATGCTTATGAATGTTACCAGAAAGGCTACCAGGGCACAGATGGCCGAGGTTAAAAACAGGTCCTGGTTAAGAATTATAAGATTAGGTTCCATTTTTTCACCGTTTTAATAGGGAGTAAACAGTTCTAAGGGGAATTTTCAGGTCTTTTGAAATATCCTTAGCTGGGACTCCATTTTTATAAAGGTTTTTAACTTTTTTAACTTTTAAGGTATCGTATTTCATTTTTCGCCCGGGTTTAAGCCGGGACCCCTTGAGATAATAAACAGTTTTCAAGGGAATACTCATGATTTCCGCAATTTCCTGGGGGTTATGGCCAGATTTTAATAATTCCTGAATATTTTCTGCATCTTTTTCAGTATATTTTCTGGGACGCCCTTTCTTTTCAACTGATACAACAGTAACTCCCAGTTCCTCCAGTGCCTGAAGATACTTTGGTGAAATTCGTGAATATAAACTGGGAGGACAGCTTATTTTCTTCAGATCCGGATGCTGATCCAGGAGTTCCATGATCCTGCTGAAGGACAGTGGTTTATTCACATAAATTTCGTCTTTCAAATGGAAAACACTCCTGGATGGTGGTTATTTTTTCATCATTGCCATGAACTGCTTGGCCTTGGACGTAGCAGGTTTTTGCAGGGTTTCAAGGGTTTCTTTCTCTTTTTGAACATCTTTAAGTGATATGGAAAATAATTCTGAGGTTTTTTTGGTCGGAATATCCCCTTCAATAGAAAGTATGGCTGCTCCCAGAGCAGGTCCCATCTGCAGATGAAGACCTTTCATCTTCTTTTCAACCGCGAATTTACTGGATAGAACCTTTCCCATATTGTGCACGTATTCAATCTTCAGGGGGAGGTGATCCTGCATGATCTGCACCACATCCTGTTTAAAATCCTTGAAGGCTTTTATCTGGTTTGAATCAAGGCTGGGGCGAAGGTAAGGGAAAGGGCCTGAATATTTATTCCGGCGGTCATAAGAAGTGGTTAAGTAATAATGTAAAAGATCCCATAAAATGTATATACGGGGTATTTCCAGGAAAAGACTTTTTTCAATGGATTCTTTTTTCTTTAAATCTTCCTGTATTGTTTCAGGAAGAACTCCATCATCGAGGAGTCCCCTCTCCTCCAGTTCTTTTTTTAAAAAGAATTTTTTAAGGCTTTCAGGTTCATCTCCATTTTCATACTTATTAGCATTCCTCTCTGCAACTTCCAGTGCTTCCCGGTACTCTTTAACTTTTTCCATGTTAGAGAGGGATTTTTCAAGTAAATCCGGTAGAAAATTCAGGATCTCAGTTTCTGCATACTTAACATAACCCAGTGAAAGGGCAGTTTGCATCTGTTTGTCATTGATTATGGATGGTTTTTTACGATGGAACTGCATCATTTCAATACGGGCATTGGAACCATACTGACTGCGGATCTCCTTTTCATAGTTGGCCTCATCCTGGGCGTCGATGGTAACTCTTTTCCTAACCCATCTACCATCTTCCATTATCTTGATAACAAGGGATACTGTTTTAACAATTCCCCTTTTTTCCTGTTTTAGGATGCGCACCATACTACGGAATGCTACTCTGCTGTGGGGGCTTAGTTCTGAGAGTTTAACCATGTAATCTCCAGAAAGAGGTAAAAATGGGATGATTTCAAGACGATAAACAGCCTCTTTATTTACATGTAAACTGAGATTATCCCCCCCACATTGGCAGTTGCCGCCAGTCAGGAGGGATAACTCATGACCACTGTACTTGTGATGGCAGGATTCACATTCCATGGTGGCAAACTCTTCCAGGTGTCCGATTGCAATACGATGAGAGGACATGGCAGATTTAACACGGTCCAGTATATTTTTTTTGGCAGCCGCGTTGAGCCTGAAGTACTGGGTATGGCGGCTGATATCATACATATCCTCTGCCTTGGCTTCACCACTTAAGGGACGACCATATTTATTTATGGAACGATATGGAGCAGTATAACCCTTAATTTCCATGGTTTCCCTCATATCCTGCAGGGTATCCATGTTCTTCTTCAGGTAAGTGTAAAGTGTCAGGAACTTTTCAGGGCTCTCAATACCACTTAATGAAATTTCCCTTCTTTTTATCTGATCCAGAAAACGCTCAGATTTCCCAATAAGTACAGATTCATTCATCGTATTCCTTCGTTAAAGTGTGATTTTTACCCGATTTGTAAAGGTGAGATTTTTAAGAAAATAGAGATATTATAATAATCCATTACCTCATTAACACCCGATTACCAATTAAATACTCTATTATCCATCAATTTCACCACTTAATCAATAAATTTCATCCATCACTGTCACTTTGACATCCACTGTTGGATATTTAGCATTATATATCCAAATTTGACTTTTGTATATCCAAATTTGGTTTTATATACATTCAATTTGGCATTGCAATATTTAGGAGTCTTGAATATCGGGTTTTAGGAGTCTTGAATATTGGGTATCCTGAATACCTGACCATTATCCTGAATATCCAAGACCCCCCCCCCCCAATATACTTATTTATTGTATTCTTTCACCAATGGTTGCATCAGGAGCAGTTAGGAGACTGAGGCTATCTCCAGCTGCCAGTACCATTCCCTCGGATTTTATGCCGAAGAGTTTGGCTGGTTGGAGATTCACCAGTACAATTACCTTCTGGTTTAGTATGTCTTCTGGTGAATATTTGGTGGCTAAACCTGCCACAACCTGTAACTGTTTGTCTTTAACATCAACCATTAACTTTAAGAGTTTATCAGACCCCTTAACTTTTTCTGCTCCAATTACTTTACCTACTCGCAGGTCCAGTTTTATAAAATCATCAATACTGATTAGATCATCCATAACTTCGGTCTCCTCTAAATTTTTATAAAGTGCATCTTTTTCTGCTGCAATTACATCATCATCAATTTTGGCAAATAATGGTTTTGCCTTGGAAATTGGGGTTCCAGCGGGTAAAAACCCGGCAGCATCATCCCAGCTTAAAGTATCACCATTACCAGCATTTAAACCTAGGATTTCTCTCATCTTCCCGGCTTTAGATGGTAAGTAGGGGCTTATAATGATACTGATTACCTTTGCAATCTGATTACATAAATAAAGGGTGGTGGCAGCCCGGTCACCTTCTTCTTTAACTGTTCTCCATGGTTCCTGGTCATTGAAGTATTTGTTTCCCAGTTTGGCCAGTTTTATGATTTCCTTGAGACCTTCCCTGAAATCGAAGTTTTCAATATGCACACCAACCCGTCCTGGACTTTCAGCTATTTCCTTTTGAACTTGCTGGTCATAATCATTGAATTTGCCAGGTTCGGGTATTTCACCCTGGAAGAAACGGTGGGTGAAGGAGAAGGTACGGTGCATGAAATTACCCACCACATCGGCCAGTTCATCGTTAACTCTCCTCTGGAAGTCATCCCAGGAAAAGTCAGTGTCCCGGGTGAGCGGTGCATTGGCCACCAGGTAATATCTTAATAAATCTGCATCAAATTTCTCCATAAAGTCCGCAGCCCATATCACCCAGTTTTTACTGGTTGACATCTTACGGCCCTCCAGTGAAAGGTATTCTCCAGCTACTATGTTATATGGTAATTTGCAGCCGTAAGCCATGAGCATTGCCTGCCAGAATATACTGTGGTGGTAAATGATATCCTTACCAATGAAGTGCACTGCCCGGTCATTCCAGTAGGGCTCCCAGGGGGTGTTTTCACGACGGGCCCACTGTGCAGCTGAAGAGATGTAGCCCAAGAATGCTTCTCCCCAGACATAGATGATCTTACCATCTGCACCCTCCAGTGGTACCGGGATACCCCAGTCCATGTCTCTGGTGAGGATCCAGTCTTTTAATCCTTCATTGATCCATTGCAGGGCATAATTACGGACATTTGCCGGGAATTGTGTGTTATTCTCCAGGGTTTCCTTAAGTTGTTCCTGGAAGTTGCTTAAACGGAAGTAGTACTGTTCAGATTCCCTGGCTTCAGGTTCGCTGTTGCAGATGAGACACCTTGGCTCCACCAGTTGCACTGGTTCCAAGTGCCGGCCACAGGTTTCGCAGTGGTCACCCCGTGCACCTTCTGCATTACAGTGGGGGCAGGTGCCCTCCACGTATCGGTCCGGGAGGAATCGTTCACATTCCGGGCAGTAAAGCTGCTGGATGGTTTTGGGATAAATGAAATTTTTATTGTAAAGGTCTAAAAAGAAGTTCTGGGATATTTCATAATGTAAGGGGTCGGTGGTTCTGGAAAAATTGTCAAAGGAAATATCTGATAATTCCAGATCCCTTTTGATTAACTCGTAATTACGGGTGGCAACATCCAGGGGTGATACTCCTTCCTTTTCTGCCTGAACAGCTATGGGTGTTCCGTGTTCATCAGTAGCACAGACCAGTAACACATCCTTACCCTTCATACGGTTATAACGGGCGTAAATATCTGCGGGTATATATGTTGAACGCAGGTGTCCCAGGTGACACGGCCCGTTGGCGTAGGGCAGGGCACAGGTGATAAATACTTTACTTGAATCTTTACTCAAAGAAATTCCTCCTATAATAACATATTTAGTGATAATGACGTTTATTCTGCCTTAGATATCTATTTTTAAATATTTATTAACTATCTTAAGGTAAAAACTCGAGTTGGAGTTAATGATAAAGAATATTATCTATTTTTATCTAATTTCTATATAAGATTTGTCCATTGACCTGAATAATGGGATGATTTTACAGGATAAATAAATGGATTATCGTACCGGGATCATTATATAAAGTTTATTTGTTTACTTTTTTTTAAATAGGATTACTTTTTTAAATAAATATGGAAAAATTCGGTTTTATATCAATAA
Organism: Methanobacterium formicicum DSM 3637; assembly: GCF_000302455.1. NCBI lineage: Archaea > Methanobacteriati > Methanobacteriota > Methanobacteria > Methanobacteriales > Methanobacteriaceae > Methanobacterium > Methanobacterium formicicum. The sequence goes on from NZ_AMPO01000011.1 coordinate 42,017, forward strand.
CCGGATGTTCAATCAATAAAATTTTTTAAGCTGGGAAGCAACAGTTAATCATGGTTTCAATCTCTTTTTTAAACCCCCTATCACCAGAAGGAAAAGACATTGTAAGGGAATTGGGCAGCTTTGAAGGGATATCAGAGGATATTCCAGAACTTAGAAGTTTAGTAGCCCATAATCCATCCCAGGAAATTGTAGATGATCAGGAAATACCATCAAATTACCTGGAACTTGCCCTGAAGAGGATGGAATGGTATATCCAGAAAAAGCATGACCGGGAATTTAACAGCAGGAAATATGCATTTCTTTCTGATTATGCCATAACCAAGTATGATGTTATCTCATTTTACCTTCTCTGCCAGGCTATTGGAGTTAAATTCGGACCTAACTCCCGTGAAACCAGGGTTATGGTGGAGGCACAGGGTGATCTGGTTCAGGAGAGGTTGGGTAAATTACGTACTGAAGATAGCAGGTTTATTGTGGAAAAGTCCCTGCAGATGTTACTGAAAGATGACCTGGTGCACTGGACCTTCTTCCAGGAGCTGTTGAGCACCCGTAAGATACGCCTCACTGATCTGTTACTGGACAGTGGAGAACTGATACTGGACCGGGAAGATTTCCTGGACCGGTTCGGGCCCCGGATAAAGCAACGGAATCCCAGCAGCATGTACGAGCTGTTAATTGGGGATGAACTCAAGGAACTTATCATGGTCAAGATGATCATGCAGGAAACCGAGGACTACATTAAACAGGTTCATGAAAAGGCACGGATCATGGTAGAACCCAACCCCATACTCCTGGAACTGGCTGATGAGGTGGCCGAGGTACTGGCCGAGCCAATGCAGAGTTACGGTTATGGTTCAGGTAGGGGTGGAAGCGGGCCAATGAAAGCCGGTCCACTGAACCCACTGGCATTCCCACCCTGCGTAAAAAAAGCCCTGGAGGGTATAAAATCAGGGGGGCGGAACGATGCCATAGTACTCTTCATGACACCGTTTGTTTCCTATGCCCGGTTGTATCCTGATGTTTTCAGGATGAATATCTCCAAACGTATCTCTGACCAGGATCCACAGCTGGAAGTTACAGAAAACGAGGTCCTGCCACTTATCTACGAGGCTGCACAGCGATGTGTGCCACCATTATTTGATGACCAGCCCCAGGAAAAGGTTAATATAAATGCCAAGCTTGGTTTTGGAATGCACTCCACCCTGAAGATGGAGCACGAGGGTGAAACCACCTGGTACACTCCCATGAGCTGTGAGAAGATAAAACTGCACCTTCCACATCTTTGCCGGCCAGATGAGGTTTGTAAAAAGATAGGTAATCCTTTAAGTTACTATAATAGGATGATATGGGAAGTGAGTAACCTGGACAAAGGAGGGCCTGATTCTGGTAATTCAAATGCTTCAAATAACTTTGCTGCAGAAAGTCCACGAAATACAGGTACAAATGGAAAGTCTAATGTTAATACTGGGGCTAATGGTAAAAATAACCAGTCTGTTCCTAAATCATCTAATAAAAATAAATCACATGATAAAAAATCAGGGGAGGCCTAATGTAGATGGAATTAAAAGCAGCCACCCCCAATGAACGCCGCCAGTACTACCGGGAAGAATGGAATGTGAAGGATGTTCCGGATTTCATTCTCAACACCCTCACCCAGAGGGAGTTCGGTTTTGACCATATGGGGAGGGGCCCCAATGACCGTTACCGTGTATTCCAGGATACAGATTATTTAAGAAAGTTCATGCGGGTTCGTACACCATTTGCTGCCTACTCATCAGTGGCATTTTACCATAAACCCCGACGCAGGGATGGATGGATAAAAGCAGAAGTGGTCTTTGATGTGGATGCCAAGGACATACCCATTAGATCCTGTGGCTGTGACAATGTCTGTGAAATATGCCTGGGTCAGGCAAAAGGTATTGTACAGGGACTGGTGGACACCCTTAAAGGTGACCTGGGGCTTAAAAATATATACGTGGTTTATTCGGGCCGTGGTTATCACATCAGGGTACTAGATGATATGGTGATGGGCATGGACAGTGATGTACGTAGCCAGATCGTCAAATATTTAGTGGGTTCTGAAGTTCCACGCAGTGAATACTCCAGTCACGGGATGAAATACAAGTTGGAGCACTTCACCATCCCCTTTGGATATCCACAGGTATTCACCCAGCAGGTTAAACAGGCCCTATTGAGCCTGAGCTTGGATACAGAAATTGATGATGTTAGCAGGGATATTAAGAAGGCAGTTATCAAACATCGTGAATTACTAAATGATGACCAGTGGGGACTTTTTAGAAAATCAATAGGCCCCCAGAGGTACGCCAGACTGGTTAAAGGCATAGCATCTTTAAACCTCACATTAGTTGATGCCAAGGTTTCCATAGATCTAAAAAGGATTCTAAGATTACCATCTTCCCTGCACTCTGGAGTCAGTATGAAATCCACTCTTATCAAGAACCTGGAAACATTCGACCCCTTCCGTGATGCAGTTCCTAAATTCGTTTATGAAAGGAAGGATTGACCCAGAAAATGGTTTGTTTACGGATTTTTTTTTAAAAGTTGATGTAAATTAATTTTTTTCTTCAAATAATTTTTGATTCGAATTAATGATTGGTTAAAATTTATAAGTTTGGTTAAAATTTATAAAATAAAAAATTTAAGAAGTTAAAAAAGTTGATTATATGGGTAACTAAATTATATGGGTAAAAAAACTTTAATCCCGGGTTAAAAGCTCATTCTTATGCAGGTAGCAATACAGGAATTTAAGTATATCCTCATCTGCATCTTCGGCAATTAACAGATCCAGAACATCCACCAGCTGGTATTTATCCAGGATTTTCTTCTTCAAATGTTTGCCCACCCTGAGATTCCTGATCCCCTCTGGTGTGAGGGTTCCCTGGATAAGGGAATGGGCATCAGGGTATTCACGTTTGGCTAGTGTAACCCACTGCTCACCTTCGGTCCATGAATCTGGATGCTTCTTAAGGAATCTCTTTCCATTTTCATCATCCCATACCATGGGACCATAATGCTTTTTATAAGGTGGAAGATGCCAGGTGTTCATCTCCAGGAGTATTAAACCAGTTTTATCCTCATCACTCCATGAATCACTGCCCATAACCTGGAAGTCTTCATTTTCCATGATCCTCACCAGGGATTTTTCAGTCTTCTGGATCTGTGGGTGCAGGGCATCAGCAGAAATATCCGGAGCAGGGAAAGCCAGGATAAATGAATGAGTTTCCCTATTTTTAAATTCATCCCTGATACTTTCTCTGGTGAACTTAAGATTTTTAGGATAAAAATATGAGGTTTTAGGATCATCCAGGAAATTACCTGCTGCCACACGGAACTCTGCCATTTTCTGCAGTGTAAGTGCTGCTGAAACATTCCGGTTTCCATCTGTGGGATCCACCACCACCAGGGGGTCCTTAAAGGACCTGGCAGTGCCGAATTCCATGAGGTCGATCTCAAACCCGGGTTTCCACTGGTCAAAAACCCCTCGAAGAACATCCATGAATGAACCGTAATGAATTACCAGTAATTCACACAGGTATCCTGAAAATCCACCCACCTTGAACTCAGAGCCATAGGTTCCCACCATCTTCATGAAGCGTTTCAGGAGACGAACTTCCTGGGTCTGTTCTGGTTTCAAATTGGCCATAATGTACTGGGTATGGAGAAGGGTGCGATCCACTGCAGATTTCAGCTGACTTGCATCTTCAATATCATAACAGGGAACAAAATCAACCATGTAACCTTGAATGGTACCGGTGAGGTAGGGGTGTGATGCGTACCGTGCTTCGTAGGTTCCATTAACTTCTTTTATACATTTTTTTGCAAGTTCCAGACCATGGACCTTCAGATCATCTAAAGAAGTGGTGAGTGGGAATTTTATGAAAATATCAATATCCAGGTCCTTGCCTTCACTGTTATTGCCATTGGATATCCATGTATTCTTGGCCACTGAACCTAACAGCACTGCCTCTGCATCAATACCCTCCTTTTGGGCATTACGGTTTATAATTTCAATTAACTTATCTGATAAACTGTGAACATTTGATACCTCTTCTTTTGAGGGTTCAATATCATCTAAAACCTGTTTAAAATCAATCACTTATAATTACCTCTAGTAGTTTCATGAATCTTTATTGCCTGTTTGATTTGTTATTATAACGGAGTTGTTATAAAGGAACTTTTAATCGTTATTTAAACTTTTGATCGTTTTTTTTAAACGTTTAATTGTTATTTAATACTATTAATCTTTAAATGAAAAATTCCTTTACATCGGTGTATATGGGGCCAACCGGGGTGAGTTCACTCTTTTTTAAAACCAGTTTTTCCAGGGTCATTTCACTAATTTCAACGGACTCTAATTCCATTATTTTCTCCTTTAAGAGTTCCCTGTTTTGAGGACCTTTCACCCGGGCTATGGTGAGGTGGGGTATGTAACTTTTTTCCTTTTTGAATCCCATTTTGGCAAATTCCTGGTCAAGGTCTTTTTGAAGCTCAGAAAACTGGCTTGGATCTTCAATTCCCAACCATATAACCCTCATATAATCCATTTTAGGGAATACACCTGTTCCCTTGATGTGCAGTGGAAATGACTGGTATTTTTCCAGTTTTTCCTGCATAATGCTGATTATCTGGTCTGCATGGGATGAGGAAATCTCACCAAAGAATTTGAAGGTGAAGTGTAGGTTTTCTGGTTCCACCATCTTCAATGGGGCGCGGGTTTTCTTAAGTTCCTTCTGTATTTTCTGTATTTTATAGGATAACCTGCTATCCACATCAACTGCTATAAATGCTCTCATTGAAATCACCTGATTAGCTGTTTTTTTAGTATTCTTAGTTAATTTGAAGTATCGTATTATCTAAGTTTTAGAATCATCCATTATTATTATTTCATTAGATTATTAGATTTGTTAATGTTTTTTATCAACTTATATAGATTCATATCAACTTATATAGATTCATATCAACTTATATAAATTTATATCAAATTATAAGATTTTTTATCCGGTCCAAACTTTCCTGGGGAGTTTCCACGGTATTCAGGAGGTAAACATCAACTGCCGGGAATAACTCCAGGAAGAAGTGTTTCCTTATTTCGAGTTTACGTTCATCCCTTATCAGCTGGTGGGGGTTGCAGAAATCCTTCTCCAGCATGAAATCCAGGGCTTCTTTGTGGTCCAGTTTGCGGAAAGGAGGATTTGTCGGGTCCCGTTCCAGGAGAACTACAGTTTTCAGGGTACTTGTTTCCCTGACTCTTCCCTTAAAAAGGGTGTTAACATCAGCAATACCCCTACCCCGGTTATCCAGCTGGACCTGGTTAACCTCCTGGGAGAATCCCTTCCAGACCTGAGCTAAATCATCACGTATGTATGAATTCTTTTCAGAGGAATAGACAACTGCTGCATTGTTGAAGAGTCTGGTGAAGAACCAGTCATCGGATATGTAATTGAAATCATCGTACTGGAGCAGTCCATAGGTTAAGGTGGTTTTACCTGTCCCAGGGGGTCCGATAATGGCCATGGCATGTCCATCGTAATCAACTGCCGATCCATGGGTGGAGTAACGCCGGTGCTCAGAATGGTATTCTTCAAAAAAATCGGAAATCGTGGCCAGGGCTATGCTTTTAATCCAGCCATAATAATCACAGTTTTTAACAATACATGTTTTGGAAACAGGTTCATACAGGACCTGCAGTTTTCCACCATCTTCGGTTGAGAAGATCTTGGCATGGGGGCGGATATCCTCATTCATGAACTTGAAGTTATCTTCCCATTCCTCTTTAAACTCCTCATTGTCAGTTAAAAGTTTAACACAGGCACCGTGGATGTTGGCCTTTCTTTCGAACTTAACCTTACTTTTAAGTTCATTTAATAGCTCATCCTTGTCAGAAGGTGTTATCAGTTCCACATTGTATGTTGACATTCCATTAACCCCTTTTATAATATTAAATTCCATGTGAATTTATATTATATTTTGTTCAAGCTGGTTGATAAAAATAGTTAGGGATCATAGAGGGATACAGAAAGTAAAAAAAATGATTACCAGAAAAATTAATCCTAAAAAAATAATAATTTTGAGATAAATTTAAGATTTATCCCTTGATTTAACAATTATTTCTCAATAATAGTCTCTTCAATGGCCATCCCAAAGTGCCGGGCATTGGGGTCCAGGTAGATCATTATCTTATCCCCTACTTTCAGTTCTGCCACGGAAGTGGGTTTACCGTCTTCTGTAACCAGGCGGATTGTTTCTGCATTTTGAAGAAGGGTTCTAAGAACCACTTCATCGTATTCTGCTTCCACCAGCATCAACGGACGTTTTTCTATTTTAACCCGTCCCACTATGGCTACTTTACTTTTACCATTCTGGTCCACGGTTAGGACTTCGTCTCCGGTTTCCAGTTCTGATAGGTACTTGGTCCTGTTTCCAGGGGTCATGACGTAGGCATGCACTGGTCCTGCGTTAACCCGGAAGGGTCGTGAGGCAACGTATTCGCTTTCCATGGACTCACTGTGCACCAGGAACAGTCCCTGGGAGTAGGATCCCACCAGCATCCCTTCTCCTAACTGCATCATGGAGCAGGTGTCCACACAGACCCGGTCTCCAATACCCACTGGTTCCACCTTGGTGATGGTGGCTGGTTTCAACTGGTAATCTTCACTCTGTATTTTCTCCATTAACTCGGCTACCTTTTTTATCTGGCTGATTTCATGGGGACATAGCAGTATACCATCGGTTCCGTGTTCCATTGTTTCCAGGGCCAGTTTTGCCTCATCATAGTCTGCTACTGCTGCTATGATCTTAACCTTTTCATCCTGTAATCCTGCAATAAGGTTCTCCAGGGGTATGACTTTCCAGTCACGGCCCATTAGGATGAGGTAATCTGCTTCTTTTCCCAGTGTGGCAGCCAGTTCTTCGTGTTTTTTACTGAGGATTTCAACGTAGGCTGCTACCTTTTTATCCCTTCGTTTCAATCTCTTCACTGCAGCCAGGTCCTTGGATTTGGAAAGATCATCAGGTATGATGAGGGTGCCATCTCCTTCACTGTTTCGACCCACCAGCACCACATCGGCACTTTCTATATCTGAGATGAGCTTTACATTACCCAGTTTGCGGATGTTTTCCACATCGCTGAAGTCAACGATATGATCCATCCCTGATTCTAGTCCAGTGGTAATGAATTGTTTTTTCTTATCCCATACATTACCTTCGGCCATTATCCATGCAAATTTCATAGCTTAACCTTCTAATGGATTATCTTATTTATTAGTGGATTATAATCCTAGGATTATAAAAAAATTTAATGAATTAAATATTTTAGTGGATTTATCGGCCGTTAAGGATTTTAAGGGCCTCATCAACATCCAGGTCATTGTGAACAATCTCAGCAATGGCCCTGGTGGTTTTCTGTGGTGATCTGGCCTGGAAAATGTTTCTTCCTATGGCCACACCAGCTCCACCCATGTCCACTGAGTTTTTAACCATTTCCAGAAGTTCCCGGTCGGTTTCAACCCGTGGTCCTCCAGCAATAACCAGTGGTACTGGACAGCCATCAATAACTTCTTTGAATGTGTCCGGGTCTCCAGTGTAGTTGGTTTTAATGATGTCGGCTCCCAGTTCGGCACCGGCACGGGCAGCCAGTTTCACTACTTCTGCAGAGTGTTCGTTGTCGATTTTCCTGCCTCTAGGGTACATCATGGCAATTAAGGGCATTCCCCAGTCATCACATATCTCGGAAATGCTTCCCAAGTGCATTAACATCTCGGGTTCCATTTCTGATCCCACGTTTACGTGTACTGATACTGCATCTGCTCCCAGCTGGATGGCTTTTTCCACTGAGGTTACCAGAACTTTATGATCAGGGTCAGGTCCCAGAGCAGTGCTGGCAGATAAATGAATAATCAGTCCGATATCTCGTCCATATCCTCGGTGTCCTGTGCCAACCATTCCTTTATGCATTATCACAGCGTTGGCACCGCCGCTTGCAACTTCGTCAATGGTCTCTGCCATTTTTATTATTCCATCCACAGGTCCAATTGAAGCACCGTGGTCCATGGGCACAATAACACAGCGCCCGGTTTTTCGGTTGATAATTCGTTCAATCCTGATTTTCTTTCCTATCATAAATACCCTCCTTCTTATAGTTTTGGAGACCAGAGTTTTAGTTCTTTTAATCGCGGTGGGATTCCATCATCTCCACAGGACTCCAGCCACCCATTTTCCGATCTGATAAGTTCAGAAGTGGATGTTGAGTGTATGAAATCTAAAAGACCTCTGTTTCTTAGTAATGTTTTGAAAATCAACCCTTTTTCGATTTTCTTAAACCACCCTAAACAAAGTGACTCTTATGAATAAAGAAGATGAAACTCTAATAAAAACTTTTTTCAGTAGTAACAGTTATTCTGAAAACACGAGAATTTTATATGAATTGGCCCTTCGAAGATACAGTGAATTTCATGGTCTTAACCTTGAAGAATTAATCGAAGAAGCTGAGAATGAAGAAGAACAGGGCGTAAGGAAACGAAGAAGAAGAATTAAATCCAGAGTAACCGCATTCAAAGTACAACTTGAAGATGAAGAAAAAAAATCACGCAGCACAGTGAAAAATTATATCAGTGCAATCAGAACCTTCTATGATTTTAATGACATAACCCCACCTAAAATAAAATTTCCAAAAGGATCATCATGCCTGGACAAAAACTATGGTCGTCTACTAAAAAGAGAAGACATCCGAAAAATGTGTGATGCAGGCAGTACCAGGGCCAGGGCAGTGATATACACTTTAGCCCTGACAGGTTTGAGCCAGGCAGAAATGCGAAACATCACAATATCACAGCTACTCATAGCAGCAGGTCAAGTACTGGGACAAGAGTTTAACACGGTTGAAGAATTAATCAACCTGGAAAACAGGTTGAATGATGAAATACTCACCCTCCACATTACCAGGGAAAAAGTTCACCACCGCTATTTCACATTCCTCCCACCAGAAGCCACAAGACAAATACTAGCATACCTCCGGGAAAGAATCAGCATCCCAGGTGGGAAACTTCACCCTTCAAATCCAAAAACACAAGGGAAACTATTCCTCAGTGTAAGTGGCGAACCCATGTCAGTATATGCTGCCAGAACACTCATAATCCGATGTGGCCGAAATGCAGGATTCAAAACTTCAGAAGAAATGGAATACAGTTACTGGCGAGGTCACGCTCTCAGAAAATACTTCATATCAACAATTAAAAATAAAACAGGAGACAGTGAACTAGCAGAATGGTTAGCAGGTCACAAACCAGAATACACAGATGAAACATACTGGTACAAAGATGAAGAAGACATCAAAGAAAGATACTTAATCGCCCTGAAATTCCTGAGTATTGATGAAGCCCGCGTCAAAACAATGGAAAGCCCAGAATACAAAGAAGTCATGAAACACCTATCAGGTGTAGGATGGGTCCTAGAGTTACTCGATGATGATCCGCAATTCCAGGAAGAAGCTAAAAAAGCATGGAAAAGAAGGAAAAAAGATTAATTTTTTTATTATACCTTCGGAGAATATAATTTCAATTCTTTTAATCTCTTAGGCACACCATCATCCCTACAAGACTCCAACCACCCCTCTTCAGATCTGATAAATTCAGAAGTAGATGTGGAATGAATGAAATCCAAAAGCCCCCTGTTCCTGATGATAGTATCACGGGGTTTTAAAGTAGAAGACCAAATATAAAATACTTTAAAAGTAGTGTCAGGATGATAACCTCCACCAAGATCCACAGAAAGAACGTCACAACCCCCTAATTCATTGACCTTTTTAGCCACTTCTTCTAAGGTTTCATGAAGACGCACATCACTCTGGATAAATTCAATAGAGGTTCCAACTTCTTTATTTAACTCTTCTAATTTTTCTATAGACTCAGTGCCTTTATCCAAAGCTATTATTTTACCTTTAGGTGCCAGTTGGGATATTATGCGGGTGGAATTACCCACATGGCAGCCCAGTTCCACCACTACATCATCTTCCTGGATGATTTCTTTTAGAACCTGTCTGTAAACTTTGATATCATATACAACATTGATCATGTTAATCTTCCTGGTGATTATTATGGTAGTATGATGATTTAAGGGTAATTTTTGATATTTTTATAAAAAAATATCTATAAACTCATAGAAGATTAATGTGGCCAGATGGGATATAAGATATGAGGATTATAAATTTTGAACTAGTAACATATCTGTGAGTAACAGATGTTTTTTGTTATTTTTAGGGGGAGTTATTTTGGGAAAAAAGAATGAGCCTATTAAAGCCAATGAAATAGAAGAACACCTTAAAACTAATTTTGATGATTTTTACCAAGTATTTCTTCAGAATATGATTTCTTCAATACCTGCACCATTTGGACCATTTTTTAGTGCCATATTCAGTACAGTGATATGTCCTGCACCAATTACTGATAAAATTAGTCGATTATTAATCCAATTTGGAAATGATATTGAGGAATTACAAGAAAATGGATTAGTTGATATTGAAGAATTAATAAAGGATCCAATATTTACTTCTGAACTATTATATGCGATTCAAATTGCTATGCGTAACACTCAAAAAGAACATCATAAAGCTTTACAATATGCTCTCCTAAACTCCGCATTATCTAATCCCCCTGACCAAGATATCAGAAAAATGTTTTTCAATTACATTGATTCATTCAATTCGACTCACTTTAAACTATTAAAATTTTTCCACGAACAACAAAAAACCTCGGAATGGGTTGATGAATTAGTTGAAACTTTCTGTCATGATGATTCTTTCTATAATAAAGTGGGTGAGCAATGTCAACCCTCAGATCATGGTGCAATGAAAACAATGAAATTTGCTTTTGGGGATGTTCTAAAGTACGAATTTCTCAATCAATATAATGATGACGAAATTGAGCTTTTATTTTTATTATTTAATCAAAGCATCAAAGACATTAACTCTAATTATATGATAGGTTTAAGTCCTGAACAGCCTATGTATGTTTTGGTAGGAGAATCAGGTAATATAGGTCCTCGTTTAGAAAAACCCGGAAAATTATTTATGAATTTTATAACATCTCCTTTAGATTTTGAATAATTAATTTTTTTAACATTTATTTCCATTTTTTAAAATTTAGCGAACACTATGGGGAAAAGTATGGTAAAATAACAAGCGAAGGTTGGTGATGTGTCATCTAATCATGGGTGGATTGCCAGAAAATTAATGAAGCTGATTACATGATGGAAATTTCGATGCAGAATGTCTATTCAATAACAAATAGTTCTTTGTAAACGCTCCAATTGTATGACTGTTTAATTGACTTATGAGATCAATATGAATCAGTCCTTTGATCATTGCTGCTTTTTTAGGTACTCTTATCCGCTTAATCTTGATCCATCAACTCCTATTGATAATATGCCCAATTTTTCTTAAAGATAGGAAAATCTAACGAATCTGAGTTGTAACCAACAACTATGCATATTTCGGTTTATAATCAAATTTAAAGAATCTTAATGATAAAGGGGTATGTTTCAAATTCTTTCCCTATATTCCGCCTCTTTAAAACTAATTTTATACTGTGTCCCCTGTTCAATATCCAGTTCCAGTTCACCATCAAGCTGATTGGTTAAAGTCTGTATCAGTTGCATGCCCAGTGATTTATTTTCCAGGTAATCATTTTCTGTTAATCCTATCCCATTATCACTGATTGTCAGATGGAGAGTATCATCCATAAATTCAAGGCATATCCTGATTTCTCCTTCTCCATCTGGAAATGCATACTTTAGACTGTTGGTTATAACTTCACACAGTATCAATCCGCAGGGCAGGACTGTTTCTAGGTTCAGTTTTATATCACTTATTTCTGTTACCAGGGTTATCTGGTCTTTTCTAATACCATATGAGTAAAATAAATTGCTAACCAGTTTCAGAATATAATCCCGTATACTTATCTGGGTTAAATCCCCTGACTGGTAAAGCTGTTCATGAACCATGGCCATTGATTGGATCCTGGTCTGACTTTCATGAAAAGCTTCAATGGCTTTGGGGTCTTGGATAAAGGATGATTGAAGGTTCAGGAGGCTGCTTATAATTTGCATGTTGTTTTTTACCCGGTGATGGATTTCACGCAGCAGTATTTCCTTTTCCATTAAAGAATTTTTAAGTTCCTTTTCAGCCATTTTCAGGGTGGTTAAATTATGGCCTGTGCCCTGGTATCCTATTATTTTTTCATCAATTTTTATGGGGGTTAGGTATATTTCAAACCACTGTGTGTTCCCATTTTTATCAATTAATTTAGGGGTTACTGGTCCTGAGTGGTTTAGGTTAATGATCTTCCTTACACTTTTTTTAAGGTTTTCCGGGTTATCTTCTGGGCGAATTTTTCCTATGCCATTTATCCAGACCTCTTTGTATTGATCAAAGTGAGGTCCTACAGTTTTTATTGCAGCCTCATTGAGTTCTACAAGTTCCATATCATGGTTTAATAAAATTCTATAATCTGGATTCGAGTTAAAAAGAGTCTTGTATTTTTCTTCACTTTCTTTCAGGAGCTGTTCTGTTTCTTCGTATTTGGTGATATCGTGTATCAACGTAAGAATTAATGGTTGCCCCTGGGAATACACCAGGGAACTTTGAGCACTAATGTATATTCTCTTCCATTTTTAAGTGTTAAAGTACCATAATAAGTTGAGATTGGCATATTTAAGTTCAATTCGTCCCAAATCTTCTTTAAAGTTATTTTTGATCCGGTATTAAATTTAATGTTTGATATATTCTCATTTAGAAGTTCTTTTTTTGAGTATCCAGTGATTTCACAATATTTACGACTTGCATCTACAATTTTCCCATTGTAATCTGCAATTATAATAGCTTCTGGTGAATTTTCAATTTTAAACTCATATTTTGCAATGTTTACATCTAGATCGCTTTCATTCCAAACCTTTTCCATACGCTCACTATCTCTTTTAGTTATACAATGTTTTATTATGATAAAATAGGCTTATTTTGCATCGTGATCATTACAAAATGTGGTCACATAGATTTAAAACGTAGCATTGATTTTTGTGACTGTAATCACAAAATATGTAGTTAATCACTATAATTTTTTTAAATTTTTTGAGGGAAAGTATTATATATTGTTATAATAAATCATAAAAAATACATAAAGGGGGCATTGTGAGTGAGCACAACTAAAATTATTGTTGTTGAAGATGAAAGCATAGAAGCGTTGGATATCAAAAATACACTGGAATCATTCGGTTACCAGGTTCCCTACATTGCTTCAAGGGGAGATGAGGCAGTGGCCAGGGCTCAGGAAATCAAACCGGATCTGGTTTTAATGGATATTATTTTAAAAGGGGATCTTACTGGTATTGAAGCTGCTTCTGAGATTAAAAAATTGGACATTCCTTTTATTTATTTAACCGCCCACTCCAATGAAAAAACAGTGGAAAAGGCTAAACTTACCGAACCCTACGGCTATTTACTGAAACCTTTCAATTCCAATGACCTCAAGCACACCATCGAACTTGCACTCCACAAACATAGGATGGAAAATAAGTTAAAAGAAAGTGAAAACAGGTACCGTTTACTTGTAGAATCACAAAAAGACTTTATAGTTGAAACTGATGCTAAAGGCAGGTTTACATTTGTAAATCCAAGTTTTTGCGAACGCCTGGGTATCACTGAAGACGAGATACTGGGAAAAAGTTTACTAGGATTTGTGGATGAAAAATACCATGAAAGAACTGTAAAATCTTTCCGCTCTTCATTTTCCAAACCTCCTTTCACTGGTAACCATGAAGTTTGCATACAAACTAAGAATGGAAACTGCTGGGTTTCATGGTCTGGCCAACCAGTTCTGGATGATGAACAAAATCTGATTAAAATATTTGCAATAGGCCGAGATATTACTCAGCAGAAAAAATTGTAATTTTTCTGTTGAAAAAAAATACTTAAAAAAAATACTTTTGATATATAAATTAATCAATCCCTAATTTTCTCTTTTTATTATGGGTTGATTATATTCTTAAATCTTTATTAGGGGTTTAAAATCATTATTAGGGGATCATTGCGTTCTTAAATCTTTCAAATCCTATTCTTTCAATGAATCTTCCTAAACGTTTGGACTTTTCATTTTCCTGATAGTAATTAATGATTTTTCCTATAAATTCTACGGCTTCCTCGTCTGTTAAGTTTTTGGCTACAAGTTGTCCAATCATGGGTTTTATGCCTGCAGTTCCACCCACATACAGATTCCATCCTTTCCTGTAACCAATGAGTCCAATATCCTTTACTCGGGATTCTGCACAAGAATTTGGACATCCGGATACTCCAATTTTTATCTTATTGGGCATTTCCATTCCCTGGAACTTTTCATCAATTGCAATTCCCATCTTTATAGAATCCTGCTCTGCCCGTTTGCAGTGGGTGGTACCTGGACAGAATTTGGTGGACCTTACCCGTTTTCCAATAAATCCTCCGGGTTTCATGTCCAGATCTTCCCATATCCGGTCAATATCCTCAAATTTAATTCCAATAATGGCTATGCGCTGGTTGGAAGTTACCTTAAGAGTTTTAGCATTATATTTTTCGGCAATATTGGCTATTTTTATTAGTGTGGCCGGGTCTACCAGACCGCCGGGAATATAAGGAATTATTGCATAGGTTTCCAAGTCTTTCTGGATTACAGCACCCTTTTCTGGAATATTTTCTGACATTTTTACCCTCCGTACCCATCCATTTTTTTTAATGAAAGTTACACATGTACTGATTTATTTGTTAAATTATAACAAATTAATTATAAAATTCGAGCTTTTCTTATTTTAAGGTTATCTCCTTATTTCAGGTTATTTTCTTACTCTTTTTGGTGTAATTTGTAATTTAATATGTAAATTTAATTTCAATTGGACCAATCAGTGTCACAAAATAAATGAGCAAAATATTTTTTTAACAGTTTTAACCTAATAGAAATGTGCATTTGATTTACTGGATTAAAGATGTGCATTAATTGACTGGATTGCATTAATTTATTTGGAATAAAAATTCACCGAAAAATATGGAGGACAAACCCTTGATTCCAAAGTGTATGAGTACTCAGCACCCAGATAATGTAAACTCCCCTTTCTTTTCATCTTCCAATGAAATAGGTGGCGAAGATGAAATAGCAGAGGCATACTATGTTTTTTCCCATTTAGGCTGTGATGAGCAGATGTGGGATTGTGAGGGGAAGGAAGTTGACAACTACGTTGTTAAAAAATTGTTAACTAGATACGGGGAGTTCTTCAACCAGAAAAAGTTAGGAGAAGATTTACGCCTCACACTGAGGGTTCCCAACCCCACCGTGGAAAAAGCAGAAGCTAAAATACTCTTAGAAACCCTGGAAAGCATACCACGGTCATTTGATGTGGCTAAATTATTTTACGGAGAGGACATAGCACCAGTTTTTGAGATAATTTTACCCATGACTGGATCTGCCAGGTGCATTGACCGGATATACAGATATTATTCAGATTTTGTAATTGGAAAACAGAACAAATCATTTAAAGATGATGATATTACCATTGCAGAATGGATTGGTGAATTTAAACCCACAAAGATAAATGCCATCCCTCTTTTTGAAGACAGGGAGGGTATGTTAAATGCACATGAGATAACCCGCAAATACCTCAGTGACAAAGACATCCACCAGCAAAGAATTTTCCTGGCCAGATCCGACCCAGCCATGAACTACGGATTAATCGGTGCAGTTTTAATGAATAAATTAGCTCTGTACAACTTCAATCTCCTCTCTGAGGATACAGGGGTTGATATCTACCCAATCATTGGTGTGGGTTCTGCTCCTTTCCGGGGGAACCTGAAACCACAGAACATTGAAAATCTGACCACCGAATATCCCAGTGTGCACACCTTCACCATCCAGTCCTCCTTTAAATACGACCATCCCACCAGCGAAGTGATCAAGGGCATTGAAAAGTTAAAATCAATCAAAACTTCCAGGCCCCATGAAGTTGACCCTGAAAAATTCCTGGAAATTATAGATAAGTATGGTCAGGAATTTCAGAAGCAGATCCTGGAATTAGCCCCACCCATAAACAGCATAGCAAAGCACACTCCCAACCGCAGGAAGAGGAAATTACACATTGGTCTGTTTGGTTATTCCCGAAATATTGATGGAATTTCATTACCCCGGGCCATATCATTTACCTGTGCTCTATATTCATTGGGCTTACCTCCAGAAGTCTTGGCTTTAAATGCCCTGGATGGGGATGACTTCGCATTTCTGGATGAATACTATCTGAATTTCAGAAACGATCTGAAGGATGCTCTGCAGTATTTAAATCTTGATTCTCCGTTTTTACCCGAGCCTATAAAAGAAAGGTTAAAATCCATGGATTATGTAACTAACGAGGAACATAAAGAAATCACTGATCAGATCATCGACTTATTCCGGAAGGATAATGTTGATGCAGTACCAGAGCTCATCTTAAGAGCAGCTAACCTGCGTAAATTCGTTGGCTAAACAGGAGTATCACCGAATGAATAGGTGATATAAATAAGTTTTTTATTAGCTAGGTTTTTTTTGAGTATTAACAATATATTATGGTTTGACCGGTAATATACTGGTTACTCCATATATACGTGTTTAGTTATGATATTCAAATGGTCAACGTTTCCTGTTGTATTCATAAAACAACTACGTTTGTAACAATTATCATTTTTTTTTAAATTTTTTAAAATTCTTTTTACGTATTATTTAATATTCCACTGTAATTTCAACCAATGTAATTTCAAAATTAGAATCTAGTAATTTCCAAACTTAGTTATCTTTATAATTCCCGGATATTTCAATCATTAAGGAAGATTTTATATCCATCTTATAAGTCTATACTAAATAAATTATTAATTTCATCTAAAAATTAATATATTCCAATATATATAATAAGTTTAGATTTATGTTGGGTCTATAGCACCTTAAACTAATATCCTCAGGTGGGGGATTTGTCATGGCTGCAGAAGAAGAAAAAAAATTGGAAAAAAGTGTTGATGAATTGAATCAACAACGGATTGATCTTGAAAAAGAGATCAACAATTTAAATCTCACAAAAATCGAAAAATTAGAATCCATCAATGGTGAACTTGAGACTAAAATTGAATGGCTGGATAAAGAAAGAATAAGAGCCACCAAGGAACGTGACAACCTCCTGCGTAAGGTCCGCCACTCCAAGGAGAAAAACTGGAAAAACGCCCTGAAGATGGTTGCTATTCTGGGAGTTCTGGATCTGGTGGTTATACCATTAATCATCACTTTACTGAAGATACCCTTACAGTGGATATTTGTTTCCATGGGATTGGTAACCTTCTTCGGAGTAATGCTCATTGTGAATTACATGTCCGGAACATCACCCTTTAACACCGGTGAAATCAGAAAAGCCATTACTGTATCTTTCTTAACAGTGTACCTGGCAATTGTGCCCATGGCATATGGAATGGTGATATTCCCCGGAGGAAGCTCAGCATTACCCATAGTCAATAACCTCTCCTGGTTAATGGGAGCTATAATCATACTTTACTTTGCCACCCGACCACTGGAACAGTACATTAAAACAATATATGAAAAGAAATAAGTGGATTTAAACTATTTTTTTTATTACTTATCTATTTTTAAAATCACTTTAACCCTATCAGAATTCCCTATTTTTCTGATAAATTCCTAATTCACTCCACTTTGCCTCATTTTCATGGTTTACCTGCTGCATTACTTCCTGCAACAAAACCTGTTGAAAATGCCTGTTGAAGATTATATCCTCCACTGGGGGCGCATCCTGAAATTATTTCTCCTGCAAAGTACAATCCCTTAACCAGTTTTGATTCCATGGTTTGAGGATCAATATCCTTTTTAGATACACCTCCACAGGTAAGCATGGCTTTATTCATGGGAAGATGCCCGGTGATTGTTAATGGGAGGGCCTTTAATATATTCACTAATAACAATCGCTCTTTTTTGTTGATCTGGTTCAATTTTTTATAAGGATAAATTGATACAATCTCTAAAACCGGGTCTATGGTACTGTTAGGGAGATGGTTTTTCAGGTAATTTCTCAAAATCTTTTTACTGTGACTTTCAAAGTCTTTCATCAGCTGGTTGTTAAGGGCTTCCTGATTGATCCCAGGTTTAAAATCAATGTAAAGCTTCAGATCACCATGTTTATCCATGGTTTTAACGATCATGTTACTCATATCAAGAATAACCGGTCCTGAAATTCCAAAATGGGTTAGGAGTAGGTTTCCATCAGGTAGTGATATTTTTTTCCCACCATATCCTATAGTGAGCCCCACATCCTCCAGGGTAACTCCTTTAAGGTCGTGAACCCATTTTTCACGTACTCGTAAGGGAACAAAGCCAGGTTTCAGCTCAGTTATATGATGCCCCAGTAACCGGGCAACAGTGTAACCATCACCGGTGGAACCGGTAAATTCATAAGTTGTCCCTCCAGTAGCGATGATAACGTTATGCGCGGAAATTATCTCGTTTTCAGTTGAAGAGAGCTTGAAAATCTGGGAACTTTTATGAAGATGCTCTAAACGGTAATTATACTGGATTTGCACCTGGTTTTCGGATAGAACATTTTTTAAAATATCTACCACAGATTCAGCTCTTTCTGTAACTGGGAATATACGACCATTTTCTTCTTCTTTTAATTCCAGGTCATGACTTTTAAAAAAATCCATGAGGTCATGGTTGGAAAATTCACCGAAAACATTCCGGTAAAATGAACCTCGCCTACCAAATTTTTCCAGGAATTCATCCAGTGTGGCTGTATTGGTAAGGTTGCATCGACCATTACCAGTTAAAAGGAGTTTGCGGCCTATTTTATCATTTCTTTCAATTAAAATTACTTCCTGGCCGAGTTGTGCCCCTCGAATTGCAGCCATGCAACCTGCAGGTCCAGCTCCAACTACCGCTATGTCGTATATTTTCATATTTGAATTCCTCTGGAGTGAGTTTCTTTAATGATTTTGGAATTGATTATATTTAATGAATAATTTGACCTGTTCATTATTGATTAATGTTTAATGAAAAGGTAATGAATTTAAAAAGAAGGGAAATTAAAAAAAGGAAATTTTATTTAACTTTTTTTAATATTCAACATGACGAAAATTCATGTTTTTGTTCAACTTTTTTTTAAAAAGGTTGGTTGAACTTAAGGAGTCAACCTTCTCCTGTCCCTTGGGAAGAGCACTGTTTCACGGATGTTTTTCATTCCGGTGATGCACATGGTGAATCGTTCTGCTCCCAGTCCCCAGCCTGCGTGTGGTGGCATTCCGTACTCGAATGCTGCCAGATAACGCTGGAATGAGTCGGGGTTAAGTCCCTTGCTTTTTATCTGTTCAACCAGCAGGTCATGCTGGTGTACCCTGGTTGCTCCTGAGGATATTTCCAGGTCCCGGTACATCAGGTCAAAGGCATAGCTTTTTTCGGGTGCATCTTCATGGGGCATTACATAGAAGGGTTTGATTTCACTGGGCCAGTTGGTTATGAAGTAGTATCCGTCCATGGCTTCTCCCAGTGCCTTTTCAGCAGCACGGGAAAGGTCCTCACCATGACTTAATGATACTCCTCTGGAGTTAACGATATCAATGACTTCATCGTATTCTAAGCGGGGGAATGGTAGTTCAGGTACTTCCAGTTCCACTCCCAGGTCTTCCAGTTCTGCCTGGCAGTTTTCCTTTACCTCTTTAATGGCATTGTGCACCAGTTTCTCCAGTAGGTTCATGGCATCTTCCTGGTCAGCAAAGGCCATCTCAGCATCGATGGATATTACTTCGTTGAGGTGACGCATGGTATCGTGTTCCTCAGCACGGAAAATAGGGGCAATTTCAAAAACCTTGTCCAGTCCAGTGGCCATCATCATCTGCTTGTAAAGCTGGGGGCTCTGGCCCAGGAAGGCTTCTCTTTCAAAGTAGGTGATTGGGAAGAGTTCTGTTCCACCTTCAGTGGCTGATCCCACCAGTTTTGGGGTGTTAACTTCCATGAAACCTTTTTCTTCCAGATAAATGCGGACTGAGTGCAGCATTGCACTTTTTATCTTGAATATGGCGCTGATGCTGTGTTTTCTAAGATCCAGGTATCTGGAGTCCAGTCTGGTGTCAATTTCAGCTCGCACCTTTTCGGTTGGATCCAGTGGTAATGGCTGTTTGGATTCGTTTAAAACCTTTACTTCGGTGGGTATGATCTCCACTCCACCAGGGGCTTTAGGTGATCCCTGTACAGTTCCTTTAACTGCAATTACAGATTCTTTTTTGAATTTCCTGATTTGTTCAAGTAACTCTGGAGTGATCTTTTTACTGGGAGCGGTGATCTGGGTGATACCGTTCCGGTCACGTAAGAGTACGAATATGATACCACCGAGGTCACGGATTTCATGAACCCAGCCCATGAGTGTCACTGATTCAGTGTCCATATCTTCGTCTAATTCCTGTGAATAATGTGTTCTTTTCCAGTCTCCTAATGAATCTGTCAATTTAATTCACCTCTATTTATTATAATTATGTGGGGATTATTTATTTTAGAAGGATTATTTCCATTTTAGAAGGATAATTCCGATTTTGCGAGGATTTCCTTTTTAGGCAATTTTCTTATTATTCATCTTTGGGATTTATATCCTTCTTTAGAGTTAATCCAATTTTATTAACCATACAAATTGATAAAGATGCAGATTTATTATATGAATCTCTAAAAAAAGCTTTAAGCTTAAATTTAGATTTATATCTTTAAAATATGTATAATATAATATTATTTATTCAATTGATTAATTATTTATTCAAACTAATTATTTACTCCTCTAATATCATTGGGGTATTATATTATATATTAATTTAGCACTTATGATCTGCCAATAATTCCGAGATCCAGATTGATATTATCTATCCTAATTATAAATCAACTGGATTAAAATCTAATCACCACTTCTTGATAAAAAGACCTGCACTTATTCATCATCAAGACGCTTTTTAAATGACTCAGCGTGAGCGTATAAACCTTCATATTCTGCTAAGGGTATCACCACATCCTTAAGATTCTCCAAACCTTCTCTGGATAACCTTTGTACTGTTGGTTTTTTCAGGAATGACTCGGTGGAGAGTCCGGAGTACATCCTGGCACAGAATGATGTGGGTAACACATGGTTGGTACCAGACCCATAATCACCAGCTGCAACTGGGGTTAAGTTTCCAAGGAATATGCTTCCTGCATTCTTAATATACTTAACCACTTCCTCAGGGTCACGGGTCATGATCATCAGGTGTTCTGGTGCATATGCATTGGAGAAATTAACTGCCTCATCAAGGGAACCGGCCAGAATGATTTTCCCATTTTCTTGGAGTGATTCTGTGATGATCTGGTCCCGTTTCATCTGGGGAAGTTTTTCCTTGATTTTGGTTTCAACTGACCGGGCAAGCTCCGGGGATGTGGTTACCAGTACCGATGCTGCCTGGGGGTCGTGCTCGGCCTGTGCCAGAAGATCCAGTGTTATATAATCAGGGTTACCAGTTTCATCTGCTATTATCAGCACCTCTGAGGGTCCTGCAGGGAAGTCAATATCCACCTGGCCGTAGACCATCTTTTTAGCCGCAGTAACAAATACGTTACCGGGCCCCACAATTTTATCCACTGCGGGTATTGTTTGGGTTCCATAGGCCAGGGCTGCAATGGCCTGGGCCCCTCCCACCCTGTAAACTTTATCTGCACCAGCCAGGTATGCAGCTGCCAGTACAATATCCTCCACCTTTCCATCTGGACCCGGTGGAGTGCAGCAGATGATCTCATCTACTCCTGCAACTTTGGCTGGAATTACGGTCATAAGAATGCTTGAAGGATAAACAGCCCTCCCTCCGGGTATGTAACATCCCACCCGCTCCAGGGGGCGGACAATTTGACCAGCTGTTATACCTTCATCCACTTCCATGGACCAGTCCTGGGGTAACTGGGCCTGGTGGAATTTACGAATGTTGGATGCGGCCTGTTTAAGGCTGCCAACCAGGTCATCTTCAATCTTACTGAGACTCTCTTTCAACTCTTCTTCTTTGATGAGAAAATCCTTTAGATCAACCCCATCAAACTTTTCAGTATACTGGCGGAGTGATTCATCGCCATTGTTCTTAACATCGCTAAGGATATTATTCACAATATTCATAACAGAATCAGAGTCTATCTGTGACCTTCCCAGGAGTTGGCCTATGTTTTCATCGTTAATTTTTACGGTTTTCATTTTTTAACCAGGTACGATTTTATTAATTAATTATAAACGTGTAATAGGAGTTGTTGTGATTGAATAGTAATGTTTAATAGATCAGTCAAAACCTTTATTTGTAATCATAGGTAAACTATAATTTACCCACTATGCCCAGCACTTTATTAATATATACCTTATGCTTATGGTTTTTTCTGGGTATAGCTTTTGGTAAAAAGTTATATATGCATATTGATCGAATCTTAATAACTCAAATTGTAGGTGTCTGGTAAATATGTACAAAGATGAGCTTATACAGTTGCATCAATTTTTGGTATACGTTTTGAAGCATCTGGACCATGAGTATGAGGTGAAGGATGAGTGTAAGGATTATTTATGCCTTAACATTAGCCCCCATCACATACACCGCACCAAAGCAGAACATAAATATGCTATTTTTGTATTGTCCAATTCTATTTCTGAGATCATTGCCGCCAATAACGGAGGAACTTCTTCAAACATTTCCAATGGCCTCTCAGAACTGGTTAAAAGGTCGCGGAAAGAACTCATGAAATTCCAGAATGAGGATACATTAGCTGCCCAAAAAATAAAGATGCAATAAATACGAACCCCCACTGGCTGGTGATAATAGATGAGTGCTTTATTGAAGATGGTATGCTTGATCGATGGCGAGCACTACCTCCCGGTTACAAGATCAGCATTAAACACCCTTGATAACCTTGAACACATTGAAGTTGTGGCTGCGGTATTTATTGGCGGCACAGAAAAACTGAGAGATGCCACTCCCGAATCAATCGGAGAAAAACTGGGAGTTAAAGTTTATTTCGGATCTGATCATCATAAAATCCCTTACGATCTTATTGTTAAGGTTTCAAAAGAACACCAGGCAGATGTTGTCATGGATCTTTCTGATGAACCTGTTGTTGATTATTCTAAACGTTTTAAAATCGCATCGCTGGTGCTGGAAGAGGGAATCCTCTATGAAGGCCCCGACTTTTCTTTTCAACCCCTGGATGAATACGATGTTCTCACCAAACCCTCAGTCAAGATACTGGGAACTGGTAAACGCATAGGTAAAACTGCAGTATCTGCCTATGCTGCCCGATTAATACACAAAGAACAATACAATCCATGTGTGGTAGCAATGGGCCGTGGTGGTCCAGAGGAACCGGAAATTGTTCGGGGTGATGAGATCAAAATCACACCCCAGTACCTTATGGAACAGTCTGATAAAGGAATTCACGCTGCCAGTGACCACTGGGAAGATGCCTTGATGAGCCGCATACTCACCATTGGATGTCGCCGCTGTGGTGGTGGAATGGTGGGCCAGGTGTTCATAACCAACATGAAAAAGGGTGCCCAGATGGCCAATGAGGTTGATTCAGAATTTGTGATAATGGAAGGTAGTGGAGCAGCCATACCACCCATTAAAACCGACCGACACATTGTACTGGTGGGAGCTAACCAGCCAATGATCAACATCCAACGATTCTTCGGACCTTTCAGAATTAAAATGGCAGACCTGGTGGTTATCACCATGTGTGAAGAACCAATGGCCAGTCCGCAGAAAGTGGAACGCATTGAAAAGGTTATAAAAGATATCAACCCTGATGCCATGGTAATACCTACAGTGTTTCGTCCCAAACCATTGGATTCAGTGGAGGGTAAACGAGTTTTATTTGCCACCACAGCCCCGGATTCTGTTAAAGATGTGTTAATAAAACATCTGGAAGATGAATACGGCTGTACTGTTGTTGGAACCACACCCTACCTTTCCAACAGACCATTACTCCAGAAAGATATTGAAAAATATATCGATGAAGTGGATGTTATGCTAACCGAGCTTAAAGCTGCTGCAGTAGATGTGGCCACAAAAGATGCTCTAAAAGCCGGTTTGGAAGTGGTTTACTGTGACAATATACCACTGGTTATAAGGGAAGAAGATGACCTTGATCCAGCCATACTTACCGTGGTGGATAAGGCCATTGAGGACCACCAGAATAAATAAAATAACCTATTCCTGTGATTGAAAACAGTAAAATTATGCTTTTTTTAATCATCATTCTTTTTTATTTTTCAGGATTAGTCTGAAAATATGCAATATTTCAGGATTATCTGAATATGCAATAACGGTACATCTTGATTTTAAATGAGATTTAAGAGTGAAAGATTGTAATAAGAGAGTATCACTTGTATCTATATTTTTAAGTGTATATTTAAGTTTATTTTAAGTTAAAACTACTTTAATTAGATTATTTAAGTAAAGGATTTTAAGTTAAAAATTTTTTTAGTGAATATTTTAGTGAATATTAGTGAATATTTTAAGTCATAGTTTTAGGTGAATATTTTAAGTCATAATGTACTAAATATTTTAAATAATTAGAATGGTGATGCTGTGGAATCTCAAGATTATGATAAATTAAGTTTTGATAAACTCAAAAAACAGCTTTCTTTCAACTTCGCTGAGAATAAGGCTATAAATGACCTCCAGATTAAACCGGATGCATTCATACCAGTGTTATTCTCCCTCAAATTCGGCGGGGACTGGAGTTTCAAAACCCGGGATCTGGAAGCCATGGCAGTAAAGGAGAAAATAACCCGTTACAATGAAGATGAAGGGGAAGGTTATACCTTAGAACGGGTTACTCTCTTTGTGAATCCCATTTTAATCTCCACAGAGGGTAAAGTGCTGCGTCTGGAAAAGTGTGGTAGTAAAAATGAACGTGAACTGGTTGAAAGACCATTCCGGGTTAAACTAGATGCAGAAGATATTATCAAGGCAGAACTTAACCCTAAAATCATGGAGATAAGTCTTGAAAGGATTAAAGGACCCCTGAACTTTGAGGGATCTGCAGCTTATGGAGTTTCCCATGAAATAGAGCACCTGGCAGGATGTGAACATACTGGAAAATTCATATGGGAGTTCCAATACAAGGTTGAAAATTAGGGTAAAGTTAATTCATTTGATAATGAGGAAAGGGTTTTAGGAAAGGGTTTTAATAATAAAATAAGAAGATGAAAATTCAGATTTTATGAAAAATAAAATAAAAATAACCTAATAAAATCTAATAAAAATACTTGCATTTAGCCTGGATAGAAGTTTTTACCGAAGCTTTCCTTTTTTTCTATTTTTCCATCTTCAGTGTGGATAAATACTTCAACATTGTATCTTTGACCTTCCTTCTCGGCAAATTCGATTGCTTCTTCTTTGGTGTCAAAGTGTCCAGAAGCCTTTACAGCCCCGTCTCTTTTAACATCCCAACCTCCTTTTTTACCGGTTATAACATGAATATTTGCAGCCATTTTTTTCACCTCTTAAATATTACCTTAATACGTTAATGGAATCTTACTTTACCTTAGATATGTATTATAACCTTTAAATAGATTGTTAAAAACTTGTAATATCCAACAATGAACTATGTTTATGAAGTTGATTCCACATTTTTAATGTTAACCCTTGATTTTCGGTTTTTCCGATTCTGGCGGTAACTGATCAGCCGGGATGAATTGGCCACCACCAGTACTGATCCCATATTATGAATCAAAGCACCCGCTACTGGTCCAATAATACCAAAACCAGCCAGCAATATGGCCATGAAGTTTATCATGATGGGAACCACAATATTTACATTGATGGTGCCCCTGACTTTTCTGGAAAGATCAATGAGTTCCGGGACTTTAGATAGATCATCGGACATCAGTGCCACATCCGCGCTTTCAATGGCCACATCTGATCCCAGTGCACCCATAGCCACACCCACACTGGACCTGGCCAGGGCAGGAGCATCATTTATACCATCCCCAATCATACACACCCTTTCACCATTTGCTATCCGCTCTTCAATTACTTGGACCTTGTCACCAGGAAGCTGCTGGGAATATACATTATCGGCACCAATTTCCCTGGCAATGGAAGCAGCAGTTACCTCGTTGTCACCGGTTAAGAGCAAGACCTCATTTATACCCATTCCTTTAAGTTCTTGCACAGTTTCTTTGGATTTTTCTTTTATAGTATCGGCCACAGTTATAATCCCTGAAATTGAGTCTCCTATGGCAACCATCAAAACTGTTTTTCCCTGATCTTCATGGGCAGTGATAATCTCTTCCTGTTGTTGTTTTACTCCAATTTTATTGTCATCTATTAGTTTTTGATTACCAACCAGAACCCTTTCATTACCAATCAGTGCCCTGACACCATGACCAATTTCAACTTTAAATTCATGGGGGTCACTGATCTTCAGTGATTCTTCTTTAGCCCTGTTAAGGACAGCCTGGCCAATGGGATGCTCTGAGAACTTCTCAGCAATGGCTGCTATTTGTAGAATTTTTCCAGGAGTGTACTTTTCTTCAAATGATATAACATCAATTACTTCTGGTTTACCATATGTTATGGTGCCGGTTTTATCAAATGCAATTGTTTTGACCCTTCCCACATTTTCTAGGGCTTCCCCACTTTTTATAAGAATTCCCTTGCGTGATGCATTACCAATTCCGGCCATGATTGCGGTGGGGGTGGCCAGTACCAGGGCACAGGGACAGAACACAACCAGAATGGTAACCAGACGTATGATATCCTGGGTTATGATGTATGTTATCAGGGAGGCTGCTACAGCAATGGGAACAATGATGGTGGCAACCCGGTCAGTTAACCTAACTACGGGTGCTTTCCTACTTTCGGATTCTTTAACCAGTCTTATAAGTTCAGCCAGGGATGTGTCTTCACCAACCCTGGTAGCTTTTACTTCAATTGCCCCTAACTGGTTTAAAGTACCTATGAAGACTTCATCACCTACTTTTTTATTAACAGGCATGGATTCTCCGGTTAAAATTGATTGATCTATGGAGGTGCGTCCACTGGTAACAACTCCATCAACAGGAATGGATTCTCCAGGCTTTACCAGAAGAATATCACAGATTTCCAGTTCACTCACCCTTACTTCCTTTTCCCCCTGGGATGTCTTTATCCGGGCCACCTGGGGTGTTAACTGGATGAGTTTTTTAACACTTTCATGAGCTTTCCTAACGGTTCGATCCTCTAAGATCTCACCGATCATCATGATAACTGCAATTTCTCCAGCTGCAAAATATTCACCTATTGCAACAGATGCAATAAGGGCAATACTAACCAGAACATTTGCTTTTAAATCAAAACTAGTGATCAAACCCTTTCCTGCTTCAATGAGTATGGGTGTTCCACTGATCACCACACTTACCAGTGCCACATCAAAGGGCAATATATCTTTAGGGATCCCTGACCAGCTGATTAACAGGAATACTCCTGAAATAATAGTTAAAATTATGGAGCGATACTCATTATCTTCTTTAAATTTCTGTAAGCTTATATTCTCTTTAATTTTTAGGCTAATATTCTCTTTAATCAGTCCAATATTCTCTCCAATATTTATATCACTCATTACAGCACCTTTTACACCTAGTATTACCGCATTATATTTCGATTATTTTTTATAACTCCCAGTTTCCTGATTAAACTTCATTCACCCGCCAACCGATGATAATGATTTTATTCTAGATTTTTTTTAACATTCCAATGGATTTTTTTTAAATGGATTTGTAAATTATAAAAAGAGAAGAAATGATTTAGTATGGGTCTAAGTATTACCATAATTCTCCTTAAATCCATCTACATTATAACAATAATTTCTAGCCTATTTAAAGGTTATATAAACCTTTTTTGATTAATAATAAAGTTTATTTGACCTTTGGGATCAATTCAATTTGTTAAAACTTTTAAAATGGTGATTAGAGTAATCAAGGGTTTTTTAAAAGGATTTTTAAAGATTAGTAATGGAAATAATATTATAAATTAGTAATACTCTGTAATTATTCTATGTGGCTGGGTTTGATGAAATTGGCTTGATTAAAAATAGGAAACAGGAATTTACATAGGGGATTAATAATTGTCAATGTAGATGTTTAAAAAACTTTTAAATAAAAAATCAATCATTGTGATTCATTTATCTTAATGACACCGCTTTATCTGCTCTGGGTATCTGTTTTTTTTAAATATATTGCAGATTTTGAACTCAAACATTTTACACAAACATATTTATATAACCTCTAACCCACTGATAAAATACCAATTGAAAAGAAAGGAGATGATAATGTGGCACAATTAGGACAAGGTCAAGGACAACCTATTATTATAATGCCTGAGGGCTCTTCTAGAGTTTTAGGCCGAGATGCTCAAAGAATGAACATAATGGCTGGAAAAGTTTTAGCTGAAACCGTTAGAACCACTCTAGGTCCCAAAGGAATGGACAAGATGTTGGTGGATGGTATGGGAGACATCGTAGTAACCAACGATGGAGTAACCATCCTCAAAGAAATGGACATTGAACACCCCGCTGCTAAAATGCTGGTGGAAGTAGCTAAAACCCAGGAAGATGAAGTGGGAGATGGAACCACCACTGCAGTCATCATTGCTGGGGAATTACTCAAAAAAGCAGAAGATCTTCTGGACCAGGAAATACACCCCACCACACTGGTAATGGGATACCGTAAAGCAGCAGCAAAAGCACAGGAAATGTTAAACCAGATAGCTATTGATGCCAGTGACCGTGAAACCCTCCAAATGGTAGCTATGACTGCCATGACTGGTAAAGGAACCGAAAAAGCAAGGGAGCCACTGGCAGAACTGATAGTTGATGCAGTGCTCCAGGTGGAAGAAGATGGTGAAGTTGACGCTGACCAGATTAACATACACAGGATACAGGGCGCAACAGTCCATGACTCACAGATCGTCAACGGAGTGGTTATTGACAAAAGCAGAGCAATCAATTCCATGCCTAAGGACTTAACTGATGCCAGCATTGCTCTTTTAAAATACCCAATAGAAGTTAAAGACCTGGAAACTGATGCCAAGATCAAACTCACCGACCCAGCCCAGATGCAGGCATTCATAGAACAGGAAGAACAGATGGTAAAGGACATGGTGGACAAAGTTGTTGCCAGCGGAGCCGATGTCATCTTCTGTCAGAAAGGAATCGACGACCTGGCCCAGCATTTACTGGCCAAAGCTGGAATCCTGGCAGTTAAAAGAGTACGTAAATCCGACATGGAACGCATTGGAAAAGCAACCGGAGCTCAGGTTGTAACCAACATCGAAGAACTTTCTGCCGATGACCTGGGACACGCAGGACACGTTTACGAGAAAAAAATATTCGACGAAGTTCTCATATTCGTGGAAGAGTGCGAAGAACCCAAAGCAGTTTCCATCATCCTCAGGGGCAGTACCCGACATGTAGCCGAAGAAGTGGAAAGAGCAGTAGAAGATGCCATAGGTGTAGTTTCTGCCACAGTGGAAGACGGTCAGGTAGTAGCTGGTGGAGGAGCACCAGAAATAGCCATAGCCCGAGGTCTCAAAGATTACGCTGACACCATCAGTGGAAGAGAACAGCTGGCAATAGCAGCCTTTGCTGAAGCCCTAGAAGTAGTGCCTAAAACCCTGGCAGAAAATGCAGGACTCGACCAGATCGATGCACTGGTGGACCTGCGAGCAGCCCACGAAGAAAACTTCTACATGGGACTGGACGTATTCAAAGGTGAAGTCACCAACATGAAAGACGCTCAGGTTATTGAACCTAAACGGGTTAAAAAACAGGCCATACAGTCTGCTGCAGAAGCCGCAGAAATGATCCTGCGTATTGACGACATGATCGCCTCTACCGGAAGCAGCGAACCTGACATGGGTGGAATGGAAGGTATGGGTGGAATGCCTGGTGGAATGCCACCAATGATGTAAGTCCCCAGGACTTACCCTTTTTTCATTTTTAAAAAACTAAATATCCTATTTAATACTAAATATCTAATTTTAACTTTCAATACCTTATTTAATTCTAAATATCTCATTTTAATTTTCAATACCTTTCTTTTTAATTTACATTACCTTATTTAATTCTAAATAGTCTATTTAATGCCTAATGTTTTATTTATTTAAATATTTTAATTTGCAGTGTCTTATTTAATTTTAATAGCTCTTTAAAATCGAAATATCTTATTTCAATGCTTCAATATAATATTTAAATATTAATAGCATTTTAAATCCTAATTTCCATGGATTTCTACTTTACTTTTGACATTTTCTTGAAAAGTAGAATTAAACGAGGTTTTTTAAAAAAATATCTCATAAATTCCACTCGTTTTAGGTTGCAGCAATTTTTTAACTGATCTTTACAGGTCTTAGGTTTCCCTAACTTTTATATACTATAAAATTCCAATAAAATTTAGGTGACCTTAAATGTCTTCTGAAAAAACTTTAAGTGAAAATGCAGAGGAATATCTAGAAGTTCTATATAAACTCTCATTAAAGGAACGTCCAGTTAAAACTACCAATATATCAAAAATGCTCAATATATCCCCGGCTAGTGTAACTCAGATGTTAAAAAAATTTGAAAAAGAAGGTTACGTTGATTACTCACCCTATAAGGGTGTCACTCTTACTGAGGAAGGATATAAAATTGCTTCCAACATCACCAGAAAGCACAGACTTCTGGAGAGATTCCTGCACGATGTGCTTAAAATAAAGAAAGAAAAAGTTCATGATCAGGCCTGTGAAATGGAACACGTGCTATCCGATGATGCTGAACGTGCATTATGCCACCTCCTGAAAAATCCTGATGAATGTCCTGATGATGAGGAATTGATACCAGTTTGTGACTTCAAATTTGAAACCTGTGAAGAATGCCGCAGGCGCAAGCAGGAAGAAGTCAACCAGGTGGGGAAACGTGATAAAAACCTGGTTTCTCTTACCAACATGAAGAAAAATGAAAAGGGTAAAGTTTCATTCATCAGGGGTGATTATAAGATCATCCGTAGGTTAATGGATATGGGAATAACCATGGGTGCCCAGGTAAGTGTCATGGAAGTTGCTCCTTTCAAGGGACCAGTGGAATTACTGGTTCGCGGATCTAATCTGGCACTGGGAAGAGATATTGCTAAAAACGTTTTCGTGGAGATCATCAGGGACAACACATCCACCTCCGGAGGAGCATTATCATATGGTTAAAATTCCTGAATGTATTGAAAAATCTGAATATGAAAAAACCCTTTCATCCCCTCCGGATACAAATAAAATATCACCTCAAACCGGTGACATTACCCTAGCCCTGGCTGGGAATGCCAACGTTGGTAAAAGTGTTATTTTCAACTACTTAACTGGTTCAGACCAGGTAGTTGGGAACTGGCCAGGTAAGACTGTGGACCGTGCGGAGGGAAATTTTCAGTTCAATGGTCAGAATATTCACATCATTGATTTACCCGGAATATACTCATTTTCCACCTTTTCCATGGAAGAAATAGTTTCCAGGGAATACATTGCCCATGAAAAACCAGATGTGGTTATAAACGTTCTGGATGCATCTGTACTGGAGAGAAACCTTTTTTTTACATTACAACTAATTGAAATGGAAGTTCCAATGGTGGTCTGTGTTAACCAGATGGACATTGCCCGTGCAAAAGGATTTGAAATTGACACCAAAAAACTGGAAAAAGCACTGGGAGTTCCAGTGGTTCCCACTGTAGCCATACATGGTGAAGGTTTACAAAAACTCATAAAAAGTGCAGTTAACACTGCTCAGAATAAAAAAAAGGCCCAAATGGATTTGGAATACGGTGGTGAAGTTGAAAAAGCAGTAAAACAGCTTCAAACCTTTTTGGAATCAGAAAAAGTTGAACTGGACTATTCCAACCGTTGGGTGGCCATTAAACTTTTGGAAAATGATCCTGAAATAAATAAACTGGTTGAATCTAAACAAAATCGTGCCATTCAATTAGCCAATTACCTGGCCCTTGAACTGGAACAGATACATGATGAACCCTCCTTTTCCATCATTGCCTCAGAAAGGTATTCACTGGCAAACCGGATAGCTGCCGGAGCACAAAAGCAGACCGAATACAAAATTACCCTATCAGAAAAGCTGGATAAATTTCTCATACACCCAGTATACGGTTATTTCACATCAGCCATGGTAATAATAGGACTTTTAATCTGGACTTTCATTGTGGGAAATTTCCTCTCAGAACTGATCACCAATGCAATGAGCTTTTTCCAACCAGTAGATCCCACCTTATCTGGCCCCATATTTGCAGTACTATGGAACGGGGCGTTCGGAGGTTTGGTTGCTGGATTAACTTTGATAGTGCCCTTTGTGATTCCATTTTATATCATGCTAGCTTACATTGAAAATTCTGGGCTCCTAACCCGTGTGGCATTCATGATGGATAGTTTCATGCAAAAAATCGGCTTACATGGTAAGGCACTGATCCCTCTAATACTGGGTTATGGATGCAGTGTCCCGGCAATTGACAGTACTAAAATACTGGAAACTAAAAGAGAACGATTACTGGCAGCTTTTGCCATAACATTCGCTCCCTGCTCTGCTCGGACTATTATAATATTAAGCCTGGTGGCAGTTTTTGTAAGTATTTGGTGGGCTTTAGCCCTTTATGTCCTGGACATATTTATAATATTTGTAATGGGAAAACTGGCCCTTAAGGCAATGCCTGGTGAACGTACAGGACTCATCATGGAAATGCATTCCCTGAGGCTGCCTTCATCTTCAACAATTATTAAACAAACCTGGAATCGTGTAAAATCATTGGCATACCTGGTATTTCCTGTTTTCATCGTTGGAAGTGCTTTAATTCAGGTATTTTATGTTCTGGGTATACTGGGACCAATAAGTAATTTCATGGCACCTTTAACCGTGGGCTGGTTGGGACTTCCTGTATTTGCTGGAATCCTACTGATAGTGGGGATAGTACGTAAAGAATTTGTGCTGTTAACTCTGGTTTCATTCGTGGGTACTAACCTTGCCCTGGCATTGACTCCGGTGCAGTTCATTGTTCTGGCATTAATTGGAATGTTATACATTCCCTGTTTATCCACCATCAGCATACTCATCAGGGAATTTGGAGTGAAATCTGCTTCTGTTATTTGTATAGCAAATTTAGTCACAGCCTTTGTGGTAGGTGGAATTGTGGCTCATTTACTGCCTTTTGTCATGTGATTTTTAAAAAAGACTAGATTTTACCCCCTATCTTTATTAAGTTCAAAAATCATTAGATAAACTTCAAACCAAATTAAAATTTACTTCAACTATTAAGTCAAAAAAATTCAACTATTAAGTCCTAAAAAATTATTAAATCCCAAAAATATCAGATCAACTTCAAACAAAATTAAAAAAAATATCTAAATAATAATTGAGTTAATGAAATTAAATTTTAAGAGTATAGCAGAGTAATTAGGTGATAGAAATATGAAATGGTCCTTAGTTGCAATTGTCATTTTGGTGGTAATTGTAGGTTATACTGTGGTTGCTGTTGCCAGTGGCCCATTCACTCCATTGGGTAGAATGTCCTTTGTTAAGGTTGCAAATCCCGATTTTTACCCGGGACATCCTCATTCAGAGCTTTTAGTCAAGTACGCTGAGGAAAGGAATTCCAACTGTGCCCTGATATGTCACTTTGCAGGTAGTTCCAACTACCGTAGCTATCAAGATGGAAATGTATTTATCATTGAACTGGCCCTTATTGACACCCAGGGTACCGGTGCTGCTGATCCCATTAACTACTGGGATTCGGTTAAACTAGCTTTATTCGGTGCTCCTGAAGGCCGATATAAATATAAGTCAGATGGGCTGGTCTTCGACACCTATGATGAGGCAATGAATCATGTAAACACCCTTGCTAGAGAACATAACCAGAGTGGTCCTCTTCCTATTGCCTGGCACGGTAACGCCCGTCAGGGTAATGCAATTTTAATACAGGGATGTGGATTCCCACTTTACTTCCAGGTAATGCAAAAAACTTATGGAATGGTTCCAGCATACCTGTGCATGTTCTATGGTATGGTTTTCCCCTACATGAATACTCCCTACCGGAACTTTGAGCTGGGGCACGCCACCGAACTCCAGTCACTTTACAATGAAGGTGAATTGGACTATACATAGAGCTTTTTAATCTTTTTGAAACATAGGAATTGTCCTTAGATACTAAAGGGTAGTTCCTTCTTTTTTTTACTCCAATTAATTTATAATGATTAATCATAATCTATAATGATTAATAATAGCAATATATAAATAGTAAAAGTAACTAAGTAATTACAATCATGGATAGAAATGTCAAAAATAAAATAGCAAAAGAAGGGTTAATAACCAAAAAAGGGCGGATGAAAAATGGTACAAGATACATCAGTCCTTCTTGATGAGAGAAGGGTTTTCGAACCAAAAGAAGAGATTCAAAAAAGAGCCCACGTGAAAAATTGGGAAGAAGAGCTTGAAAAAGGCAGGGACCTGGAAAAATACTGGGCAGAAAAAGCTGAACAGTTCGAATGGTTCCAAAAATGGGACAAAGTCCTGGATGAGGATAACAAACCATTCTACCAGTGGTTCACAGGGGGGAAGATCAACCTGGCCTACAATGCCGTGGACCGATGGATCGAAACTGAAAAACGTAATCAGGTTGCAATTTTATACATTAACGAACGTGGACAGGAGAAAAAAATCACCTTCTACGAGCTCTACATCCAGGTGAACAAACTGGCCAACGCCCTTAAAAATTTAGGAGTTAAAAAAGGTGACACAGTCTCAATGTACCTTCCCATGTGTCCCGAGCTCCTGATTGCCATGCTGGCCTGTAACAAAATAGGAGCAGTGCACAGTGTGGTCTACTCAGGACTTAGTGTTGGTGCCTTTGTGGAACGTATGAATGATGCCAAGGTCAAAGTCCTCTTCACTGCAGATGGAACCTACCGCCGAGGAAAGATTATCAACCTAAAATCCATTGCTGATGAAGCAATACTGCAATGCCCCACCATTGAAACCATAGTGGTGGTTAACCACACCGGAACACCCATTGAAATATCAGAACTATCAGGAAGGGAACTCTTCTACGAAAGACTGGTAGATGGTGAACCTGCCTACTGTGAACCAGAATGGATGGATTCAGAGGACCCTCTCTTCATACTCTACACATCAGGCAGCACCGGAAAACCCAAAGGAGTACTGCACACCACTGCCGGTTACATGGTAGGTGTTGCCACCACCCTACGTAACATATTCGACATACACGAAAACGACCTCTGGTGGTGTACCGGGGACATTGGATGGATCACAGGACACAGCTATGTTATCTACGGACCATTACTCCTGGGAACCACCACCGTGGTATACGAAGGAGCACCAGACTACCCAGACCCAGGAGTGTGGTGGAAGATCGTGGAAAAATACGGAGTAACCAAGTTCTACACCGCACCAACAGCCATCAGGCACCTCATGAGATTCGGTACCCGTTACACCAACCTCTACAACCTGGATTCACTCCGCATCCTGGGAACAGTGGGAGAACCCATAAACCCAGAAGCATGGATGTGGTACTACAAAAACGTGGGAAAAGAAAACTGTCCAATAATGGACACCTGGTGGCAGACAGAAACCGGAATGCACCTCATATCTCCATTACCAGTTTCTAATTTAAAACCAGGATCAGCCACACTCCCCTTCCCTGGAATTGATGCTGATGTGGTGGATGAAGAAGGTCATCCTGTACCTCAGGGCAAAGGAGGATATCTGGTTATCAAAAAACCATGGCCCGCCATGTTCCGCACACTGTACAATGATAAGGAAAGATTCCTGGATGTATACTGGAAGGACATACCAGGATGCATCTACAGGGCAGGGGACATGGTTCGAAAAGACGAAGATGGATATTTCTGGATACAGGGACGTAGTGACGATGTTCTCAAGATAGCCGGCCACCGTATAGGTTCAGCAGAAGTTGAATCCGCCTTCGTAGGGCACCCTGCAGTTGCAGAAACCGCGGTTATTGGAAAATCAGACCCCATTAAGGGTGAAGTCATCAAGGCATTTATCATCCTCCGTGAGGGATACGAGCTCAAGACCCAGCTCATTGAAGAACTAAAAAAGCATGTTCGATATGAACTGGGA
The DNA here is from genome assembly GCF_000302455.1 of Methanobacterium formicicum DSM 3637. Taxonomy (NCBI): domain Archaea; kingdom Methanobacteriati; phylum Methanobacteriota; class Methanobacteria; order Methanobacteriales; family Methanobacteriaceae; genus Methanobacterium; species Methanobacterium formicicum. The sequence continues at coordinate 78,256 of NZ_AMPO01000011.1, forward strand.
CCAGTTGCAGTCCTGGGTGAAATCGTACAGGTGGATAAACTACCCAAAACCAGGAGTGGTAAAATAATGCGCAGGATACTCCGTGCCCAGGAAATGGGTGAGGATCTGGGTGATACTTCCACTCTGGAAGAATAACCTAGAATATCTCTGGGAGAAATAGAATTTGAAGATTCTTGGTAGAATATCTTAGGAAAAATTGATTTGGCCTAGGAAGAATGGATTGAGTTGGGCTAAGTCAGAATTGACCTAAAATTAAATAAAAAAGGGAGATGATGAATCAAATAGATTAACCCATTAATGTTGTGATAGTATGGAAGAAAACAAAAAATCTGTCTTGATAGAGGATTTAACAGCCAATCCAGCACCTCTTGGACTACTGGGATTTGGTTTAACCACAGTCCTGTTAAACATACATAACGCAGGGTTTTTCCCAATTAACAGTATGATACTGGCCATGGGGATCGCTTATGGTGGAATTGCCCAGATAATGGCCTGTGCCATGGAGTACAAAAAGGGTAACACATTTGGAATGGTAGCTTTCGGTTCATACGGCCTTTTCTGGTGGAGTTTCGTACTTCTCTTGATCCTTCCCAAAATGGGTCTGGCTGCAGCACCAGATAAACTGGCACTGGCATCATATCTATTTATGTGGGGATTATTCACCCTGGTGATGTTTATTGGCACACTCAAACTTAGCCGTGGATTGCAGGTGGTCTTCCTATCTCTGGCAGTACTCTTCTTCCTACTGGCACTGGGAGATATAACAGGTAATGCTACCATAACCCTGATTGCAGGTTATGAAGGTATATTCACTGGTTTCACTGCAGTATACGTTGGACTGGCACAGGTTTTAAATGAAACCTATGGGCAGGATGTGTTACCTACATAAATTGATTACCCACTAATGGGGTATCACTCTATTAAGTGTGTAAACCAACATAATGGGTATCAATGTGTTCCATCCATATGCTCCACCACAAATTCCAAAGAAATAAGTCAAATTTATTTAAAATAGCTAACCGCCTCCAGCTATTTAAATAGAAAACTAAAACTTCCCCTTTTTTTATTGGGAGGGGAAGTTCTTTTTTTAATTTTATTTATAATCATAATAAACTGATGATTAGATTAACTCCTGATTTAATTTGTTATGTTAATATAACAGAAATGCTTTTAAACGTTTAAAACTTAATTAAAAACTTTAAAAAGAAATATAATGAATCTAATTTATTAAATTATTAGAGAATATAAATAAAAATAAAAAAAATTAAACATCTATTTTAAATCCAAAATCCACTTCACTGGCTGGCTGCCCACCGCGAACACCCCAGTTTTCCATAGGTGGCTCCAGAAGAATGATAATAATATCATTACCATCAATACCCGGATTTTCACCTAGATTGTGGACAATATCATGGTATAGTTTCTTTTTAGCATCAAAGGAACGTCCTGGGAACAATGTAATCTGGATCAATGTCACAGCGTCGGTACGATCAGGTGGACACTCAAAATCCTCCTCATCCAGTTCATAAATCCTTTGAAAACGGTCACTATCCGGGATACCAAGTGCATCCACCAGTGCCTGGTGCACACCATCTAAGATTGATTTTTTATATTCTGAGGAAAATCCTTTACGAATTTCTATTTTAACTAGTGGACACATTTTTTTTAACCTCTAATTGTAAATTTGTTTATAAAATCATATTAAATCTTATTTTATTCATTCATCACGATTATATATTTTTACAAGTGTTAAATTTCATCCAACAGATCTTTAATATCGTCCTGTCTAATCATTCCATTAACAACTATCTCACCATCATTACCCAGCCTAATTTCAATTTTATTGGGGATTTCATTGATATGTGATTGAATATGTTGATAACGTTTAGTTAAAAAATGGTATCTTTGATTAGATGAGCCCACCCATGGACGCTTGAGATCAAATTTATCTTTCATGTAAGGACCATCAATCAGCAGGTCAGTTACAGATAGCAAATCGTGCCAATCAACATTTGAAGATTCTCTAATATTTTCTAAAACATGACCCGTAAAAGTGACAACGGACAAACCTTCCTTTTGTAAGATATTGCCCAATTTTGCCAAAGCTTTAGCTTGTTCAAATGGTTCTCCGCCAGAAAATGTAACTCCTTCAATTTCAGGACCATGCAGAATGGTTTCTGCAATATCTTTCACATTAATCTTTTGATTAATCCTTTTCTGCCAACTTTGTGGTGTAATACATCCTTCACATCCAATAGAACATCCTTGTACATAAATACAAGCACGCTCACCAGGTCCTTCAACAATGGTGTATGGCAAAAATTTGTATACATACAGAAACATTAAATATCAATCCTACGACCCTTAATCTCAGGTTCTGTCAATGTTTGATTTTCATTTAATGGGTTTATGATTATAAATGGTTTTATTTTTTCCACTATGTGGGGTTTAAGACCTAAAGCCATGCCAAAATCTTCAGCCGACTCATAATAAATTCCAGATTGGCGTAATTGAACCGCCTTTTTGGCTAAAATCAAACTAACACCTGGAAGTTCAGCAAGAGAATCTTCAGGATCATTATTGATGTCTATAGGAGTTGGAAGATGTTTTAATGTTAAATCTTTTACAAATCCAGAGTCTAATTCACTTTCTTCTCTCTTAGGAGAATTTTTGGAGGTTTTTGACAAATTTGCATTGTTTGATTCATATTCTTCAACGATCTGTTGCCTGAACTGATTATCCCTCATTTCTTTCAATGTTTTTAAACGGAGTAAATATTCTTTACGTAAATAAAATGCATGAATAATTGAAATAATACCCATTACAAATAGTAGGGTTAAAATAATCCCTAATAATGAATTTGTTTCAACTATCATGCCTTGTTCTGGTGCAGATGGTGCAAAAATCTGGATAAGTATGGCTGGAATTAAATAGATTACACCAAAGAGAATCCAACGACGGTTTTTTGCAGTTATTCCTATGTAAATAAAAGCTATCCAATTTATATATACAAAAAAGCCAAATGTTAATGCAATCCACCATGAGTTAATTAATTCCCAAGAATTTCTTGACATATCAATCTCCATTACTGATTTTTCTGTTTCTCAATATTTCGGTTTTGTATATTTTCTTTTTCAAAATATTCTGGGGTATGATCAGAATCTACAGTTTCGGCTTCCAGTATTTCCTCTAATATTTTCATATAATCCATGCATTTTTTACCTTTTATTCCCTTAGTTTCTGCTTGAATAGTACCGTCACTGAAAATTTCAATTTTAACTGTTTTTTTCATACTTTCAATCCTCAACAACCAGTGTAAGCACGATAGAATTGTCTTCTGTCACTTCTTCAGATTCAAGGTGAAGGTTACGATCTTTTATTTTTTCAACCAATTTTTGATATGTCTTCTGTTGAACTATTGTAGTGTACTCATCATAAATTTCTGACACATACGATTCTATCTGTGTTTGGGAACATTTATCACGGACTAATGCCTGAAAAACATCATTTTCATCTTTTTCAAACAGTATTATACTACCACTATCTGTATTAATTTCCATCTTATGTGTATCTAAAATTTCAACTTGGTAACCTAGGTTAATAACAGATTCTTGTAATATCTGGGAATTTCTCATGAGAGTTTTAAATTTATTAAGTTCCTGTACCTGGCTTTTATTGTTTTCTTGCAAAAGTTGGGTTTTTATTTTATCTTCTTCCTCTTCAGTGATACTTCGTTCATTATTAATCAAAGTCCCAACACCCATAGTTCCTACAGCAGCAATTGCCATAGGAATCAATACTAAAGTCACGCTCATTTTATCATCCTTTTATTACAAGTCAATTGCCCGACCACCACGTGAAGATCCAATATCTTCATCAATACCATGTTTATCTGGTTTTAATTCAGATTCTCCTATTTCTTTAATATAATCAGCGCTATCGTCTGCAGATGTGGCTGCTACAGCACGAACATTTGCCCATTCACGAATTGCACGGATCTGTTCTGATTGTGTTACAGATAACGGTACAGTATTTTTAATAGATTTCTCAAAATCCTCAATTTTTATAGGTCGATCTTCTGAAAAAGCCTCAAAAAGCCCGGAAATCACAATCTGTTCAATTTCTGCCCCAACGTATCCCTCTGTTAATTTTGCCAAGTAAGAGTAAAAATCATCATTTAATTTGAAATCTCCCATAACTTCTTTATTAAGACGTTTTTTCATGTGGATATGGAATATATCACTCCTTTCTTTGTAGGTAGGTAAATCTACAAAAAATATCTCATCAAAACGTCCTTTCCGGAGAAATTCAGAAGGTAACATTTTTATGTTATTTGCAGTTGCAGCAACAAAAACTGGTTTTTCTTTTTCCTGCATCCAGGTCAAAAATGTTCCAAAAACGCGACTCGAGGTTCCACCATCTCCTCCCCCACCACTGAACCCCTTTTCAATTTCATCAATCCATAATATTGAAGGAGAGGTAGCTTCTGCAATTTTTATTGCTTTGCGCATATTTTCTTCGCTGCTTCCAACTATGCCACTGAAAACTTTTCCTATGTCCAGACGAAGAAGGGGTAACTGCCACATGGCGCTAATGGCTTTTACTATTAAACTTTTCCCACAACCTGGAACTCCAGTGATTAAAACACCATTGGGGGCTGTAATCCCATAATGTTTGGCTGAGTCTAGCCAGGATTTATTTCTTTTTTCTAACCATCTTTTAAGGTTTTGTAAACCCCCAACATCCCCCATCTGGAGATCACTATTAATGAATTCGAGAATTTCGCTTTTTTTAATTATCTGACGTTTTTCTTCAAGAATCACATCTAATTTTTTAATATTGAAGTTTCCCCCTTCAACCATAGCCCGAGCAAATGCGTTTTCGGCCTCTTGAAGAGTTAATCCTAAAGCTGATTTTGCAATGTGCTCTTTTTCATTTGGACTGAGGTCGATTATTATTTTTCCAGGTTGATTTACAACTATCATATCTTCCAGTAGATTCATAATGTCTTCAACGGGTGGTAAATTAAAATCAACAATACTTACTTCTTTTTGTAACTCATCAGGTAACATAACTGATGGTGAAATAAATATTACATTTTTAGGACTTTTACCCTCTCTAAGTAACTGTGATAAATCTCTAATTTTCCGTATTATTTGAGGATCGGGATTACACATACCTGTAGAGCCCAAGTATATGTGGAAATCTAAAAATATAAATATTGCGGGTTCATCTGTTTTTTCTATATATTCAAGTGCTTTTAGAGGAGATTTAGTATCACTACTCACATTTTTACCATTTTTGGTAAGTCCAGTTGTGAGTTTCCATATATAAACAGTTCTGGAAGTCTTAATCAGATTGGGATCCTTTGAAATAGTATTAATAACTGATAAAACACGATCTTCTTCCCAAGTAGGAATGTAGATATATGGAAATCTAGCTTTTAATAAGTTAGAAAGCAAAGATTTAAATTCAAGCTCATCCGCCATAGTTACCTCCCCGCCATTAAGATATTGTTATGATTACATTATGATTAATAATTAAACAATTTTATATAGTAAAGATATACTTTTAAATGTAACGAGATTGTTCTTTAGACTATTCACATCTAGAGAAGTAGGGTAATCATTAGATGATTTTTTTCAATTCATCTAATTTTTTAGATATATTAACAATCTCTTTTAGATACATTAACAATCTCCAGCTTATCTGGCAGTATAGGAGAGAATAATAAAGGTTAAGCGGATATTATGAGATATAAAGAATCTATCTAAGAAAACATTGCCCGAAATGTGGAACTACGAACAGTTATAGTGCACGTTTCTGCTATAAGTGTGTGAAGATTAGATAAATATTCTGAAAGTAAAACGAAGGTTACCTCACTTGATAGTGGTGGATGAATATTTTAGGTTATTTTCTGTAAATTGAACCCTATTAATCACTATTTTCCTCGTTATTTAATATTCAGATTTTAAAATAGGAGATTTAAATTAGGATTGGTTTTATATTAATTACAGATTCTTTGGTTATTCTCACCTGTTTGAGCAAAAGAATGTGATCAATCATTGATTTATTATATGTTTAGCCAATCTCTTGGCCAGTGCCAGAATAGTAAGAACAGGGGGCGCACCCGGTGCCCTGGGAAAAACACTGGCATCGCACACGTAGAGACCTTCAATTTCTGTTTCCAAATCTTTATCCACTACCTCTCCCACTGCAGCTGTTCCACCGGGATGAGCACCTCGGGCTGGGGTGGAAACCAGCGTATCCGGGTCAACACCAGCTTCTGTGAGGATGGCTCCTGCAGTAGCACATCCTTCAGCCAGAAGCCCAACATCATTGGCTGTGCTCTGTTTAAACACACAATTTTCATCCACTCGTCCGGAAGATTCATCCGGTATCTTAACCATCATTCCCAGTATATCCTTTTCCTGGATGCGGTTTTGACCAATCCGGGGTATCAATAAACTGGAGTAATGTGGTGCCAGTATAAAGCCCTCCTTTTTCAGGAGACTATTCATGGACACCTCTTTATAGAATCCAATATCGGGCAGTGCCCCGCCTACTGTAACAAAGGTATCTACAAAGAGTTTTTCACCGGCCACCAAACCTGCGGATCTCAGCAATCCCGGTGTCTGGATGGCACCAGAACACAATATGACCATATCTGCATTATATTCATTTTTAAGTCCATTTTCAGGGTTATATGTTTTGACACCTTTAACCCGTCCATTTGTAGTTGTAACCCCAGTTACAGTGGTGTTTTCAATAATCTGTACACCCTGTGCTAGTGCGTCGTCCAGAAATTTGAGAGAACTCCACTTGGCATCCCGTGGACATCCAAAGGCACACTTACCACAGGGGATGCATTTTTTAGGGTCAATGGATTTGGGCATCTTCTCCATTACTAAACCCAGAGAAGAAGCAGCTTCCATGATTTTGAGAGTGCCTTCTCCAAAATGAGTATCTGGAAGTGGTCCCACATTTAATTCATCTTCGGTTTCCTTAAATTCAGAGGAAAGGTCTATTCCCATTTGTTTAAAATCTTCCTGACAGGTTCGAACCGCGTTTCCTGCAGTCACCAGGGTAGTGCCTCCCAGACAGGAAGTTTTAAGAAGTTCCACTCCAATATCCAGGTTATCATAACACTGGAAAGCTATATCCGTTGTAACCCGTTTTCCCATTTCAATCAGTGTAACTGATACTCCCTTTAAGGCAAGTTCCCTGGCAACAGTTGCCCCACCAGCTCCGGATCCAACCACAATCACATTTTTCATTTTGATCACGTTATAAAAAGAATATGTTATTATATAACCTCTTATTTCCTGTAAAGGGTTCTCCTAGGAGGTTGTTTTGGTTTTCTTTTAATAATTCTTGGTGGTCTTTCACTGATTTTGGGACTTTTAGGTTTATCCTGGGATTTAAAGAGTTTATCTGCGAAGTATCCTCCAATAGCACCCATTAAACCATAAATTAACAAGCTCACAATAAGTCCCAGAAACAGAGTGAATATTCCATCCAGTGTATAACCCACTCCAATTACCACTGCATTGGGCAGTTGGTAGGGTATGTCTGGTGAAGTAAACAGGGAGAAAACGTAATAAAGGAGACCAAGTAAAGCAGCTGCCAGTGCTCCAACCTTATAACTGGCATCTTCATCTGTAGTAAGGAAAACCGCCACAAAACCCACTATAGCCAGTGCAAATATGCCTCCAAACTTAAAAAAGGCCATAATAAGGCCTATTATCATGCTGGTCAAAATGGCCATTTCCATACTAAATTTTGCCATGTTAGGTTCCTCTTATAATAAATATAAACTCAAGTTATTATAGACTTTAAACTTCACTCATCTATAACTTCAATTTAAACACTTAATCTATCTATAATAAGGTTTATAAGTATATCAGAGTTTATAAGGATTTTCATTAAGATTTTAATTTGATGTGCAATGGAATTTGAACCAGAGAAATTTAAGGTTTCTGATATTATGTATAAAGATAAAGTTAATAGAATAAAAAAACAGAATTAACTTACAATGAGTGTTAAACCTATGAAGATAACCCGTAGTGTGGAAGATTACCTGGAAGCCATGTATTCACTGGAACAGGAACACGGAACCATCAGAGTTAAAGATGTGGCTAAAACTCTGGATGTAAAACCCCCCAGTGTTGTGGAAGCTGTGAAAAAACTTTCCAAAATGAATCTGGTTTCTTATGAACGTTACGGTACAATCCAGTTAAAGGATGATGGTATTAAGATTGCTGAGGAGGTAGTTTGCCGTCACCATCTTCTCAAGGATTTCTTGATAATGATGGGTGTGGATACTGAAATAGCAGAAAATGATGCCTGTTCCATGGAACATGTGATGGATGTATCATCCATTAACAAATTACGTAAATTTGTAGAGTTCAACAAAAGTTATCCACCTGCTCATCAATATATGGAAAAATTCAGGGAATACGCAGAAAAAGGAACAAATAACTTTTAATGAGGATTTATATCCTTAATGAAATGTTGAAATCCTAATTGGAAGTTATAACCATTAATTTATTCAAATCTTCCAGATATCTTCAAAAATCATCACAAAAATTTCAATTAATAAAAACTCAATATCACCAAATCTCAGGATCATAAAATTTCAATTGGGCTTTACCATAAGAGGGGGTATTTTAGATATGGGTATTTTTAATGGAAGTTTCAATCCTGATGTGGATAAACTGGAAAGTGAAGGAGACATGGGTGGCCTTATTAGAACGCTCCAAAAGGGCAATAATAAAAATCGTGCTAAAGCTGCCAGGGCACTGGGAAGATTTAAGGAAGAAAACGTAGTTAAAGCTTTAATAGGGGCATTAAATCATGATGATGCTGATGTCCGTTGGAATGCTGCCAGTTCTCTGGGTAAAATAGGAAATCCTGATGCTGTTCCTTTCCTCCTCAAAACGCTTCGTGATGAAAAATGGTATGTTCGATTACAAACTGCAGATGCTCTGGGGGAAATTGGTGATGAAAGAGCATTATTGCCCCTTTTAGAATCACTTAAAGATGAAAAAATACGCAACAACGTTGCCATTGCACTGGGTCATTTGGGCGATTCAAGGGCAGTTGATCATTTGATTGATGGGCTTAACGATGATGACTTTAGTTTCCGCAGTGCATCAGAAGAGGCACTGGGTATGATTGGTGATGAAAAAGCAGTTCCCATTCTTATTGAAGCTTTAAAAGATGATAATGTTAGTGTTCGCAGGCATGCTGCTGGAGCACTGGGTATGATTGGTGATGAGCGTGCAATAAAACCACTCCTGGACGCAGTGGATGACGAGAAATGGTACGTCCGCCTGCAAGTAGAAGAAGCAATACAGGAACTCAATGCTCGTTTGAAGAAAAATGAAAAATAATGAAATTAATTAATAAAGGGGATGTACGTTTATTTATGGAATTTAGGTTTATTAGTGGAATGTACGTTAATTAATGTGACGTACGTTTATTAAGTGGGATGTAAATTAAATAAATTCTCTTATTTTATCCGCAATCTTATCACGAACATCAGAAGAGATATTTTTCGGTGGTCTGGGACGCATATAACCAAAGTGAGGATCATCAAAGGTGAAACCAGCAAAATTCACTGCATGTTTGTAGCGGGGAATGAAATGCCAGTGTAAGTGTGGTTCTGGTTTACCCTCCAGATAAAAAGTGTTCATAAGGCAGCCCCAGTTAAAAAGAGTAGCATCAAATGCAGATTTAACTGCCTTCTCCATACTCTCCAGGAGCAAAATAAAATCATCCCATTCATCCTTAGATAGGCCGGTTAAAGTTTTCTGATCCCGTTTCAGTGCAACCACACAGGTAGCCAGATTACTCTGATTAGGAGCCAGAAACACAATCCAGTGATCAGTCTCCATTAGTGGATCTCCAAAGTTATAATCAACCAGTTTCTCACAGTAAGGACACTCGATACTCATTTTTATCCCCTACTAATTACACATTCTTAATATCAGTATACATTTTTTTCCTAGTAACTGATAATATCCTGTTTCATTATCTAGTTCTCATATATTTATTCCTATTTATCTAATTTAGTCTGTATTTATCTAGTTTTCAATTTAATCTGGGTTTCCTACAATTTGGAAAGAATAAAAGAAATTGCAAAACCAACTACAGTCACCATCCCTGCCAGGTTATGGGTTTCAGAGAATGCTTCAGGGATCATGGTATCCACCAGCATGGCCAGAATACCCCCCGCAGCAATAGACAGGGTGATTGCAGTCACTTCCACTGGTAACTGACTGAATATGGAGTAACCCACCAGTGAAGATAAGCTTGTAACGATGGCAATAGTCAGCCATAAAGAGAAAACTTTACTGGTTTTCCACCCTTCTTTTTTCATACCCGCTGAACTGGAAAGACCTTCTGGTATGTTGGATAAAAAGATAGCAACAACAGTGGCGGTACTCACCACACCCCCACCAATCATTGTCAGTCCAATAGCAATTGACTCAGGAATACCATCAATGACCGATCCTGCAGCTATAGCCATAGCCCCATTATCTGTGTCATTGTCTTCAGGTTTGACCGATCTTTTTCGGTGCTTGGCTCCCTTACGTGCCAGGTAAATGTTGGTTATGGTGAAAATTAAGGCACCTAACAGGAATCCCGCTACCAGGTGGGCTGGTCCTCCCAGGGTATAGGCTTCATCCAGAAGTTCAAAAGAAACCGCGGACATGAGAACACCTGCTCCAAAGGCCATGATAGAGGCCACCCAGCGCTGTGGGATTCTGAAGAAGTAGCCAAAGAATGCACCTATAAGAAGGGCAGATCCAGCAACAAAACCCCATATTCCGGCCATTATCATACTTGAAAACATAGGATCACCATAAGAATATTCATAAATTGTCTGGGATAACTTATCATTTATTAATTACTTAATCAAGAAAGTATTGGTCAACTTTGCCACTTAAAGGACTTATCAACTAAGGAATAGTCAACTTTGCCACTCTAAGGACTTATCAACTAAGGAATAGTCAACTTTGCCACTCTAAGGACTTATCAACTAATGATTTATCAGTTAATATGGACTTAATCCTAACAAGGATTTTAACATTAATCTACAATCATCTAATGTATTCTATAGGAGGAGTATATAATTATACTTAAGTAACTTAAAATTTCCAAGTAAGTAAACAATCCACAGTGATTAGGGATGAAATTAGTGTGTGAATAACTAAATATAAGACATTGCAGGTTATAACAAGAATTATGGGATAGTGATGGGGGAAGTTATATCCATGACTTTAAAATCAGGTGAAAAATCCGTTTCAGGGGAAAGATGTGCACTGGTCCTGGTGGTTATTGGATCCTTTTTAATACCCTTTATGGGATCATCCCTTAGTTTGGCCCTTCCCCTTATCCCGAGTGACCTTTCAGTTAGCATACTACTTTTAGGGTGGATTCCAACAGCGTTTGTTCTGGCCAACGCTGCCATGGTCTTGCCATTTGGAAAACTGGCAGACATACACGGTCGGAAAAAAATTTTCACCTATGGATTAGCCATATATACTGCAGCATCATTACTAGCATCTTTTTCAAATTCAGGACTCATACTGGTGTTATTCAGCTTCCTGCAGGGAGTTGGTTGTGCTATGATCTTTGCCACTGGAATTGCCCTTTTAATTTCCATCTTTCCCCAGAATAAAAGGGGGCAGGTGCTGGGGATCAACACCACCGCAGTCTATATTGGACTGTTTATGGGACCGCTCCTGGGCGGTTTCCTGGCCCAAAATTTTGGATGGAGAAGTATATTCTTTATTAATGTCCCCATAGGATTATTTGCACTAGCTTTAATCATGACCAGGTTAAAGGGTGAGTGGAAAGGATTTCCCGGTGATAAATTCGATCTATCAGGGTCAGTTATCTACATTTTTTCACTCACTGCATTGATGTACGGATTTTCAACTCTCCACGATTTAACAGGTAAGATCATCCTATTAATAGGCCTCATTGGGCTGGTCGTCTTCTACATGGTAATCAAGTCTTCTGATAATCGCGTGTTAACCCTTAAAATATTTAAGAATAGGATAACCAGTTTTTCAGGCATATCCCTTCTCCTGGTGACCATCGCTACCTCAGCAATGTGGACGCTACTGAGTTTATACCTTCAGGACCTGCGTGGACTGGACACCATGACCACCGCACTTATACTAGCTGTCCAACCACTTGCAGTGGCATTACTGTCCCCTCTTGTGGGCTACATGGTTGATAAAAATGATCATAAAAGCTTTATTATTATGGGAGCGGCAATAGGCACTATAGGATTACTTATACTAACCTTACTGGATATAACTACATCCATAACACAGGTTGTGATAGGATTAGTCCTGGTTGGAGTTGGTTTAGGCTTGTTTTCCACACCAACCAATAGAAATTTCCTGGGGTCCTTAACCAGCAAGTACTATGGAATTGGATCAGCAACACTATCCACTATGGTCTTTATTGGTCAAACCATGAGTCTTGGTATTTTACTATTTGTTTTAACTGGATTAATGGGTAACGTGGAAATAGCACCCTCTAATTATCCTTTATTCCTGGAAGGACTTCATATTTCCTTCTTTTTATTTGCAGCTTTCTGTGCAGGGGGTGCATTACTGTCATTTGCAGGGCTTGGAAAATTATCCCCAAAATAAATTTTTATTTACTAAAATTTTTCCATATTCATGGTCATGGTCAAAAAACGGTCAAAAACTGAATTAATTTGAAATTATAAGTAGAGATAATTAGTAGGAATAAATTTTTAAATTATCATCATCAAAATTGTATTATAAAAATTATATCATTAAAATAGATATAAATTGATAATTGAAATTATAGGGGTATTATGTTTAATATCTGCCTGTATAATTAATAAGGATTAATACTACTATGAGGGTGTGGTATTGTGAAGGAAACAGATAATGGGGAAAACAAGGAAAATGGGAAAAATTTCCTTAAAAACTTTTTAAAACAAAAGGAGCCTAAAACCTCAGAATTTATTGTAGCCATTATTGCTAACTTGATCTTCTTATATATTGTTAATAACCTGCTTTCATGGAACTTAAGCTTCATATCCCCATCTTTTCAGGATGTTCTGTGGATCTTTAACATTTCCATCTCTGCGACCATAATTGGGAATATCATCTTCTTAATCTATCATCCTACTTGGTTCAGGAGTATAATTCGGATAATACTCAACATACTGGGATTTCTGGTTGTTTACTATTTATACACTGTATTCCCATTCATATTCAGCAATTATCTGGTCACATTCTCTGTAAAATTTGCTCTTATCGTGGCAATGGTGGTAATGGTAATTGCGACCATTGTTGAAATGATAAAATTAATCTTAAGGATTATAAAATCATCATAATCCTTAAAAAAACTTATTTTTTTCTTATTGTTAAATAATATTCTTCAAGTTATCCATTAAATTATCATTAATAATTAAATTATTCATAAAAAGAATGTTTATCACAAATTATTCATCTAAATAGTATTAAGCTAATAAAATCTTCATTCGGTATTCAACTTCAAGTTTAATGGAATTAATGAGTTCTTCTAACGGTTCATCTTCCCAGGGCTCTGCTATACTGAGAAAACTGTTGAAATAAATTATGGGAGCTTTTATTTCGATATTAAAATCCTCTAAATGCTTAAGGGCTTCATAATCCATTAGGGAAAGTTCTTCTGTTGTGAGAAGGACCTTTATTCTCACATTCCAGTTTTGACCTGATTCCTCCAGACAGTCCACATCAACCTGCATTTTACACATCCTTAGAATTTTTAATTAACTAAAAGTCCAATAATTAAGATTCAATAATTAATAGGACTACAATAAATAATCATATTCCTATAACTATTTTACAGGCCAGGTAATCATTAATTATCATCATTACAGGCCCAATGTACGTTTAAAACCATTAACCACATCTCCAGCTGATTTTAAGAGGGGATTACTAACCTTTACTGGTGTTTTCATATTTTCCAGGCGATCTATACGGAAGTAGATTGGTGGATGGGGATCGAAGTTTATCCAGGATGGAAATCGGGTGGGTGAAATCCTTTCGGCGTGGAGTCGCTGGTAACCAATTTTACGCAGTGCACTGGCTAAAACCTGAGGTTGGCCAATTTTCATGGCGGATAAAAGATCGGCACGGGTTTCAAAGAACTTGGCCACAAAGAAAATAAACCCTAATGCCACAATTAGGTAAATTAGTGGTGATAAAACTACCAGTGGGAATAGGATGGTGAATCTAAGTATGAACTCCGCGGAAATTATACTGAAAAGTATTATTGGGTCTCTACCTGATAGATGGCCCATTTCATGACCAATCACGGATAGGATCTCATCTTCTTCCAGTTGCACCAGGAGTCCAGTGGTGATGAGTACCAGTCCCCGGTTGGGGCTGGGGCCAGTTGCAGCTGCATTGGGGATCATGGTGTTACTCAAAGCAACCTTGGGCATGGTAACATTGAACTTACTGGCAGCTTCTTCCACTATGCTGTAAACATCAATCACCTTGGCGACCTTCAGATCAGCCTGGCAGTGGAAACCATATTCGGTGAATATGTCCTCTCCCAACTCACAGGTAGGTTCCAGGCCCACAGCCAGGCTTTTCTGGTAAATTTTCTCTTTCATTTTAATTATACTATCTTTACCGAATTTTTTCTGGAATTTCTGGAAATCCTCCAGGGGTAGCTGATACTCAAGAATATGCACCCGTGGATTTTCAGGTGTGATCCTCCAGTCACTGGTATTAAGTAATATTCTGTCAGATAATAGAACGATAACCAGTTGAAAAATGAGTATGCCTATTATAGCCAGGAATACTCCCAATAAAAGGAAAAGAAGGATGTTAACTCCGAAAAAGAGGATGTAGATCATGATCATGTTGCTACCAAACATGCGGAAAGATGCCTTTTTACGACGGGTGGGGGGTGCCTCTGGTATGATTTTTTCTCCCTCTACCCATGCAAAGTAAAGGGTGGCCTGGCGGATGGCATCCTCAAATGCCTGGATTGCAATGAAAAGTTCTTCTTCCAGGAGATCAATTTTAGGGGAGATTTTAAAATTAGTAGGAACCGTAACTGGTAGTAGCTTTACAGAAAATGGGTTTGTTGCCTGTATTTCCACACGAACTTCCCATTTATCCTCTTTGTTGGTAGCAGTGTATCTTAAAACTCCAACACCATCTACTACTCCTTTGGAGATATTTTGAAATGAGTCCGGTTGAGGTAAAAGATAAAATTCTCGCAAAAAATCAAGTGCTTCTTCCAGGTGCCCTGATGAGAGTTCAGTGTCAATAATGAAGTTTTTTTCCAACATTGGCCTCCCATTTATAAAACTCAAAAACATTTTCAAAAGTTAAGGAATATATTGAAGCTTTATCTGGGTTCTAATGTTATTATATATCTCAATTTTAATAAATTGAACGGTGACCAGTCATAATAAGTGAACGAATACTCCCTTAATATTCAGCTGACTTTAATAAGTAACCCAATATTCTCTTAATATTCCTCTGATTTTGATAAGTAATCGAATATTCCTTTAATATTCGGAATCCCTTATTCCTCCGAACTATGCCTAAAAATCTATTGTTGGTATCATTAGATTATTCACAAAGCATCTGGAAAGTTATTGCAAATTATTTGCAAAACAGGGGGATAAGTTATAGCAAGTTATTGCGAAGCATCTGGAAAGTTAGCAAATAGTTTAAAAAAATGATCCCACCTACTCGAATTACAAATAAAAAATTTAAAATGATTTCACAGTATTGAAAGCTGTAGGATTACTCCCAATATGAGTTTTAGTTATATAATATCCTGCAGGAGTAACTGTCATTATTTTACTTGATTCTATTTTGTATACTATTACATTTGAGACAGCTTTAGATGATACCATGGCTGTTGGCATTGTTATTTTTTTAAGTTTTTCCAATTGTTCCATATCAATTCCCCCTATTTTATTATTATGGGATGATGTTGTATATACTAATCTGTCAAAATTTGTAAAGGTCATTAATCATTTTTAAAAAAGATAATTGGGAATAATAATTAAGATCTTGGAAGAGGATGTTTATATCGTTAATAGGTTGGGCGGGGAGAATCTGGTAAAGTCTACCTTGAATATAATGTAAGATTCAGGAAAGATGCTGATGAAGCAGAAGAATTAATCCTGGAAACAGCTCGTAAAGAAGTCCGTGGATCGGTATCTTGAAAAACGTGGCTTTGTCAAATTCTTTTAATCAATTAATTTTCTATTGTAGGCAAATATGATCGAAATAACTAAATAACGAAAGTACTACCATATATAAATAATAGTCTTATTATGGTGTGTAAAAATGATCTTAACTGGAATTGAGGATAATCTACATTATGGAATTTTTATACTGGTTGGTATACTTTCTTTTGTAGTTGCATTTCTTGTTAGACCAGCATTCGATAAACATTATAGAAGTTTTCAAATTGAGAAAATAGCCGATTATACATATTTCATTGCAGGTTTTTTGATGTTAATCGGTTTATTTGGTTATTTATACTATTCCAAAAACATAGATCAACAATTTTATGAAGCATTCTCCTTTCTCATTACAATGTATATTGGCTTTTTTTTACTAGTATTCCAAGCATTTCTAAAAGCATAACTCTAAAAAACTTTTTTTTCCATATTCCTCTTAATTTCGTTAATTTTTATTGTTTATTAAATTAGGATTTAATATTAAACGCTATTAAAATGATTATAGTATGATAATAGTGAAATACTTTTAATATAAGCTCTGAAATTCTATATTATGAAACTGGTGGAAGAAAGAAACCCTGAAACCCAGCGGGTACTGGAGATTATTAATGAAGGATTATCAAAAAGAGCAGTTATTACTATCATGGCTTCATGCCGTGTTAATTATGATGGAAGAGCTGTGAGTCGCCTGGGAGTAGGTGACAGGATCATTCTAATCAAATCAGATGGTTCATTCATAATTCACCAGGACCGAAACCTGGAACCTGTAAACTGGCAACCACCCAAAACCAAAGTCACTGTTGAAACCTACCAGGGAATGGTCAAAATAAGGGGAGTCAGAAGAAATCCCTCTGAATCACTGGAGGTGGAAATTCTACAGACACACCTGGCCTCATATTTCATTGGTGAAGATGTGGAAAGCCTGGAACTGGCAGGTTACGAAGCAAATATGGGAGACCTCATATTCAAAGACCCTGAAGTTGTTGAAAAAGGGTTCCGACCTACCTCCCGTGAATACCACACTCCCCAGGGATTTATCGACATACTGGGCAAGGATCAAAATGGAAATATCACCATCCTGGAATTGAAAAGTAGAAAAGCAGGCATTAATGCAGTTAAACAGTTAAGAAGATACGTTGACTGTTTCAGTGACCATAAAGAGGCTGTAAGGGGAGTATTAGTTGCTCCTTCCATCACGGATGATGCCAGGCAATTGCTGGAAGAACAAAAGATGGAGTTCAAGGCACTGGAACCTCCAAGGGAACTGGGAACTGATAAGGTAGTTACCCTGGAAAATTTCTTTGGACGGAGCAGTTCCTAAACCAATTGAAGAATATGTTAAAAACATAAGTTTTATTTAACCGCTATTATTAATCTATCTTTTTTTTCAACCTTTTTTTATTTTCAAATTGATTTTTAAAATTAAACAATTTTTTTTAAGTTACTTCCCTTTATAATTTCATGTTTTTTTATTCTAAATACTAATATTATTAACACAAATATTCCAGATAATCATTTAATCTAATATTCCATCTGATAACTTTAATCAAAACAGGAATATTCCAGTTAAATATCCCTCACCAGAGTTGCCAGTTGATTGAGATTGCGCACCTCATGGATTTTGGCTCCTGCGTCACGATAATGGGAAACACAGCTATCAACCACATCCCATTTTTTCTTATCTTCTGGATTGAATATCATCACCTTATGACATTTACGACTCATTTTTTCCACCAGATGGGCACTTTCTGGTATGCCATCAACCTTGGGACCGGCCCAGTCCCTGCAATCAGTGAGTATCATCAGGGTGGAGCGACGGTTAAGCTGAACACTGTCCAGAAATGATTCAAAGGCCTGGAACATGTTACTGGTTCCATGGATCATCAGTTTTTTCTGGCGGATGTCACGTACTTTGATAAAGGCATCCATCATGCTGGGTTCGGTCATGGCATTGGTGGTTTCAACTGTTCTATGGTCAAAGTCAAAAACCCTAACCCTACGAAAAGAGTTCTGGGCAGCGTAAATAAGACAGAAGAACCAGTTACTGATCCAGTCACAGGATCCACTAACGTCATTCAGGAAGAAGTGATGGTTCTTTTTTATGCGGGGCTTGCTTTTCACCAGATCTATGAGCGCCCCACCATTTTGAAGATTTTTACGTATGGTACGCCTGACATCAGGACGCATGATACTGGCCTGGCGCTGCCGCCTGCTACGGACCATGGCAATCTTCTTACCTATCTTCTGGCATAAAATGAAAAGTTCCGGATCAAGGGAGGTTAGGGTGTTGATATCTCTGGAGAGAAGATCTGAATCATCCTTTGTTTTGGTGTAATCATCCAGTGGAGGGTGGTAATTAAATTCATTGGGACTTATTTCCGGTGCCTTACAGTTATTGGCATCATCTTCCTGATGGTGAATCACCCATTTCTGGGTTTTTTTAGTGGACCAGACATTTTTTTGGGGTGATGGGGATGTTCCATCCTCTTTTTCATCTTCTGAATCAGCAACTGTAACTTCTCCAAAGAACTCTTCAAAAAGCTGGTTAAATGATTCCCTTTGTTTCTGTTCTTTAACATATACAGCGGCCAGGGCTTCCTTAAAAAGAGGATCATCCTCCTTAATTAACTTTGAAACCTGTGTACCAGTATGAGTACTTCTGATACTAACTGGAATCCCTTTTTCTCTTAACAAACCAGAGAATGTGACGATCTTGTCCATAAAGTCCTCACTCATAATTTAAAACATTTTCTTTTGGTTAGCCACTGATTAAGTTCTAAAATATAAAATGGATTATTGTTTCCCTATTATTTCATTGATTATATGATAGATTATAGAACGAATGGTAATATACGAGAATCACGGAAATTATCAGAATATAAGTGTAATCAGTGGAATACTTCAATCAGACTATAAGTTTAATCAGTGAAATCATCAGGGATACATACAATCATCGGAATATGCGTGTATCCACTTTCTTCCGGTCTTCCTCTGACTTTAAAACCACTCGTACTGTATTTTCAAGGGATTCATCATTGGCATCTTCTTCTCCAGTGGCCAGGAGTGTTCGAACCCAGTCAACAGTTGCCCTGATTGAGGGTATTTTCACCAGGTCCAGTTTCCGTATCCTCTGGATAAGTCCCACCACCTTCTCCACCATTTCGTGTGGTGCATCAGGAACCAGTGCTTTCACGATTTCAACTTCTCTTTCCAGAGTGGGATAATCAATGTACAGGAAAAGGCACCTATCCCTGGTCTCATCCAGTAACATTCTCTGTGAATTGGAGGTTAAAACTACCAAAAGATCATTTTTAAGGGTGAAGGTTCCCAGGTCATTTACAGTGATCTCTTTTTCACCCAGTGCCTGGAGAAGGAAGCTTTCCACCTCTTCATCTGCCTTGTCAATTTCATCTATGAGCATTACCGCAGGATTAGGATTGATGAATGCCTGGAGTAATGGTCGTTTAATGAAAAACTCCTCACTGAATACATCCTGATCTGTGTCTTTCAGACGGGACATCTCCAGATGCAGTAATTGCTTCTGGTAATTCCACTCTCCCACCATCTGCTCGAAGGTTATTCCCTCATAGCACTGCACCCTGAAAAAATCCCTTTCCAGTGCTCGTGAAATAGCCTTAGCCAGTTCAGTTTTCCCGGTTCCAGGTGGTCCTTCAACCAGGATAGGTTTTCCCAGTTCAAGGGAGAGGAAAAGGATGGTGGTTATGTTATCGTCAGGGATGTAATTTGTCCTGGTAAGAGCATTTTTAATGTCTTCAGTGGTAACTGTTTTTTTGTTTGCAGATTTAATGGGGATAACCTCCCTATTACTTGATGAATTTAACCCTATAAATTGATGAAGATAAATATGTTTATTTCATTAAACCGATCCTTATAATTACTACTAATTATAACACATGTTATATAAAAAATGAACCCTAAATCTACTGATACAAAACTAATTAATATCATTAATAACACTTAATTAAGAAGTTTTATGTAAATTAATAGTGAATAATTAAAAATTAAAACCATAAGATTCGTTACTGTTTGCAAAAGCTTAAATGGCTTATTACTAAAACTAGTTATTGATTCATATGCCTTACTTAATTTGCGAGAATTGTGGTGGTTATTACCATCTGGATGATGATGAAAATCCTAATGACTTTAATAGGTGCCAGTGTGGGGGTAAGCTGGTATATTCAGAAACCCTGGATTCGAAACCCCCACGGAGTAGAAAAAAGCTTTATGCGGCTTTATCACTCATCTTAATTTTAACAATTACTGGTGTATCTTATATTATTTTTTTCATGCCCCACAATAGTGGATTAGAAGTATCAACTCCAACAGTGATTGCCAGTGATTACCGTGGAACTGTAAGTAAACAGACTATTACAGCTGCCAATGCCACATCTAACAGTACTGCTAATAAAACCATAGCTGTAATTACTGGAATGCACCCCCGTGAGAAATTATCCATACGAACTGTATCGGATATGGTTACTCAGTACAATTTAACATCAGATCAGGCTATTATTCACTACATGGTAAATGTCACCGATAATCCGGATAACTATGTTAACGGACGAAGTAATGGAGAGGGACTTGTGTCACAGTACATAATTCCAGATGTAAAGAATTCCAGTGCAGAAGTGGTGATCATATGTCATGATCATGCTCCTGGTTATGGTATGGGCTACTACGTGGCCACACCAAAAATGGACTCTCCTTCGGTAGCACTGGGAGAAGTAATTGAGAATACCCTGCCTGAATTTACCTATTACCGTGCAAGTTCCAATGCGGAGCACGGTTCATCCACCCTCACAGTTTCCAATCCACTGGCTGCAGCTGGTTTCCGTACACTGGTCTATGAGCTGCCAGAATGGGCTTCCTACAATCAGGCATACTCAGAAAGTAAAAAACTGGTCGCAACCTGTTTTCAGGCTATTTAATTTTATCACCATGAAAAAGAGTGAGTATAAAAATCTTTGGTGAAAATTAACAGAGGAAAAAAGTCTATAAAAATAAATAATTAATAAGATACTTTATATGCTTTCAAAAACAATAGATTATTGCCGAAAGGTAGAAAATTGGAAGTGAAATTATGTTCGGAAGTAGTAATGATAGAGGAAATTCTTCACCTATTAATGAAGGTGGAGAGTACGATGTAAAGATTGAAGATACTGGTAGGGACGGAGACGGAATTGCCCGTATTGAAGGTTTTGTGGTTTTTGTTTCAGGTGCAAAAGAAGGAGAAGAAGTTAGAATCAGAATTAATTCTGTTCGAAGAAACTTCGCCTTTGCTGAAGTAATTGACTAAACATCTCAATATGAAAAAGGGATTGTAAAAAACATCCGGTATTAAAGCCGGTTAATCTTTCATTTTTCAGGATAATAATTTATTTTAAATCAGGTTAATTCTATTTTCTAACAGATTAAGTGAACTAATTTTCTTATAATGTATTTTAATTTTGACTTTCTAAACAATCATTAATCTATTCTGTATCAATATTTAATTTATCTAGTTTTTGCCCTGTCAATTGGATACTAATTTAATCTTTTATAAACATAGTTACTTTATGTGAACTTTTAAAGGGGGGGAGTGCCATGACTGGAGGAAACCATTACAAAACATTGGATCGATGGTGGAAAATTGATGATGAACAGCTGAAAACAAATGAACATGATAATTTGCTCATCTGGTTGCTAAAAAAGGATAATTTAAAAAAAATTATCACATCCAAAGATCCCGAAGCTATAAACTGGGATTGGGAAAACGTCAAAATCCATGCTGAAGAATTTATCATTGCTGAAAATGGTTACAGAGTCGGTGCACCAGATATCATATTCTCCATCCCCCGCAGTTCATCTAATGAATGTGAAACCAATCTAAACAACGAGAACCCATCAGTACATTGCGATAGTGGTGATACCAAATCTCGGTATAATTCTCATGAACATTACCAACATTATTCCAGATATTTCATTGAAATTAAGCCTAAAATAAAAAATTTTGGAACAACATTAAGACAACTAAAACTTTATATCTCCTACGGATATGAAGGTAGAGCATATCTTCTCACCCAAGACCAACGTTTTAATGAAGAGTTCGAAAACCAGGGAATTAAAGTAATAAATCCCAATAAAAAACTAAAAAACCCTAAATTTTAAATTAATGATAATTCAACTGGAATAAAATAGTTACAGTAGGCAACAATTACAGATTTACATATTTTAAGTCAGTATATCTTTCTATGAAACATATTAAGCTATTATGTCTTTTTATGAAACATATTTATAATTAGACCCCTCATACAAATTAAACAGATATTATTCAATATAAGAAAACAAATAATATTAAAATATTAGATTGTAATCTGAAAATAATCTTTAAAGAAAATTAATGATAATATGCCTGATCATCTAGATTCTAGTGAAAATTTGAGCATTTATAAGACTATTTTTCAAACTAGTTTAGATGCTATGTTACTCAGTATGCCTGATGGTTCTATTCTTGCTGCAAACCATACAGCTGAAGAGATGTTTGGTATGAGTCAAGGTGAAATTATAGCTGTTGGCAGAGATGGTTTACTTATTCAAGACGAATCTTTCCAGGCTGCAATCAAAGAAAGGGCCCAAAAAGGTAGGATAAAAGCAGAATTAATATTTAAACGAAAAAATGGTTCCCTTTTTAAGGGGGAATTGACTTCTACATTTTTCACTGATGAAGATAAAATTTTAAAGACACATAGTGTTATTAGAGATATTTCGGATCGTCAAAAAGCTGAAGAATCTCTTCAAGAAAGTGAAAGAAAATGGAGAACACTTTTTGAAACCCTGCCTGTAGGGGTTTCGGTTCTTGATAAAGAAAGAAATGTTGTGTATCACAATCCTTCATTGGGTAAAATTTTGGGGTTATCGAAAGATGATTTAATATCAAAAAAATTTGCGAATCGTAAATATGTATATTCTAATATGAAAGAATTATCTTTTGATGAAATTCCCAGCAACAAGGCTTTTAATGAGAAAAAACTAGTTCATGAAGAAATTGGAGTAATAAAAGAAGATAATTCAATTATTTGGACCATGGTAAGTGCAACCCCTCTTCCCTTTTCTGATTTGAGTGTTATAATAGTTACTTCTGATATTACTGCCCGTAGAAATATAGAAGAAGATTTAAAAAGGCACGCCGCTTTATTAGATGTTTCTTATGAAGCTATTTTCTCCTGGAATTTTGAAGATGGAATATTATCCTGGAATCAGGGTGCTGAAACCTTGTATGGATACAATAAAAAAGAATCCATTGGCTTAAATAGTCATAATTTACTTAAAACTGAGTTTCCCATGGATTTAAATGAATTCATTGAAAAGCTAAAAAAAGATAAAATATGGTCAGGTGAATTAGTCCATACGCGAAAAGATGGAAAAAGAATTATTGTTGAAAGCCGTTTACAGTTAATAGAGGAAAATTCTGGGGAAAAAGTTGTTATTGAAACCAATCGGGATATTACAGACCGTAAAAAATCTGAAATTAAACTTAAAGAAACATTGGATAATCTTGAAGAAATAGTTGAAGAACGCACTAAAGAATTAGAATTGGCCAATGATTACAATCGTAATTTGATAGAAACATCCTTAGATCCACTGGTTACAATCGGACCGGATGGTAGGATCACCGATGTGAATAAAGCCACTGAAAAGGTTACTGGCTATTTGAGGGGGGAACTTGTGGGTACTGATTTTGCAGATTATTTCACGGAACCTGAAAAAGCTGAGAAAGGTTACCAGCAGGTTTTCCAGTATGGGCTGGTTAGGGATTATCCATTGGAGATCCGGCATAAAGATGGCACTTTAACACCTGTTTTGTATAATGCTTCCATTTACAGAGATGGGTCTGGAGAAGTAGTGGGTGTTTTTGCTGCTGCACGTGACATAACTGAACGTAAAAAAGCAGAAAAAGAACTCAGGGAATACTGGGAAAATCTGGAAGAAGAGGTTAAACTGCGCACTGAAGAACTTGCAAAATCTAACGCTGAACTGGAACAGTTTGCTTATGTTGCTTCACATGACCTTAGGGAACCTTTAAGGATGATTACTTCGTTTTTACAGTTATTAGATCGACGTTATAGTGGTCAGTTGGATGGAGATGCTCATGAGTTCATAAATTTTGCTGTGGATGGTGCTAAACGTCTGGATAAAATGATCATTGACTTGCTGGAATATTCTAGAATAGCCAATAAAGAAATGATGTTCAGTGAAGTTGACTTTGAAAAAGTAATGGAACAGGTTAATTTAAATCTCAACATCATAATTTACGAGAATAATGCAGAGGTAACTTATGATTATTTACCTAAACGTGTCATGGCTGATGAGAGTCAGATGATTGTCCTATTCCAGAATCTTGTTGGTAATGCAATTAAGTATCGCAGCAATGAAGAACCTAAAATCCATATATCTGCCCAGAAAGAGAAGAAATTTTTCATTTTTAAGGTAAAGGATAATGGAATAGGTATGGAATCTAAATATTTAGAACGCATTTTCACCATTTTCCAGAGATTACACACTCATAATGAATATGAAGGTTCTGGAATTGGTTTGTCCATTGCCCAGAGAATTGTGCATCAACATGGTGGTGAAATCTGGGTTGAATCCCAACAGGGAAAAGGCAGCACATTCTTTTTCACCATTAAAATTTGATTTTTAAATATCTTCTCTTTTATTGAGTAATTCGAGTAAAACCACAGCATTGTTATGTTTTTCATCCTTGGCTGCGTAAATAAGAGTTATAGTGTCCATTTTTTCTTCTAATTTTTTGATCATATTAATTAATTCACTTTTATCTTCCAGTTCCCTCCTGTATCCTGTCTGAAAAGTTTCCCATTTGTCAGGGTCATGTCCAAATGATTTTCGAAGTTCATCTGATGGAGCAATTTCCTTTATCCACTGATCTATTTTCAGTTTTTCCTTGCTTACTCCACGAGGCCAAAGGCGGTCAATTAATATTCTATAACCATCCTTTTCACCAGCTTCCTGGTAAGCTCTTTTTATCTGGATCATTTTAGTCCTTTTTTTTGTTTTTATAACCAACCTAAATTTCAATAAAACACGCATTTTCAATAAAACATCAATATATATAATATTACTTGGTTTCTGCCCCTTTTTCACAGTAAAACAGTCCAACTAAGTTGTATTCCAGTGCTACCGGGCATCTTACACATTTACATCCCCATTTTTCAAATTCACATTTGGTGCTTCCTCTAGAGCAAAAAAGTAATTCTTCTTTTGTTTTTAAACATTCATTGTAAACTGACATACTGGACAAAGACAATTAAGAGCATTCTGTTCAGTGTCAGGGACTTTGGTATGTGTAATTTGATCACCCCCCCCCATTTATTGAAAATTTTGTTAGCACCTATTTTAGCACAGATTTTGTTAGTACTATCCATTTAAGCACTGTTTTTGTTAGTACCATCTATAAGCACGGTTTCGTTAGTACCCTTCATCTATTTATTAAAGTCCGATCATTGCCCCGTATTTAGAGTAAACTTCTTTGACTAGCTCTCCAGCTTTTGGGTTTTCCCAGTCATGCATCCACTCTGATACCAGGGACTCTAAAGTAATGGGAATAACCCCTGCCTGCAGCATTCTCTGGACACCATACTCATGAGCATCTGGTGTAGAATCACCTGCAGCATCAATTAAACCATAAACTTGGTGTCCTTCCTTTAAACCATGCAGGGTTGTATATGTAAAGCACATGCTGGTCCATAATCCTGAAATTACTAGCTTTTCTCTACCCGTAGCCCTGACAGCATTCCAGGTTTTCTCATCTTCAAATGCATCAAAACTTAGTATTTCCCTGGAAAATACTTCCTGGTCCGGGAATAATCTCGTAATTTCTGGGAAAAAATCCCCATTTTGTCCGGGATTAATGGTAGATAAAACCACTGGAACGTCCAAGATCTTCGCTGCCTTTGCAGCGCCAATTGCAGCATTTTTAATCAGAGTTTTATCTCCGGAAGCTATGCTTTTAATCATGGATGGCTGGTAGTCAACTAAAACTAGAACACTGTTTTTATCGGTTAACAAATCCAATTTTTTATCTTTTAAATCTATCAATTTAGTCCCCTCCCCTTAAAAAAATTAATAAATTGAAACTGGTTTATTTTTCCGGTTTATCCCTTTTTTATGTAAAATTCACCTTATTACATCTTAATACATCATAATTTATAAATATTTTTAATTATTGATCTATTCTTGAAAATTATATAATATCCTTAAAAATACGGTTCGGGTAAATTTCACTAATAAATCCTTTGAATGGAAGTCATTGGATAAATTTAATACATTATTAATAGTTAAATTACCAAAAAAATAGATATCATATTTCCACTAGATTTAAGCTTATTTTAATTAATTTAATATTAAAATCCATTGAAAAGCGATGAATCAGATAATTTAATTTCTACAAAAATAAAAAAAGGGATAGATAGGAGTTATTGGCGCTTTAATACCATTCCTGAGAACACTATAAACACAGCCAGTAGTATCATGTTTAGGGGTGTTCCGGTTTCCTGCATCCCTATGGTATTAGTTGCTGCGTTTACTGATGTTGAGGACTCCTGTGATCCTAGTATGGTTACGGCAGTCTGAACTATTTGATAATCAGCTGCAGTTACCGTGGCAACACCAGGACCCTCATCTGCTCTTAAAATTGCCGTTGCAAAACCATTGATCCATGAAGTTACCACGGATTTACTACCCAAGTTACCCAGGTCAGTGGTGAATGTAACTTGGGGTCCACTGAAGAACATTGCAGCATCGGTACTGTGATCACCACCCTCTGAATCATGGTAAACATCTGCAGTTATAGTAGAAGTTTCACCTGCATTGATTGTGGATGGACTGGCATTAATATTTAAAATCAGCCAGGGGGTATAGTTTAAAGTTCCATTCCCTTTGAAGAATTTACCATCCGATGGTGAGTTGGTCCCATACCAGTTATAGGTGGCAGTGGTATTGCTGTTTTCCAGTTGGTGAAACATCTTATCCAGGTCATCCCGTATGGGTTTTAAGATGGGTTCCAGTTCAGGATGTTTCTTTATGGCATCATCAATGGGTTTAAGCATTTCATCGATACTTGGTCCAAAGTTGGAGAATAAGAAGTTCTGGATATAATAATCATAGTTTACAATCCGGTTATAGTTTATTGTCCCATTGGGTGAACATATAACCATACCAATCCCTGAACCATCCCCCTCCAGGTTGTTTCCCTCAACTAGGGTAGTGTTAAAACCAGCAGTAACCATGGAAACATCATTGGCTCCAGTTACTCCCATTACAGTATTGTGTAGCATCTTAAGATTTTCTAGTGATACACCCACAATTCCAGCTGCTGTACTGGGAGATGTGACATTGTAAACACTGTTGTTTTTGAAGGTTGCATTATTTAACAATCCTAAACCTAAAATTCCAACTGATGCCTTGGCTTTATTAATATCTGAAACCAGATTTTTTTCTAGTTTTAAATCTCCTAAAGCTATGGTTACGATTCCAACGGCCTGTTCATCTGTATCTATGTGAGATATTTGGTTTTCAGAGACCAGTACAGTTCCATTTCCAATAATTGCAGCTTCAAGTGCAAAAATTGAGCCACCAGTTCCAGCACTTAGTTGTGATATGGCATTATCAAAAATCAGGGCATTAATACTGTTACTAATCAGTTCCATTCCCATAACGGCACTGGTTGCGTTGATCTGGGTTATTATATTGTTGGCAACTATCAAATTGCTAACATTGGCCATTTCAGGATTACCATCAGCACCTTTACTCTTTCCCAGTTGAATTACAAAAACACTACCATTAACCCCCAATGCACTGATTTTGGAGATGGTGTTTCCGGAGATATTAAAATCTGTCACACTACCATTGGTACTAACTGTAATACCATTTGCTAACCCGGCACCAATAATATTCGATATATTGTTTCCAGAAACTGTGAAGAAACCTCCAGTTAAATTTCCTAAAATACCGGTTTCGGACTGCCCAGTTATAATATTGTCAATTAGGGCGCTATTAGCGCCATTAACTGTAATTCCAGTCGCACCTCCAGTGATATCATTATTTTTCACAGTACAGTTGTCTGCACTGATATTAATCCCTGTTCCTGAGGCGGAATTAGTTATATTGAACCCATCTATAGTACTTCCACTACCATCGCCAGTGCTATCGTTCACTACAGTAAATCCAGTGTTGGTGGCCTGTAATTGGACTTCATCACCGGAGTTAACTTGGATGGTCAGTTTTTTATTCACAATAACATCTTCAGTGTAGGTTCCACTGTGAACATTGATAACATCATCATCAAGGGTATTCCCATTATCAATTGCTGATTGGATGGTGGTATAAACTTGATCACAACCTACTTCCCATTGAGCTGCAGATGCATTACTGGCACTAAAAAATAAAATCATTATTAAAAATAAACTCTTAAAAAAATTCGTTCTAAATTTTCTTTTCAAATTTCCACCTTCTAACCACCCGTTACTTACTATCCCTGGTTTTGGTATGAAGTCTAAATTTCATACTATTTCTGGTTTTTGATTTGATTTTTAATACAGTCCCCTCTTACAATATGACTGATATTCTGTTTTTGTGTACTATCCGGTCGGTAAATATTTTAATTCATTAAAAAAGCATCTAAAAAGATGATAAATACCTCCTCAGACATTAATCAAGAATATAATAAAAAAGTTCTGAGATAACTATTTATGTTTAATTAAATTAATTGTACATACAACTGATTACATTATCAAATCAGTACAGATATGCACATTTCATATCAAGAGTTCTCTTAGAGTCATAGAGTGTAATTAATGTATTAAAATGGATACTAAAAAATAAAGTATAAAAAGTGGTTAAAATGAAAGTAATAGGATTTACCGGAAGTCCAAGAAGTGAAAGTAACACTGAAATTCTTGTTGAAGAAATGCTTAAAGGATCATCGGATACTGGAGCCCAGACAAAGATATTCAACTTGACTGATATGAATATAGTCCCATGTAAGGCATGTATGCATTGTAAAGTTAATGAAGGTGTATGTGCTACAGATGATGATATGCAGGAGATTTACAAAGAATTAAAAGAAGCAGATGCTTTTATAGTAGGTTCACCTCTTTACTTTGGAGAGATGTCCGCCCAAACAAAACCATTCATAGACAGGCTTTTTGCTTTTTATATACCTGATTCTGAAGTAAACAGTAAAAAAAATATGGCATTTGTATTTTCACAAGGAAACCCTGATGAAGACACGTTTTCTGAATATTATAACTACATGAAAACGATTTTTGAAATGGCGTATAACGTGGTTGATGTTTTGGTTTCCTGTGGAAATCAACTACCCGGTGATGTTAAAAATAAAACCGATGTCCTTGAAAATGCCAGGAATATAGGTAAAAAGATAGTTGAATCAAATTAAAGTTCAACTTATTGGTTATATCAAACCAAACTATTTTTTTAGAGAATATTGACACGTTTTTATGAGATAGATATAGTTTTAAAAACTGTTTTATCTGCCAATTGTAAAAATAATATCATTATTTAAATTTAAGTAATATGGAATGGTTTTTTTTAAATTATTCAATGAACTTATAACTATTCCAAAGATTCCTGAATCCGATCTACAATACACACCCGGTTCCATCCCACAACACCGCTGGCAATTCTCTCCAGCTCCTCAGGAACATCTTCCAATCCATAAGGGCGTATTAAAACAAGGGGTTTTCCGAGTTTTTGGGCTATATTTACCTGTTTTTGGATTAAATCATGGTGCTTGGAGTAAAGGCCGGTTAATATGATCACCACCTCGGCTGGTTCAATTTGTTGTTTTAACTCTTCCAGACTGTTTTCTCCAGGAACACCATGATCCTCCCATTCAAAGTCATGTGCTTCAATAAGTTTCTGGATAAAGGTGAGGTATTCTTCATCACCTTCTCCATTATGGCTGATAAACAAATGATAAATTTTCAGTTCTTCTTCAAACATTTCCACCACACACCTTTGTGTTGAAGTTAAAACAGGGTTTATAATGATCCATTAGATTATATTAATCATTAAACTACATGGGATTTAAATTTAATTTTAATCGTTCTTTAACTTTTCAATCAATATTTGCTTTTTATTTTCATCCTGAAGCCAGATTTTAACTTCCTTCCAGACCAGGTTGCACTTATCTTCGGCTTTCATTCCTATGATCTTTCGAATGGAAAGGTCAACTTCTTTACGATCTTTTTTATCTTCCGGATGTAAATCTGCTTCGGTTAAAACATCCTTCATATACCTAAGATAACAGCTCATGATCATCACTCCTTAAACTCTATCTTTCCTCACTATGAGTAGTATTACACAGTATCCTTTTTAGAGCATCTACCATAACTCCAATATAAATATAATTAATATTAATAATAATTAAATAAAAATATTGAATAACGAAGGAGTTACTTCAATGGAAAAACTGAGTAAAATTCTTGCAGTATTGTTAATTATTGTGTCAGCATCCTTTGCTTATGTTTTAATTTTTGGATTATCTTTTGAAGGTAGTGAAACTGATTTCTATGTAACTCCAGTCACTGGAGATGAAAACATCTCCACCTATAAATATTCATGCTCTGAACTTAACGTATCAACAATATTTGATTATAATGCTTTAAATGGCCAAATGGTAAAAGTAACAGGTCAAATATTTAATAAAACAGAATATTTTCAATTTAACAAAACACGAACCAGTCTAATAATCAAAGTTCCTGAGATTTCAAATCCTTATCCTGCACCTTACATTCTTGCTTCATACACGGGTACCATACCTTATAATATAAACGATACAATAACCGTTTACGGAGAATACTCCTACCCTGCCTGTGTTGATTCACCACCAGAATTAGCTAAAATAGGCTTAATAGACATAAGAGCAGGATACATTGAAAAAATGTAAATAAAACATGGGTAGTTTTTTCGCATTTTAGTGTAATCTTGAAGATAAATTTAATGAATACTAGAATAATAATTATGTGATAAGTTTATCACATTTATATCAAAACAAGCTCTAAATGTTGTACATTTAATACAATTGGTACTTCTAATAGTTTTAATGGAATATTCAAGCTTAATGGAATAAACAATATGTTCCAATAGAATGGTAATTAAATAATTAAAGCCAATATTAAATTATATAGTTATTGATATAGCTATTGCAAATGTTAATTGTGTAATTAGTGTTATACTAGTAATCAGTGTTATATCTACGTAATTAGTAGTATATCTTGTGAGAATGGTAAAATGAAAGATAATTTTCAAGTGGCACTGTGCCAGATGAAGGTAGTGGCAGATAAAAGTGAGAATATTGCCCGGGCAATTTCCATGATCCATGAAGCTGCCCCTAACTCGGATTTGGTGATATTGCCTGAAATGTGGAATTGTCCTTACCAGACTTCGCTCTTCCCAGAATATGCTGAGGAAAGAGGAAACAGTCCCACCTTAGATGCCATTTCTAAATCTGCGAAGGATGATGGTGTTTATATTGTGGCGGGTTCCATTCCTGAAAAACAAGATGGTAATATTTACAATTCCTGTTTTATTTTCAATCCCCAGGGTGAAATTATAGGAACACACCGTAAAGTTCATCTTTTTGATATTGACGTACCAGGAGAAATCAGTTTCAAGGAATCAGAAACCCTCACAGCAGGTAACCAGATCACAGTAGTGGACACGCCACTTTGCAAAATAGGAATATGTATCTGTTATGATGTGCGTTTTCCCGAATTATTACGGTTAATGGTTCTGGAAGGGGCTGAGTTAATTGTTGTTCCAGGGGCATTCAACCTTACCACTGGACCTGCTCATTGGAAACCATTAATTCAGGTGAGGGCAGTTGATAATCAGGTTTTCATGGCTGCAGCATCACCGGCCCGGGACCCTGATGCTTCCTATGTGGCCTATGGACATTCCATGGTATGTGATCCATGGGGAACAATCCTAAAAGAAGCAAGAACAGGTGAACAAATAATATATGCCACAATTAACCGGGAAATGATTCCGAAAATTCGCCAGGAACTTCCACTTCTTCTCAACCGGCGATCAGACATCTATCAATTAAAGAAAAAATGAGTATGGACTTTATTTAGATGTAAAGTAACTTATTTTAATGTGGGGATTCCATATTTAATTTGATTTTTTTTATGTGCTGTAAATTTCCTTGTTACTGTGAAGTTTCTTAATTACTGTGAAGTTCCTTATCATTGAAATTTCCTAATAATGTGGAATTTCCTATTTTAAGGTTCTTATAATCTAATGATTTAAACAAAAATGTTTTGATTCAGAATTTTACTTCTGAATCTTTTTAAGGGCTTTATTGCATGCTTTTTTAAATTCT
The DNA here is from genome assembly GCF_000302455.1 of Methanobacterium formicicum DSM 3637. Classification (NCBI taxonomy): domain Archaea; kingdom Methanobacteriati; phylum Methanobacteriota; class Methanobacteria; order Methanobacteriales; family Methanobacteriaceae; genus Methanobacterium; species Methanobacterium formicicum. Next base: position 110,943 of record NZ_AMPO01000011.1, read on the forward strand.
TTATCTCCAGTTGCTGCACGGCGGGCTTTTTTAATGGGGTCAATACCACGTTCGTCCCCAATATCTCCCAGTGCTTTAACTGCAGCCACCCTAACACCCCAGTCTTCATCAGTTAACATTCCAATTAACGGATCTACTGCAGCGTCATTACCTATCTCACCCAGTGCTTTGGAGGCGAATTTACGTACACTCCAATCCTCATCAGATAAAGCTTCCACTAAATGGTCAACT